>DATGWF010000069.1:0-2624 GCA_035299585.1 Microbacteriaceae bacterium
CGGCTCCGACGACGGTCATATGCGTCAGCCGAGCACAGCAAGTCGCGCGAGTAACCGCTCGCGCTGGGCCGCCACACTCGATGGAGCCGTGCCGGCGATGCCGGTGCGACTCGCCACCGACCCCTCGACACTCAAAACCGCCCGGACCTCGGGAGTAAGGCGCTCATCAACCGCGCGGAGTTGTGCGTCGTCGAGGTCACCGAGTTCCGCGCCGACGGTCTCTGCCAGTCGAACGAGCGCCCCGGTGATCTCGTGCGCTTCGCGGAATGGAACATGTTGCTTCACGAGCCATTCGGCAACATCTGTTGCAAGCGAGAACCCTTGCGGCGCCAACTCCGCCATGCGATCGGTGTGGAACCGGGCGGTCTCGACCATTCCCGTAAACGCGGGAAGCAAGACCTCAAGCGTCTCGACCGAATCGAATACCGGCTCTTTGTCTTCCTGGAGGTCGCGATTGTAGGCGAGCGGGAGCGCCTTGAGCGTGGCAAGCAATCCGGACAGATTTCCGATGAGTCGGCCCGCCTTGCCCCGAGCGAGCTCCGCAATATCGGGGTTCTTCTTTTGCGGCATGATCGACGAGCCGGTGGAATACCCATCGTCGAGCGTGACGAAACCGAACTCCTTGGTGTTCCAGAGAATGAACTCCTCGGCAATGCGGGAAACATCGACGCCGATTTGAGCGGTGATGAAGGCGAACTCGGCAACGACGTCGCGGCTGGCCGTCGCGTCCATTGAGTTGTCCGCCACTCGAGCGAAGCCGAGCTCCGTGGCGATGCTCTCGGCGTCGAGTCCCAAGGTCGACCCGGCGAGCGCGCCCGAGCCGTAGGGCGACTCGGTCGCACGCACTCCCCAGTCACGAAGACGCTCGATGTCTCGAAGCAACGCCCAAGCGTGCGCGAGCATGTGGTGCGCGAGCAGCACGGGCTGGGCATGCTGCAGATGGGTACGGCCCGGCATGATGGCGTCTGGGTGCGCCTCGGATTGCGCGACGAGGGCATCAATGAGGTGGCGAATATCGCGCGCGATGACCGCGGCATGCTCTCGGAGGTACATCCGGACGAGCGTCGCGATCTGGTCGTTCCGGCTGCGGCCAGCACGCAACTTACCGCCGAGCGGTGCACCCACCTTGGCAATCAAGGCTGCCTCGAGCGCGCCATGCACGTCCTCGTCCGCCGGGGTCGGTTGGAGGGCGCCCGAAGCCCAATCGCGCTCGACGGCGTCAAGTCCTGCAAGCATGTCGATGAGCTCGATGTCGGTGAGGTAGCCGGCACGTTGCAACGCTCGCGCGTGCGCTCGCGAACCCGCGAGGTCGAAGGGAGCGAGCTGCCAGTCAAAGTGCGTGGAGCGACTCAGTCGGGCGAGCTCGGGGGCTGGACCCCCGGCAAAACGCGCACCCCACAGTGCACCTTCGTTCGTGTGAGCACTCATGCGTTTCGCTCCAATAGCCAGTCGAGAAGGGCCTTCTGGGCATGCAGTCGATTTTCAGCCTCATCCCAAATCACACTCTGCGGACCGTCGAGCACGTCAGCGCTCACCTCATATCCGCGATACGCCGGGAGGCAGTGCAAGAAGATTGCGTCCTCGCGTGCGAGGGCCATGAGTTCCGCGTTGACCTGGTACGGAGCGAAGAGCGCGAGACGCTGCGCCTTCTCGCCCTCTTGACCCATCGACACCCAAGTGTCGGTGACGACAACATCGGCTCCGGCGACGGCTTCGCACGCATCAGTTCCGACCCACACTGAACCGCCAGTCTGGGCTGCCCTCGCGACAGCATCGCTGAGAATCGCGTCGTCCGGATGGTGGCTCGCGGGGCCGGCGATTCGGATGTGCATGCCCGCGGTCGCGCAGCCGAGCGCATATGAGTGCGCCATGTTGTTTGCTGCGTCACCGACGTAGGCAATCGTGAGTCCGGCAAGTTCGCCCTTGTGCTCGGCGATGGTCTGCAGGTCGGCGAGGATTTGGCAGGGATGAAAGTCGTCTGAAAGCGCATTGATGACCGGGACCCGAGTTCCGTCGGCCATCTCTTCAAGACCGGACTGAGAGAAGGTTCGCCACACGATTGCCGCAACCTGACGTTCGAGCACGCGTGCCGTATCCGCAACGGACTCCTTCGCGCCGAGTTGCGAGGAACCGGAGTCGATGATGAGGGGCACCCCACCGAGGTCGGCAATACCGGTCGCAAACGACACTCGCGTGCGCGTGGAGGTCTTGTCGAAGATGACCGCGACAGTTTGCGGCCCCGCAAGCGGCTTGGCCGAAAAACGATCCGCCTTCAGCGCGCGGGCACGATCCAACACCTCGCGTTGTTCGGCCGGGCTGAGGTCATCGTCGCGTAAGAAGTGACGGGTCATTGGGCTCCTCCGGTCGCGACAACCTCGGTCCCTGAACCGGATTGCGTGAAAATTTCGAGCAAAATCGAGTGCGGCACTCGACCATCGATGATGGCAGCTTTCGCCACACCCCCTTCAACGGCCTCAACGCAGGCAGCCATCTTCGGAATCATGCCGGACTCGAGTGCGGGTAAGAGCGAGCGTAACTCGGCAACTTCGATGCTCGAGACGAGCGAATCACGGTTCGGCCACTCCCGATACAAGCCCTCAACATCGGTGAGTACGACCAGCTTG
>DATGWF010000070.1:0-48482 GCA_035299585.1 Microbacteriaceae bacterium
GACATCGGCACGATGCACACACCGACGCCCGCCGCTGTCACCGCGAGGGTATCCTCGACGGTCGCCTGGTTCGGCGTGCGAGGCACATCATCAAAGTCGGCGAGGTCCAGAGCCTCGAACTCGGCGAGCTCGTGATCCCGAGAAAGCACGGCGACGGTGCGTTCGCGATACAACTCGACCGCAAACTGCGTCGCTTGCAGACGTGCGAGCGCTGCCTGGTCGACCACGCGCACGATTGCCAGGTCTGCTGAACCTTCTTCGAGCGCGCGGAGCTGCTCCGATTCCGGCACTCGGACAGCACGCATCGGATTCCGCGGGTGGCGTTCGCGCCACACTCGAAGCCACTTATCGGGGCTCGCGCCCTCAACGTAGGTGAGTTGCATCACATCGCCCGCTCGGAAAGCCACTCGGACAGGTCGCTCAGCTCCACAGCCGAGACCGAGTGAGACAGACCCGGGTACAGCTCAATTCGGGCGTCGCAGTGTGCCGGCAACCACTCCAGCGTGCGCCCCACGAGCTCCGGTGAAACCACCGGGTCGGCGTCGCCACGACCCCAAAACACCGGGGGTCGGCGGTTCGACAACGCGCTGTCACGCGGGTCGATTCCAGAATCATCTGGCTCGCCCTCGAGCACGAAGCCCGACAGCACGGCGCCCCACTGCAGGCTCGGTATGACCCCTTCTCGCAGGAGCTCGAGCGTCAACGCTCCGCCCTGAGAAAACCCGATGGCGCCCACCGGTTGCACATCCGCAGCGACCGCCCAGCGCGCCACCTCCCGCGCCGCATCGCGGCCACCAGTCGCTGCGATGCGGCCGCCCGCCACACTCAGCGGGAACCACGACCAACCGGTCTGCACGGCGAGGGGTGCGCGCAACGCGACATAGCGAAAGGTTGACGGGAGGGAGGGGGCCAGCCCGGCGAGGTCTCGTTCGTTCGATCCGTAGCCGTGGAGAAGGAGCGCGAGGGGCGCCTGCGGGGAGTCGCTCGAGAGCCAGACGGCTGCATCCGCAGAGAGTTGCGTCATGTCCCATTCCTTCGCAGTGGCGCGTTGTTCACCGCGCAGCGGCGTGTGCCGCCAGAATACCGGTATGTCAGTGCGCACTCCCGATCCCGACTGGACGCCCGAGAACGAGGGTGTGCCGCACACCAACGCGGGATGGCTCAGCGATATCGAACTCGCTGAAGTTCGGCGCCGGCTCCCACTCCTCTACGTTGAGGCGGTGCCGGTCCGAGTCGACGGGCTCGGCATTGTCACCGAGGTAGGCCTGCTCCTCCGAGCAACCCCCACCGGTGAGATGACGCGCTCGCTGGTTTCAGGCCGCGTCATGTACGGCGAAACCGTGCGCGACGCGCTCTTCCGTCACCTCGAAAAAGACCTCGGCCCAATGGCCTTCCCCCTGCTCCCCACAAGCCCGGTTCCGGTGAGCGTCGCCGAATACTTCCCCATGCCCGGGCTCGGCCCGTTCAGTGACGACCGCCAGCATGCCGTTTCGCTCGTGTACGTCGTTCCCGTCACCGGCACCTGCCAGCCGCGACAAGACGCGCTCGAAGTGACCTGGATGACCCCGCACGAGGCGCTCAGCGAAGCAGTCGCGAGCGAAATGGAGGGTGGCCGAGAGCTCCTCGTCCAGCAGGCGCTGGCCGCCATGGGTCGGTTGCGCTAAGCGCACCGGTTAGCGAACGAATCGAACCTCTTCGATTTCCTCGCCGAGGAACGGGTGTATTTGCTCGGCGCCGTCGAGCGCAAAGCCATTGCGCTCATAAAAGCGGTGCGCGCGCGGGTTGTCTTTGGCGACCCACAGATACCCGGGGTTGCTGCCGCACACCGCGTCGAACAGTTTCTGCCCGATGCCGGTGCCCTGGAAATCCTCGAGCAGGTAGATGAAATACAGTTCGCGCTCCCGCGGCGCGTCCGCGTCACGAGCCGGGCCCGAGCCGACGAAGCCGACAATCTCACCATCGACGAGGGCGGCAAACTGGTGGAATTCCTCGCCCTGCTGCAGCCAGTGGCTCCAGAGCTCTGCGATACGGCGGGGCGACAGGTTCGCCAGCGCGGCCTCCGAAATGAGGTGGTCGTAGGTCTGGTGCCAGCATCGGGCGTGCACGCGGCCCAGAGCCTCGAGGTCGGTGTCGCGAACCGGTCGAATGACGACGTCAACATCGTGAAGAGTGCTCATGGCCTGAGCGTACGACCGTTCGGGCGTCGCACCAAATCGGCCGCAAAAGGGTGTGGAGAACCCGGCTACCAGTCGCTCGCGAAGCGGCGCAACTGGCGGCCACGCCACTGCCAAAACAGCCACAGACCGGGCCAGGCGAGCGGGGTCAACCACCCCGCCCGGACCCGCAGCTGATCGCGATACAGCGTGCGACCATCGCTCGTTTCCGAGAGCGCCATCCGGTGGTCCCAGCCGGTCATCATCGCGAGCGGTCCGCTCAGCCCAATTCCCGTATCGCGAAGCACGCGGATTCCCGACGCCGTTCCGTTTCGCTCACTCAGCCGCACGGACTGGCGCCCAACCGGGATGAGTCCGAAGAGCTTGAGTGCAATGACATGCTCGCCGGGAAGCCAACGCGGAGGGAACCCCCCGACTTCTTTCGACTGGGCCGTCATGAGTGGCGCCATGACCTGGGCGAACACGCTCGGATCGTGGAGCTTGTCCCAAACCGTGTCCGGCTCACAATCGAGTCGCAGTTTCAGCAGCACTCTCATGCCGCGAGCCTACGCCGGATAGGCTCACTTCGTGCCGCACACGCAATCGCAGTATCAAGTTCGACTCAGCTCGGGAACCGACGCCAGCGTGAACGCCGACATCGAATGCTGGGCAGATGCGTTCCAGCTGCACGATGCTCCCCAGGGTGCACGGCTCGTAACCCTCCGCAATCGCGGCGCAGTTGCGCGCGCCATCCTCGCAGAACAAGAGCGCCGCAACGCTCGAACCTCGGTCGTGGTGCGGGTCGCGCCGAGCCAGCACGAGGGTGCGCTCGCGGTGGCAAACCTCGCGGTTGCCGGCGCCCTCGTGGATGCTCTGACCGAACTCGGCATCGACCACACCTCTCCGGAAGCCGCTCTCGCTGCCTCCGCGTGGCTCGGGATTGCCCCGGTTCGGCGTCACTTGCTTGGCGCATCCACCGACGGTCGGATGGCCGCCGAGCGGCTCGGCGTCGACGCGGTTCGCGAAGCACTCGAGCTCGACGCTGATTCCGCCGCGTCATAGCCGACTTCGCGCGTTCGCTCTGGCACACTCGAACCATGCGAGCAACCCTCAATGGTGAGATCCTTGCCGAAGCACCCGACGACGACGTCATCCACCTCGAAGGCAACGTCTATTTCCCGCCGAATGCGGTTCGGACGGGCGTACTTTCACGAAGCGTGACCCCGTACACCTGCCCGTGGAAAGGTGACTGCCAGTACTACCACGTCGAGGTCGCTGGCGATCGGTTGGCCGACCGGGCGTGGGCCTATCTCGCGCCGCTCCCGGGCGCAATCGATCGGGCTGGACGAGACTTCACGGGTTACGTGTGCTTCTGGAAAGAGATCGTCGTTTCATAGTGAACGGGCCGGCACTCAGGCGATCTAACCCGCGCGGGCGGCACGGCGCTCGGCGCTCGTAATCTCTCGATACTCCCACCGAAGCAGGAATGCGCGGTCAAAGCCGCGGGCACACTTGCCGCAACTCGTGTCGCGGTTGGGCGCGCGGAAGCGAAACACCTCGTGCCCGTTTGGGCACCGGCCAATCCACGGGGCAACCGCGTTCGCGGCCGGGCCATCGTGTCGGGTACCGCCCACGTAGCCCAGATCGCGCGCGGTCGACTGCCAACGCGAACCATGACCGGCTTCGGGCCCGCAGAGTGCGTGCGCGACTTCGTGCAGGAGGGTCTGATGAATGTCGTCATCGTCGAGCAGCGGGACGAAGTATCGCGAGACGGTGATGCGTCGAGAGGCGTAATGGCAGGCACCGACGCGCCGCTTTGCGGAATCGAAGCCAAAGCTCCAGCTCGAGTCGAGGTGCAGTCGAATGAGGGCTTGCGCCCAGGTTTCGATTCGCTGCAGGTCACTCACCGGCTCATCGTCGCAGGCGGTTCGCCGTCGTCGGGGTCGACACTCGGCGGAGTGCGCTTTCATATTGCATTCGATTAGCGCGCGATGAAGATTGAGCGTCCCGGCAGGGGGGAGTCGACCGCGTCCGTATCGCGGACGATTCGCGCACCGGAAACAAACGTGTCGAGCTCGCCGCCGTGCACGAGCTTCGCGGGAAACATGTCCCCGGCAATGGCGCGTTGCAATTGAGCGTTGGGAAGTGGCTGCCGCCCCGCGATGATCACGACATTCCCAAATCTGCGGCCTTTCAGGAGTGTGGTGTTCGCGATAGCCGCGACCTCGGGGAAGAGGTCTCGAACGGTCGCAACCTGGTTGCGGGCGAATGCGAGCCGGTCACCGTCGGCGACGTTCACGAGCACGAGTCCTCCGGGAGCCAGAAGTCGCACCGTCTCGGCGTAGAACTCCCGACTCGTCACGTGCGCCGGTGTTTGGGCCCCAGCGAAAATGTCGATCACGATGGCGTCGACCGCTCCCGTGAGCCCCGACGGGAGTTTCCCGAGGACGGACCGGGCATCACCCATTCGAACGCGAATGTTTGCGCGCGCGGGAAGGGGCAGTTCGGAGCGGACGAGCTCAATGAGCTCGGGTTCGATTTCGACCACTTGTTGGCGCGATCCCGGTCGGGTTGCCTCGACGTATCGGGGGAGCGTGAGGGCACCCGCGCCGAGGTGAACCGCGGTGATGGGAGCGCCGGGGGTGCCGATGGTGTCGAGCGCAAATCCGATGCGGCGCACATATTCAAAGTGCAGGGTGCGCGGGTCGTGCGCATCCACTTGTGATTGTGGCGTGCCGTCGACCTCGAGTGTCCAGAGGGACGGTTCGTGCCGGGATGAGGCGAAGCTCGCCCGCAGGCCGCTCACGCTCAGGGTCCGTTCTGCCACGACCTCACTCTAGCTGCGGCCCGGGATTATCCATCGAATTTCTGACGAGGTCAAGAACCGACTAGACAATCGTTATCGTCTCGGCCTATATTGGTACTTTGCGCCTTGGAACAGGTGTGCCTTCATATTGCGGTCGGCACCAGGACTCCCTACAGCCCACCCGCTGGCCTGGAGTTTCGTTCGGTTCCAGGGTGCGTCCATCCTGCTCGGACCAACGGCCTTTCGGCCCACGGAGGTACTCCCTTGGCTGCTGCGCGCAACGCATCAACGCCCACCCCCAAGAACGGACGAGGCGCATCGCGTCTGTCCTTCGCCAAGATCACCGACACCCTCACGGTTCCCGATCTGCTTGCACTGCAGACCGAGAGCTTTGACTGGCTCGTCGGAAACGACGCCTGGAAGGCGCGTCTGGCCGAGGCCAAAAAGGCCGGTCGCCAAGACCTTCCCGAGACCACCGGTCTCGACGAAATCTTCGAGGAGATTTCGCCGATTGAGGACTTGAACGAGACCATGCAGCTCTCGTTCGCGCACCCCGAGCTCGAGCCGCCGAAGTACACCATCGACGAGTGCAAGGAAAAGGGCAAGACCTACTCCGCTCCGCTCTATGTCGAGGCCGAGTTCATGAACCACACCACGGGCGAAATCAAGACCCAGACGGTGTTCATGGGTGACTTCCCGCTCATGACCCCCAAGGGCACCTTCGTCATCAACGGCACCGAGCGTGTCGTCGTGTCCCAGCTCGTTCGTTCGCCGGGCGTGTATTTCGAGCGCACCCCCGAGAAGAACAGCGACAAGGACGTCTACTCGGCCCGCATCATTCCGAGCCGCGGTGCCTGGCTTGAGTTCGAAATCGACAAGCGTGACCAGGTCGGCGTTCGCATCGACCGCAAGCGCAAGCAGTCGGTCACCGTCTTCCTCAAGGCCCTCGGCCTCACCAGCGAAGACATCCTCAAGGAGTTCGCCGGTTTCGAGTCGATCGCCCTCACCCTCGAGAAGGACAACATCCTCACCAAGGAAGAGGCGCTCAAGGACATCTACCGCAAGCTGCGCCCGGGAGAGCAGGTTGCCGCTGAAGCTGCGCGTGCACTTCTCGACAACTTCTACTTCAACGCGAAGCGCTACGACCTCGCAAAGGTCGGCCGCTACAAGCTGAACGCCAAGCTCGGCGTGGACGCTCCGCTTACCGACTCGGTGCTGACCGTCGACGACATTGTCGCGACCATCAAGTACCTGGTTGCCCTGCACAGCGAGCAGTCCACCATCGCCGGCAAGCGCGACGGCAAGAAGGTCGACATTCGTCTCACCACCGACGACATCGACAACTTCGGCAACCGTCGCATCCGTGCCGTTGGCGAGCTCATCCAGAACCAGGTCCGCACCGGTCTGTCGCGCATGGAGCGCGTCGTCCGTGAGCGCATGACCACCCAGGACATCGAGGCCATCACCCCGCAGACGCTCATCAACGTCCGCCCGGTGGTTGCGGCGATCAAGGAGTTCTTCGGTACCAGCCAGCTCTCGCAGTTCATGGACCAGAACAACCCGCTCGCGGGTCTCACCCACAAGCGTCGTCTCTCGGCGCTGGGCCCGGGTGGTCTCTCGCGTGACCGCGCGGGCGTTGAGGTTCGCGACGTGCACTACTCGCACTACGGCCGCATGTGCCCGATCGAGACTCCCGAAGGTCCGAACATTGGTCTGATTGGTTCGCTCGCCTCGTTCGCGCGCATCAACTCCTTTGGTTTCATCGAGACCCCGTACCGCAAGGTCGTCAAGGGCAAGGTCACCGACCAGATCGACTATCTCACCGCCATGGAGGAGGCCGAGCACATCGTGGCTCAGGCCAACGCTCCGCTCAACAAGGACGGCTCGTTCACCGAGTCGCGCGTTCTTGGCCGCCGCGGCGCCGACGGCGAAGTCGACCTCTTCCACGCGGAAGAAATCGACTACATGGACGTTTCGCCCCGCCAGATGGTCTCGGTCGCGACCTCGCTTATTCCGTTCCTCGAGCACGACGACGCAAACCGCGCCCTCATGGGTGCGAACATGCAGCGTCAGGCGGTTCCGTTGCTCCGCAGCGACAGCCCGCTCGTCGGTACCGGTATGGAAGGCTTCGCCGCTATTGACGCCGGTGATGTGCTCACCGCCGACAAGGCCGGTGTGGTCTCTGAGGTGTCCGCTGACTACGTCACGGTTCAGCTCGATGAGGGCGGCACCAAGACCTACTACCTGCGCAAGTTCGAGCGTTCAAACCAGGGCACCTCGTACAACCACCGCGTCATCGTCAACGCCGGCGACCGCATCGAGGCCGGACAGGTCATCGCTGACGGTCCCGCGACCGACCAGGGCGAGCTCGCGCTCGGCAAGAACCTGCTCGTTGCGTTCATGCCGTGGGAGGGTCACAACTTCGAAGACGCCATCATCCTGAGCCAGAACCTGGTCAAGGATGACGTGCTCTCCTCGATTCACATCGAGGAATACGAAGTTGACGCTCGCGACACCAAGCTCGGCAAGGAAGAAATCACGCGTGACCTTCCGAACGTGAGCCCGGAAATGCTCAAGGACCTCGACGAGCGCGGCATCATCCGCATCGGCGCCGAGGTTCGCCCCGGCGACATCCTCGTCGGCAAGGTCACCCCGAAGGGTGAAACCGAGCTGTCCGCTGAGGAGCGCCTGCTCCGCGCCATCTTCAACGAGAAGAGCCGCGAAGTTCGCGACACCTCGCTCAAGGTTCCGCACGGTGAGCAGGGCACCATCATCGGTGTCAAGGTCTTCGACGCACAGGACGGCGACGACGAGCTCGGCTCGGGCGTCAACCAGCGCGTCGTGGTCTACATCGCTCAGAAGCGCAAGATCACCGAGGGTGACAAGCTCGCTGGCCGTCACGGCAACAAGGGTGTTATCGCCAAGATTCTCCCGGTCGAAGACATGCCGTTCCTCGCGGACGGCACCCCGGTTGACGTCGTCCTCAACCCGCTCGGTATCCCCGGTCGTATGAACTTCGGTCAGGTCCTCGAGACCCACCTTGGTTGGGTCGCCAAGCAGGGTTGGAAGGTCGAGGGCAACCCGGAGTGGGCTGCCAGCCTGCCGCAGGAGGCCCGCGAAGCTGCCCCGGGCACCAAGGTTGCGACCCCGGTGTTCGACGGTGCGTTCGAGGAGGAAATCGCCGGTCTGCTCGACTCGACGCTTCCGACTCGCGACGGTGAGCGTCTCATCGACTCGAGCGGCAAGACTCAGCTCTTCGATGGCCGCTCGGGTGAGCCGTTCCCGTACCCGGTCTCGGTCGGCTACATGTACATCCTGAAGCTGCACCACCTCGTCGACGACAAGATCCACGCTCGTTCGACCGGCCCCTACTCCATGATCACCCAGCAGCCGCTCGGTGGTAAGGCGCAGTTCGGTGGCCAGCGCTTCGGTGAGATGGAAGTGTGGGCGCTCGAAGCCTACGGTGCGGCCTACGCACTGCAGGAGCTCCTGACCATCAAGTCCGACGACATTCTCGGTCGTGTCAAGGTCTACGAGGCCATCGTTCGCGGCGAGAACATCCAGGAGCCGGGCATCCCCGAAAGCTTCAAGGTGCTCATGAAGGAAATGCAGTCGCTCTGCTTGAACGTCGAGGTCCTCTCGGCTGATGGCACCGTGATGAGCCTCCGCGACACCGATGACGAGGCCTACCGCACCGCGGAAGAGCTCGGCATCAACATCTCCACCCGCTTCGAATCTACGTCAATCGACGAGATCTAAGCCGGTCCGAATCTAGAGAACTGAACGTAGGAGAACAGAACAGTGCTCGACGCAACTCCATTTGACGCCCTTCGGATCGGCCTGGCCACCGCGGATGACATCCGCAAGTGGTCGTACGGCGAGGTCAAGAAGCCCGAAACCATCAACTACCGCACCCTCAAGCCCGAGAAGGACGGTCTGTTCGGTGAGCAGATCTTCGGTCCGAGCCGTGACTGGGAATGCTCCTGTGGCAAGTACAAGCGTGTCCGCTTCAAGGGCATCGTGTGTGAGCGCTGTGGCGTTGAGGTCACCAAGTCCTCGGTGCGCCGCGAGCGCATGGGCCACATCGAGCTCGCCGCTCCGGTCACGCACATTTGGTACTTCAAGGGTGTGCCGAGTCGACTCGGTTACCTCCTCGACATGGCGCCGAAGGACCTCGAGAAGGTCATCTACTTCGCCGCCTACATGGTCATCGACGTTGACGAAGACGGCCGCCACGAGGACATGCCGGGTCTCGAGAACGAGCTTCGCCTCGAAATCGACACCATCGCGAAGCAGCGCGATGCTCGCATCGCGGACCTCATGAAGCGCAAGGAAGACGAGCTCGCCAAGCTCGAGGCCGAGGGCGCCAAGAGCGACGCCAAGAAGAAGGCCGAAGCTGCCTCCGACAAGGAGATGGCTGCGACCCGCAAGTCGGCCGACGACCAGATTGCTCACCTCGAGCGCGTCTGGGACGAGTTCCGTGGCCTCAAGGTCGGCGAGCTCAAGCCCGAGGACTCGGTCTTCCACGAGCTCCAGGACCGCTACGGTTCCTACTTCGAAGCGCACATGGGTGCCGAGGCGATCAAGCGTCGTCTGGAAACCTTCGACCTCGCTGCCGCGGCTGAAGAGCTGCACCTGCAGATTGCCGAGGGCAAGGGTGCCAAGAAGATCCGCGCCATCAAGCGACTCAAGGTCGTCAACTCGTTCCTGACCACCGGCAACTCGCCGGCGGCAATGGTGCTCGATGTCGTTCCGGTTATCCCGCCGGAGCTGCGCCCGATGGTGCAGCTCGACGGTGGCCGCTTCGCGACCTCCGATCTCAACGACCTCTACCGTCGTGTCATCAACCGCAACAACCGTCTGCGTCGTCTGCTCGACCTCGGTGCTCCCGAGATCATCGTGAACAACGAAAAGCGCATGCTGCAGGAAGCGGTTGACGCCCTGTTCGACAACGGTCGTCGCGGCCGTCCGGTCACCGGCACTGGAAACCGCGCCCTCAAGTCCCTGAGCGACATGCTCAAGGGTAAGCAGGGTCGTTTCCGTCAGAACCTGCTCGGTAAGCGCGTCGACTACTCGGGCCGTTCGGTCATCGTTGTCGGCCCGCAGCTGAAGCTCCACCAGTGTGGTCTGCCCAAGCAGATGGCGCTCGAGCTGTTCAAGCCGTTCGTGATCAAGCGCCTCATCGATCTGGGTCACTCGCAGAACATCAAGGCTGCCAAGCGCAAGGTTGAGCGTTCGTACCCGGAGGTGTGGGACGTGCTCGAAGAGATCATTCGCGAGCGTCCGGTTCTGCTGAACCGCGCCCCCACCCTGCACCGTCTGGGTATCCAGGCCTTCGAGCCGCAGCTCGTTGAGGGTAAGGCGATTCAGCTGCACCCGCTCGTGTGTGCCGCGTTCAACGCCGACTTCGATGGTGACCAGATGGCTGTGCACCTGCCGCTTTCGGTTGAGGCTCAGGCCGAGGCTCGCGTGCTCATGCTCGCCTCGAACAACATCCTGAAGCCGTCGGACGGTCGCCCGGTCACCCTGCCCTCGCAGGACATGATCATCGGCCTGCACCACCTCACCACCGTCAAGGACGGCGCTGAGGGTGCCGGTCGTGCATTCTCCTCGGTTGCCGAGGCGATTCTCGCCAAGGACCAGGGCTCGCTCGACCTGAACGCTCCGGTCAAGATCCGCATCAGCGGCTACGTGTCCGAGATCGGCGCCACCCCGGAGACGACGCTCGTCGAGACCACCCTTGGTCGCGCCCTCTTCAACGAGACGCTTCCGGCGGACTACCCGTTCGTCCACGCGGTGGCCGACAAGGGCCAGATCTCGGCGATCGTCAACGACCTCGCGGAGCGCTACCCCAAGACCGAGGTCGCAGCAACGCTCGACCGCGTCAAGGATGCTGGCTTCTACTGGGCCACCCGCTCGGGCGTGACCGTCGCTCTCAGCGACATCCTCACCCCGGCCGCCAAGAAGGACATCGTCGGTTCCTACGAGAAGCAGGCCGCGAAGGTCGTCGACAACTTTGAGAAGGGTCTTTTGACCGACGCTGAGCGTCGCCAGGAGCTCATCCAGATTTGGACCAAGGCGACCGACGAGGTTGCTGAGGCGATGCGTTCGGCCTTCCCTGAGGACAACACCATCAACCGCATGGTCACCTCGGGTGCTCGTGGTAACTGGCTGCAGGTGCGCAACATCGCCGGTATGCGAGGCCTCGTGAACAACCCGAAGGGTGAGATTATCCCTCGCCCGATCATCTCGAGCTACCGCGAAGGCCTGTCCGTCGCCGAGTACTTCATCGCGACCCACGGTGCGCGTAAGGGCCTCGCCGACACGGCTCTGCGTACCGCCGACTCGGGGTACCTCACGCGTCGTCTCGTGGACGTCTCGCAGGATGTCATCATCCGCGAAGACAACTGTGGCACGACCAAGGGTCTCGACCTTCCGATCGCCACCGTCGAAGCCGATGGCTCGCTGGTTCGCGACCCGAACGTCGAGAACTCGGTGTTCGCGCGTTCGCTTGCGGCCGCAGCCGTCAACGCCAAGGGTGAGATTGTCGCCGAAGCTGGCGAAGACGTCGGTGACGTGCTCATCGACAAGCTCATCGCTGCCGGCGTCACCGAGATCAAGGTTCGCTCGGTGCTCACGTGCGAGTCGAGCATCGGTGTCTGCGCGCAGTGCTATGGCCGCTCGCTGGCCACGGGCAAGCTCGTCGACATCGGTGAGGCCGTCGGTATCATCGCCGCACAGTCGATTGGTGAGCCCGGTACCCAGCTGACCATGCGTACCTTCCACACGGGTGGTTCGGCATCCGCCGACGACATCACCCAGGGTCTGCCGCGTGTTCAGGAGCTGTTCGAGGCACGTACCCCGAAGGGTGCGTCCCCGATTGCCGAGGCCGCCGGTCGCATCACGATCGACGAGACCGACAAGCAGCGCAAGGTCATTCTGACCCCGGACAACGGCGACGAGCCCATCGTCTACAACGTGCTCAAGCGTTCCAAGCTGCACGTGACCGACGGCGAGCACGTCGAGCCGGGCACCCAGCTCATCGAAGGCACCGTGGACCCGAAGGAAGTCCTGCGCGTGCAGGGTGTCCGCGCGGTCCAGAAGTACCTCGTCGATGGCGTGCAGGGCGTCTACCGTTCGCAGGGTGTTCCGATTCACGACAAGCACATTGAGGTCATCGTCCGTCAGATGCTCCGCAAGGTCACCGTGGTCGACCACGCCGAAACCGAGCTGCTTCCGGGCGAGCTCGTCGACCGCCAGCGGTACCAGGAAATCAACCGTTCCGCGGTTGCCTCGGGCAAGACGCCGGCCTCGGGTCGTCAGGAAGTCATGGGTATCACCAAGGCCTCGCTGGCAACCGAGTCGTGGCTGTCCGCTGCGTCGTTCCAGGAGACCACCCGGGTACTCACCCAGGCGGCCATGGAGGGCAAGAGCGACCCGCTCGTCGGCCTCAAGGAGAACGTCATCATCGGTAAGCTCATCCCGGCTGGTACCGGTCTGTCCAAGTACCGTCACGCGACGGTCGAGGCAACCGACGAGGCCAAGGCCGAGCGCTACCCGAACCGCATCTTCGGTGACGACTCGCTCTACAGCGAAGCCGACCTCAGCTTTGTCGACTTCGACACCTTCACGAGCGATGAGTTCGGTGGTTCGAACTACAGCTAAGTAGGTGCATGCAAAAGCCCCGACTCGCCTTCGGCGGGTCGGGGCTTTTGCGTCTGCAGAGGCACACTTGAGCCATGACCGGTTCGCGCGCATCTGCTCGAGTTCTCACCCTCGTCTCAATCGCGGCCGCCGTCGCGGTCGTTGCCATTACGGCGGTCGGTGTGGCGCTCACGGAACGGCCGGCGCCGATCGCAGCTCGGCCGCAACCGAGCGCCACCGAGACAGCGACGCCGGTTCCGACCCCCGAACCGAGCATCATTCCAGCGTCGTGTGACGGCATATACACCCGGGACTGGGCGAAGGAGCTGGCGCCGTTCGTGCTGAATCCGGACTGGACCAAGACGGACGGCGGAATCGGCACCAATGCCCGGACCCTCGAAGTCCTCCTCGCGCCGAACGTGCGCCTGACCTGCCACTGGGGCAAGGAGACCGGCGGCGGAGACAGCGGCATCATCACGTCGGTCGCTCAGCTCGACGACGCCGGTGTCGCCGAGGTCAAGGCGCGAATCAACGAGCTCAACTGGACCTGCTTCGACGTCTCGGGCGGGGTGCGCTGCATCACCGAGGAATCAGACCCGAACGGCACCTGGGGAGAGTCGCACTTCTTACGCGATGGCGTGTGGGTCGCTACTCGATGGGTCAACCTCGCACCGGATGGGTACACCGCGGACATTATTTCCAGCATCTGGAAGGGGTAAGTTTCCGCAACCCCGGGAATCTAACTCGGGGGGAGCGGCACCAGCTTGCTACCGTGGGCCCAACACCCCGGGAGGAGCCCATCGTGTCGAACACCCCGAACGATTCTGAGTTTGTGCCGGCCGAGGATTCCCTCCCCTTGCCGGTCGAAGAACCACAGCCGCAGACATCGGCAATTGACGAAGCGATCGCCCGGGCGGCGGAGGTTGTCGTCTTGCCCGAACCTGGCGCTCACGCCGATACCGAGGGAGCGTCTGTGGCGAATGTCGCCGAGCCGCCCCAGGACGTCGAAGCCACTGTTCCGCACGACGAACCCGCGATTGCGGTTCAGGACGGACAGGTGTTTCCCGCCGGTTGGGGTGCCGCTCCGGCACAGCCGGCCGCAGTCGAGGACTCCGAGGATTCCGCCGCGGAGCTCGAGTTGCCACCGCCACCAAAGCTGCACGGAAACCGTCTGTTTGCGACCGCGGTCGCAGCGGTCGGCGCCGCCATCTTCGCGGCACTGTACGCCGGGATCACCTACGTCATCATGAGCGTGACCGACTCGGCTCGATTCTTCACCCGCTTCGTTGAATCCCCGCTGTTTTGGGGCACGACGGTCGTGTTCACCGTTGCCTACTTGGCGTTTGTGTTGCTCATCAATCGCGGGCCGGCCTGGGTACACGCGGTGTTCAGCTGGCTGATCGGGGCATTCACGTACGCGTCCGTCATCGGCTTCACCCTCATTGTTGTTGAGGCGTGGACGATGAGCTCGGCCGAGGTGTCCGAATTGCTTCGTCAGAGCTGGTTGTCTCCGTACGCCATTGTCGCCGGCCTCATTGCTCGAGAAATTCCGGTCTGGCTCGGCACGTGGATTGCGCGTCGTGGACGTCTCGTTCTTGCTCGCAACGAGCAGGCGCTTGACGACTACGAGGCGCTCATTCTTGCCGGTTCGCCTGTCCACTAGGTCATGGCGCCAGACAATTTCGACCGGCGGGTTCGTCGGCACGCAGCGCTGGTCGCGCTCGCGTGCGGCGTGCTCTACTTCGCGTTGATTGTGGCGGTGTTTGGCGTTGTCTCACTCCTGACCAACACCGAGGTCGTGGCCAATACCGGCATCAGCCCGTTCGTTGGGCCCGGGATGGCCGCGGTCGCCGTGGCGCTCGTTACCGGAATGCTGGTGCTTCGGTCGCCGCGTGCCGCCGACGATGGACTGGACTGGGGATACAGTTTGCTCACCGGCGTTGTCGCTGTTGTGGGTTATGTCATTGCCGCGTTCGCCTTGGTCAGTGTTGACCGCGGAGCCGCTGACGGCGCTCATTTCGCCTGGGTGACCTTGCTCGGCGGGTACGACCTCGTCATCGGTGGTCTTGCGGTAGCGGTGGCCTTCCTGTATTCCTTTATCATCGCTCGTCGCTATGACGAGCGGGGTCGCCCGCGCTGGACCTGGGAGGACGACTTCGATGCCTAATCGAGGAAACGTCGACGACCTCGTCGCGCACGAGGTCGCCCTGTGGCTGCGCTGGGTTCCGCGATGGACGCCGCCGGCGCACCGTTCACGCTCGCGACTCTGCAAGCGCTGTTTCGGCTCTCCTGTGCTGGTCGCGGCCGGACTCGATCAGGACGTTCCGCACGGCGTCCAGCATGCCTTGAGTATGCGGATGAAGCGCATCATTGACGACGCGGTTGACGACTACACCGAGCGAAATCTGCCCAATTTGCATCGCGAGATTCAGGCCGCGGAGCGGGCGAATGCCCGGCGGCGGTACCGCGCGGGGGAGGGCCTCGATCCGGAGCATCTGGGACTCGACCTCGACCCCGAACCCGAGCCGGGGCAGCCGTTTCTCTTCACGCTTGAAGAACTGGACCTCCAGGATGCGGCAGAACACCGTGAACCTGCGGCTCCGTTCAGCGAGGAGCAAAAGCAAGCCCTGCGTGCCGAGATCGCGATGGCCGATGACTACGCCAAATCGGTCGGGCAAGCGGTCTGCGCCGCGGTGCGTCAACACCGCTTGCACATTGAGCGTGCCGTGCTCGAGGTCGTTGAGCCGCAGATTGCGGAACTCATGGCCGACCTTGAACGCGAGCTCAACGCACCGAACTGGATCGATGCCTCGCTCTTTGGAGACGGTTCGGAATCCGACAGATGAGTCCGGTAGCCACGCCGGCAGCTGCGCCAACTCACCGCATTTGACGCGTGAGTGCCCCTCGCGTAAAGTTGGCCGGGTGTGCGCTCGAGGGCGCCGCCTTGTCGTGTTCGCGCGGCATGGCGATTCCTTCTGCGCATTCGGGAACTCTGACTGAGTTTCCCCCACGGCATATCCACCGTGACGGTCGCACGTCGTGCGACTGGTGGATCTGATGTGAGTCATCACCGCTGTCACCGTGCAGCACAATCAAGGAGAAGAAGTGCCAACTATTCAGCAGTTGGTCCGTAAGGGTCGCAGCCCCAAGGTCTCAAAGACCAAGGCTCCGGCGCTGAAGGCCAATCCGCAGCAGCGTGGCGTATGCACCCGTGTGTACACCACCACCCCGAAGAAGCCGAACTCGGCGCTCCGCAAGGTCGCCCGTGTCAAGCTCTCGAACGGTACCGAGGTCACCGCCTACATCCCCGGTGAGGGTCACAACCTCCAGGAGCACTCGATGGTGCTCGTTCGTGGTGGTCGTGTGAAGGACCTCCCCGGTGTCCGCTACAAGATCATTCGTGGCGCCCTGGACACCCAGGCCGTCAAGAACCGCAAGCAGGCACGTAGCCGCTACGGCGCGAAGATGGAGAAGAAGTAATGCCTCGTAAAGGTCCCGCTCCGAAGCGCCCCGTCGTTCTCGACCCGGTATACGGCTCGCCGGTTGTGAGCCAGCTCGTCAACAAAATCCTGCTCGATGGCAAGAAGGACCTGGCCCAGCGCATCGTTTACGGCGCCCTGGCCAACGTCGCCACCAAGAGCGGTCAGGATGCCGTCGTCGTGCTCAAGAAGGCACTCGACAACATCCGTCCGTCGATCGAGGTCAAGAGCCGCCGCGTTGGTGGTTCGACATACCAGGTTCCGGTTGAGGTTAAGCCGCACCGTGCCAACACCCTGGCACTGCGCTGGCTCGTGAGCTACTCGAAGGCTCGTCGCGAAAAGACGATGACCGAGCGCCTCACGAACGAGATCCTCGACGCATCGAACGGCCTGGGTGCCGCGGTCAAGCGCCGCGAAGACACCCACAAGATGGCCGAGTCGAACCGCGCCTTCGCGCACTACCGCTGGTAGTCGGTTGCGGGGGCTTCGGCCCCCGCACCACCCAGCCAGCTGGGCTCGGCCCGGCACCTACTCTTTCTCTCAAACTCTCGGAGGCATCCCGTGGCACTTGACGTGCTCACCGACCTGAAGAAGGTCCGCAACATCGGCATCATGGCGCACATCGACGCCGGTAAGACCACCACGACTGAGCGCATCCTGTTCTACACGGGTATCACGCACAAGATTGGTGAGACCCACGACGGTGCTTCACAGATGGACTGGATGGAGCAGGAGCAGGAGCGTGGCATCACGATCACCTCTGCTGCCACCACCTGTTTCTGGGACAACACCCAGATCAACATCATCGACACCCCGGGCCACGTGGACTTCACCGTTGAGGTGGAGCGTTCGCTCCGCGTTCTCGATGGTGCCGTTGCCGTCTTCGATGGCAAGGAAGGTGTCGAGCCGCAGTCAGAGACGGTGTGGCGTCAGGCCGACAAGTACGACGTCCCCCGTATCTGCTTCGTCAACAAGATGGACAAGCTCGGCGCGGACTTCTACTTCACCGTCGACACCATCGTCAGTCGCCTCGGTGCGAAGCCGCTCGTGATTCAGCTTCCGATCGGTAGCGAGAACGACTTCGTTGGCGTGATTGACCTGGTCGAGATGCGCGCCCTGGTCTGGCCGGGCGACGCCAAGGGTGACGTGACCATGGGAGCCAAGTACGAGGTCCAGGACATTCCCGCCGACCTCAAGGCCAAGGCCGACGAGTACCGCGCTGCACTCCTCGAGACCTGCGCCGAGTCGAGCGAAGAGCTCCTTGAGAAGTACCTCGGTGGCGAAGAGCTCACCACCGCCGAAATCAAGGCCGCCATCCGCAAGATGACCATCAACAGCGAGGTCTACCCGGTGCTGTGTGGTTCGGCCTTCAAGAACCGTGGTGTCCAGCCCATGCTCGACGCCGTCGTTGACTACCTCCCCACTCCGCTCGACGTGCCGGCCATTGAGGCTCACGACCCGCGCGACGAAGAGAAGATCATCGAGCGCCACGCCGACGCGTCGGAGCCGTTCGCTGGCCTCGCGTTCAAGGTCGTGACGCACCCGTTCTTCGGTCGTCTCACCTACGTCCGCGTCTACTCGGGCTCGGTTGAGTCGGGTGCCCAGGTCATCAACTCGACCAAGGGCAAGAAGGAGCGCATCGGAAAGATTTTCCAGATGCACGCCAACAAGGAAAACCCGGTCGACAAGGTCACCGCTGGCCACATCTACGCCGTCATCGGCCTCAAGGACACCACCACCGGTGACACCCTCTGCGACCCGGACAACCAGGTTGTGCTCGAGTCGATGACCTTCCCGGAGCCCGTGATCGAGGTCGCCATCGAGCCGAAGACCAAGGCCGACCAGGAGAAGCTCGGTACCGCTATTCAGAAGCTCGCCGAAGAAGACCCGACGTTCCGCACCGAGCAGAACGCCGAGACCGGCCAGACCGTCATCAAGGGTATGGGTGAACTCCACCTCGACATCCTCGTTGACCGTATGAAGCGCGAGTTCAAGGTTGAGGCCAACGTGGGTAAGCCCCAGGTTGCCTACCGCGAGACCATCCGCAAGACGGTCGAGAAGCACGACTACACCCACAAGAAGCAGACCGGTGGTTCGGGTCAGTTTGCGAAGATTCAGTTCTCGCTCGAGCCGCTCGAAGTTACCTCGGACAAGACCTACGAGTTCGAGAACAAGGTCACGGGTGGTCGCGTTCCGCGCGAATACATTCCTTCGGTCGACGCCGGTTTCCAGGACGCCATGCAGTACGGCGTGCTCGCTGGCTACCCGATGGTTGGCGTCAAGGGCATCCTGCTCGATGGCGCCGCACACGACGTCGACTCTTCGGAAATGGCGTTCAAGATTGCCGGCTCGATGGGCTTCAAGGAAGCTGCAAAGAAGGCAAACCCGGTTCTGCTCGAGCCGCTCATGGCCGTCGAGGTCCGCACCCCTGAGGAATACATGGGTGACGTCATCGGCGACCTGAACTCGCGTCGTGGGCAGATCCAGTCCATGGAGGATGCGAGCGGTGTGAAGGTGATTCGCGCCAACGTTCCTCTCTCGGAGATGTTCGGGTACATCGGTGACCTGCGGTCGAAGACCTCGGGACGCGCCGTCTACTCGATGACCTTCGAGAGCTACGCGGAGGTCCCGAAGGCTGTCGCCGACGAGATCGTCCAGAAGAACAAGGGCGAATAACCCTTCAGGGGCCAGCCCGGTTCGCATGAACCGGGCAAACCCCGTAACATAACAACGCAAACCCCTGGGCCGCGGCACCACCGTGCCAACAGCCCGTTAACCGTCCTGAGGAGGACCAAGTGGCCAAGGCCAAGTTCGAGCGGACCAAGCCGCACGTAAACATCGGAACGATCGGTCACGTCGACCACGGCAAGACCACCCTGACCGCTGCAATCTCGAAGGTGCTCGCTGACAAGTTCCCGTCGGCTACCAACGTGCAGCGCGACTTCGCTTCGATCGACTCGGCGCCGGAAGAGCGCCAGCGCGGTATTACCATCAACATCTCGCACGTCGAGTACGAGACCCCGAAGCGTCACTACGCACACGTTGACGCCCCGGGCCACGCTGACTACATCAAGAACATGATCACCGGTGCCGCTCAGATGGACGGCGCAATCCTCGTGGTTGCCGCGACCGACGGTCCGATGGCTCAGACCCGCGAGCACGTTCTGCTCGCAAAGCAGGTTGGTGTCCCCTACCTGCTCGTCGCACTCAACAAGAGCGACATGGTTGACGACGAAGAGATCCTTGAGCTCGTTGAGCTCGAGGTCCGTGAGCTCCTTTCGAGCCAGGGCTTCGACGGCGACAACGCTCCGGTCGTTCGCGTCTCGGGCCTCAAGGCTCTCGAGGGTGACGAGAAGTGGACCCAGTCCATCCTCGACCTCATGGACGCTGTCGACGAGTCGATCCCGGACCCGGTCCGTGACAAGGACAAGCCGTTCCTGATGCCGGTTGAAGACGTCTTCACCATCACCGGTCGTGGCACCGTTGTGACCGGTCGCGCCGAGCGTGGCACCCTCAAGATCAACTCTGAAGTTGAGATTGTCGGTATCCGCCCGACCCAGAAGACCACCGTCACCGGTATCGAGATGTTCCACAAGCAGCTCGACGAAGCATGGGCTGGCGAGAACTGTGGTCTTCTTCTTCGCGGCACCAAGCGTGAAGACGTCGAGCGCGGCCAGGTTGTTGTTGCTCCGGGTTCGGTTACCCCGCACACCAACTTCGAAGGCACTGCCTACATCCTTTCGAAGGAAGAAGGCGGCCGTCACAACCCGTTCTACGCGAACTACCGTCCGCAGTTCTACTTCCGTACCACCGACGTGACCGGCGTCATCACCCTCCCCGAGGGCACCGAGATGGTCATGCCGGGCGACACCACCGACATGACGGTCGAGCTGATCCAGCCGATCGCCATGGAAGAGGGTCTCGGCTTCGCGATCCGTGAGGGTGGCCGCACCGTTGGTGCCGGTACCGTCACCAAGATCCTGAAGTAATCTTCGGATTCTGAACGAAGGGGTCGGGCGTGAGCCCGGCCCCTTCGTCGTCCCCGGAAACTGTTACCCTCGCCCCATGCAAGAGTGGGCGACGTTGATTTGGCTAGGCATCGTGGTGCTGGTTCTCGTCACCGTGGCTGTCACCTCCGGGCTGGGTCGCTCAGGTAGCAATCGCCGACACGGCGGGGGAGGGATGGCCGCATTCGGTGTCATCGATGACCTCTTCCACCCCTCGGCAAAAGAAACGCGCATCATCCAAGAAGAACAGTTCATTGCCCGCGCGCCAATGCCGTCCCCGCACGATAAGCCGTTCGACGGCAAACGCATTCGCATCGAGCTCCCCGCCGAATCATCTGAATCTCCGCCTGACTCACGCTAGATTTGGGGCGTGCCTCTCTCTCGCCAGCGACGTTCCGTTCGCATCGCTGCTGGCGTCGTCCTGAGCGTTGTTGTCGTCGTTTGGATGTCGTGGGCTCGGACCACCTCGCCCATTGCGCAGTTCATCGCGGACTACCCGGGCGAAGCGCCGAGCGTCTTGCCCGCTCCGGTGGGGATTCCCGCGTGGCTCGCCTGGCAGCACTATTTGAATGCATTCTTCATCGTGCTGATCATTCGCACCGGTTGGATTATCCGCCGCCGTCAGCGGCCGCCCGCGTTCTGGATTCGGCATGATTCGGCCGTGATGCGACTCACCGGCCGGCGGCAACGGCTCGGCATCTATCACTGGTTTCACCTGAGCCTCGACGGGCTCTGGCTCCTGAATGGCCTCATCTATGTCGTGCTGCTGTTCGCGACCGGGCAATGGCTGCGAATCGTACCGACCGACTGGGCCGTCGTGCCGAATGCTCTCTCCGCGCTCATTCAGTACCTCTCGCTCGACTGGCCGACAGATAGCGGCTGGACCAACTACAACGCCCTCCAGCAGCTCAGCTACTTCGCGGTTGTGTTCGTCCTGAGCCCAATCGCCGTGCTGACCGGACTGCGGCTATCGCCCGCCTGGCCGCTCGAGGGCCGGCTCGCGCGAGTGCTTCCCGAGCAGCTTACTCGGCGAATCCACGGGCTCAACCTGTACGCGTTTGTGGTGTTCGTCGTTGTTCACGTCGTGCTCGTGTTGGGAACCGGTGCGCTTCGGAATTTGAACGTCATGTTCGCGGGGAACAACGGAGAGTCTTGGCTTGGTGCAGGGGTGTTCACGCTTGCGATAGCCACCATGGTTGGCGCGTGGATTTTGGTCACTCCGGCCCTGCTGAAGCGTCTTGCCTCCCTGAGTGGGGACGTGCGCTGACTATGGGGTCGCGCGGGAGCTGAACGCCGATGCGTCGTTCCTAGCGCTGGCGTCGCGGCAACGACAAGAAATTGTCGTTGCTCTGAGCTCCAGCGCGCGACACGCCCGAGTTGCAGCAAGCTTGCGTGGTGTGGCAAACTCGTCAGGTTGCACATTTTGCGCCCTCGGGCGTGAATCACTGCGCTGGCAGTGCATAACCAATCCGGTTAGGCCGCAGGCAGAGCAGCGTCGCCCCCGACAGGCAACTGGCGGCAGGGTTTCCCGCAGATCGAGTCTGCTGAGTGCGCGCGTGCGCGCGCTCGTTCAGCAGGCCTGATCTATCGGGACTTCAGAACAGAACAGTGGTGCGCACAACCAGTGCATCGCGGCGTCCAATGCCCGAGCAATCCGCTCGCAAGGTACGACGCTTTACATGAAAGAGAGTCAGCAATGGCGGGACAAAAGATCCGCATTCGACTGAAGTCGTATGACCACGCCGGTCTCGACGCCTCGGCACGCAAGATTGTCGACACTGTCACCCGTGCGGGTGCAACCGTTGTCGGCCCCGTGCCGCTTCCGACGGAAAAGAACGTGGTGTGTGTCATCCGTTCGCCGCACAAGTACAAGGACAGCCGCGAGCACTTCGAGATGCGCACCCACAAGCGCCTCATCGACATTGTCGACCCGACCCCCAAGGCCGTCGACTCGCTCATGCGCCTTGACCTCCCTGCTGACGTCAACATCGAGATCAAGCTCTAAGGATTCCCATGGCTACCGAAACCAAGACCGTTAAGGGTCTTCTCGGCACCAAGCTGGGAATGACTCAGGTGTGGGACGAGAACAACAAGCTCGTGCCCGTCACCGTCATCGAAATTGCTCCGAACGTTGTAACCCAGGTCCGTTCGGAAGAGAAGGACGGCTACGTCGCCGTTCAGATCGCCGCTGGTGCGATTGACCCGCGCAAGGTGAACAAGCCTGCCGCTGGCCACTTCGCCAAGGCTGGCGTGAACCCGCGTCGTCACCTCACCGAGATCCGCACCCCGGATGCCGCCTCGTACGAAGCCGGCCAGGAGCTCACCGTCGAGGCAACCTTCGAAGCCGGCCAGCTGGTCGACGTCGTCGGCACCTCGAAGGGTAAGGGCTTCGCCGGTGTCATGAAGCGTCACAACTTCGCTGGCGTCTCGGCATCGCACGGTGCTCACCGCAACCACCGCAAGCCCGGTTCAATCGGTGCCTCGTCGACCCCGAGCCGTGTCTTCAAGGGCATGCGCATGGCTGGTCGTATGGGTGGCGAGCGCGTGACCGTGCAGAACCTCAAGGTGCACTCGGTTGACGCCGAGCGTGGCTTGCTGCTGGTCAAGGGTGCCGTTCCCGGCGCTAAGGGCCGTCTCGTTTTCGTTCGTAACGCAGTGAAGGGGGCGTAGCACATGGCCGCCAACTCCATCAGCGTCTTCGACGCCAAGGGTAAGCAGACCGGCACGGTCGAGCTTCCCGACGCGCTGTTCGACGTCACCACCAACGTTCCGCTCATCCACCAGGTCGTTACGGCTCAGCTTGCGGCTGCTCGTCAGGGCACCCACAAGACCAAGAACCGTGGCGAGGTCTCGGGTGCCGGCCGCAAGCCGTTCAAGCAGAAGGGCACCGGCCGTTCGCGCCAGGGTTCCGTTCGTGCCCCGGAGCACAAGGGCGGTGGCGTCGTTCACGGCCCAACCCCGCGTGACTACTCGCAGCGCACCCCCAAGAAGATGATCGCTGCCGCGCTTCTCGGCTCGCTTTCTGACCGCGCTCGGGGTGGCCGTATCGCCGCCGTTTCGGGCTTCGGTGATGGCAAGACCAAGGATGCTGCCGCACTGCTCGCATCGATCGCACCGTCCAAGCGCGTGCTCGTCGTGACCGAGCGTGCTGACGAGCTCGTGACTCGTGCCGTCCGCAACATCGAGGCTGTGCACGTGCTCAGCTTCGACCAGCTGAATGCATACGACGTCATCGTGAGCGACGACATCGTGTTCACCACCGGTGCGCTTGAGGGCTTCATCGCCAGCAAGACCGCCGCGAAGCAGGAGGTCAGCGCATAATGAGTGCTGCATTCAACAAGGACCCGCGCGACATCATCATTTCGCCGGTTGTTTCCGAGAAGAGCTACGGGCTCATCGACGAAGGGAAGTACACCTTCCTCGTTGACCCGCGCGCCAACAAGACCGAGATCAAGCTCGCTATCGAGAAGATCTTCAACGTCCAGGTGGCTTCGGTGAACACCCTCAACCGCAACGGCAAGACCCGCCGTACCCGGTTCGGCTTCGGCAAGCGCAAGGACACCAAGCGCGCCATCGTCACCCTCAAGTCCGGTTCGATCGACATCTTCACGAGCGTCGGCTAAGGGGCAAGGAAGAAAATATGGCTATTCGTAAGTACAAGCCCACGACCCCGGGTCGCCGTGGTTCGTCGGTTGCTGACTTTGCTGAAATCACTCGGTCGACGCCGGAGAAGTCGCTGCTTCGTCCGCTCGCCAAGACCGGTGGTCGCAACAACCAGGGTCGCATCACGACCCGTCACATCGGTGGTGGCCACAAGCGCCAGTACCGCGTGATCGACTTCCGTCGCAACGACAAGGACGGCGTGCCCGCGAAGGTCGCTCACATCGAGTACGACCCCAACCGCACCGCACGTATCGCCCTGCTGCACTTCGTAGACGGCACCAAGCGCTACATCCTGGCTCCGAACAAGCTCTCGCAGGGCGACATGATCGAGTCGGGTCCGGGCGCTGACATCAAGCCCGGCAACAACCTGCCGCTCCGCAACATCCCGACCGGTACCGTCGTTCACGCGATCGAGCTCCGTCCGGGTGGCGGTGCCAAGCTGGCTCGCTCGGCCGGTGCATCGGTTCGTCTCGTCGCCAAGGATGGCCCCTACGCGCAGCTCCGTCTGCCCTCGGGTGAAATCCGCAACGTCGACGCTCGTTGCCGCGCCACTATCGGCGAGGTCGGCAACGCCGAGCAGTCGAACATCAACTGGGGTAAGGCCGGCCGTATGCGTTGGAAGGGTGTTCGCCCGACCGTCCGCGGTGTCGCCATGAACCCGGTCGACCACCCGCACGGTGGTGGTGAGGGTAAGACCTCTGGTGGTCGTCACCCGGTCAGCCCGTGGGGCCAGAAGGAAGGCCGCACCCGTCGTCCGAACAAGGAAAGCGACGCACTCATCGTGCGCCGCCGTACCGTCGGTAAGAAGCGTTAGTAGGAGTAAGAGAAGATGCCACGCAGTCTCAAGAAGGGCCCCTTCGTCGACGACCACCTGCTTCGCAAGGTCGTTACTCAGAACGAAGCCGGCACCAAGAATGTCATCAAGACCTGGTCGCGCCGCTCGATGATCGTGCCGGCCATGCTCGGTCACACGATTGCCGTGCACGACGGCCGCAAGCACATCCCGGTGTTCGTCACCGAGACGATGGTCGGTCACAAGCTCGGTGAGTTCGCACCCACCCGCACCTTCCGTGGTCACGTGAAGGACGACAAGAAGGGCCGTCGCCGCTAAGCGCGGTGACGTAAGGAGGAGAGAAATGGTGGAGTCAATCGCCCGCGTGCGACACATCCGCGTTACCCCCCAGAAGGCTCGTCGTGTCGTTGACCTCATCCGCGGCAAGCAGGCTCAGGAAGCTTTGGCCATCCTGAAGTTCGCTCCGCAGGGTGCCAGCGAGCCGGTCTACAAGCTCGTCGCGTCGGCAATCGCCAACGCTCGAGTGAAGGCCGACGCCTCGAACACCTTCCTGGACGAGCGTGACCTGTACGTGTCGCGCGCATTCGTTGACGAGGGGACGACCCTCAAGCGATTCCAGCCGCGCGCGCAAGGCCGTGCGTTCCAGATCAAGAAGCGCACCAGCCACATCACTGTTGTGCTCGCCACTCCTGAGGAGGGAGCGAACTAATGGGTCAGAAAGTCAACCCGTACGGCTTCCGTCTGGGAATCACCACCGACCACGTGTCGCGTTGGTTCTCGGACTCGACCAAGGCCGGTCAGCGTTACGCCGACTACCTCGCCGAGGACATCAAGATTCGCAAGTCGCTGTCGAAGACCCTCGACCGCGCTGGCGTCTCGCGCATCGAAATCGAGCGCACCCGTGACCGCGTTCGCGTCGACATTCACACCGCCCGTCCGGGCATCGTGATTGGTCGCCGTGGCGCCGAGGCTGAGCGCATCCGCGCTGACCTCGAGAAGCTCACCGGCAAGCAGATCCAGCTGAACATCCTCGAGGTCAAGAACCCCGAGGCAGACGCTCAGCTCGTTGCCCAGGGCATCGCCGAGCAGCTCTCCGCTCGTGTGGCATTCCGCCGCGCGATGCGTAAGGGCCTGCAGGGTGCCCAGCGCGCCGGCGCCAAGGGTGTCCGCATCCAGGTGTCGGGCCGTCTTGGCGGCGCCGAAATGAGTCGCTCGGAGTTCTACCGTGAGGGCCGCGTGCCGCTGCACACGCTCCGCGCAAACATCGACTACGGCTTCTACGAGGCCAAGACCACCTTCGGTCGCATCGGCGTGAAGGTCTGGATCTATAAGGGCGATGTCACCAACAAGGAGCTGGCTGCACAGCAGGCTGCTCAGAAGTCGTCGCGCCCCGAGCGTAGCGACCGTCCGCGTCGGAACAACGCCCCGGCAGCTGCTCCGGCAGCCGAGCCGGCGGCCGCAGGAGTTGAGGCATAACCATGTTGATTCCTCGTCGAGTCAAGCACCGCAAGCAGCACCACCCCAAGCGTGACGGCCAGGCAACTGGTGGCACCAAGGTGAGCTTCGGTGAGTTCGGTATCCAGGCATTGACGCCCGCGTACGTGACCAACCGTCAGATCGAGTCCGCTCGTATCGCCATGACGCGTCACATCAAGCGTGGTGGAAAGGTGTGGATCAACATCTACCCGGACCGTCCGCTCACCAAGAAGCCGGCCGAAACCCGCATGGGTTCCGGTAAGGGTTCACCGGAGTGGTGGGTCGCCAACGTCAAGCCGGGTCGCGTCCTGTTCGAGGTCGCCGGCGTCAACGAGCAGCTCGCTCGTGAAGCCATGACCCGTGCAATCCACAAGCTGCCCCTCAAGGCACGCATTATCAAGCGCGAGGAGGGCGACGCATAATGGCACTCGGAACCAAGGGGCTTGCCGCGAGCGAGCTCGAGAGCTTTGAAGATGACCGTCTGGTCGCCGAACTCAAGAAGGCGAAGGAAGAGCTCTTCAACCTTCGCTTCCAGTCGGCAACCGGCCAGCTCGAAAGCCACGGCCGTATCAAGGCTGTCAAGCGTGACATTGCTCGCTTGTACACCGTGATCCGCGAGCGTGAGCTCGGCATTCGGGCCACGCCGGCTGCTGCTGCCCCCAAGACCAGCAAGGCGAAGGCCAAGGCCGACGCTGACGAGACGAAGGAGGCCTAATCATGGCTGAAACCGCCAAGAAGGCCCCGGCCAAGAAGGCCGCCGTCGCTGAGGAAGCCGTCGTTCGCGGCTACCGCAAGGAGCGCCGTGGCTACGTAGTCAGCGACAAGATGGACAAGACCATCACCGTTGAGCTCGAAGACCGCGTCAAGCACCCGCTGTACGGCAAGGTCATGCGCCGCAACTCGAAGGTCAAGGCTCACGACGAGCTGAACACCGCCGGAGTTGGCGACCTCGTTGTCATCAGCGAGACCCGTCCGCTGAGCGCCACCAAGCGTTGGCGTCTCGTCGAAATCGTCGAGAAGGCGAAGTAAGCCCTCAGGCTTACCGATAAAGGAGTAAAAAAGTGCTTCAGCAGGAATCACGGCTTAAGGTCGCCGACAACACCGGCGCCAAAGAGCTGCTCACGATTCGTGTTCTCGGTGGATCGAAGCGTCGCTACGCGGGACTGGGCGATGTCATCGTCGCGACCGTCAAGGACGCTATCCCCGGCGGAAACGTCAAGAAGGGCGACGTCGTCAAGGCCGTCGTCGTTCGTACCAAGAAGAACACGCGCCGTCCCGACGGCTCATACATCAAGTTCGACGAGAACGCCGCTGTCATTCTGAAGAACGACGGCGAACCGCGCGGTACCCGTATCTTCGGGCCGGTCGGTCGTGAACTTCGCGACAAGAAGTTCATGAAGATCGTCTCGCTGGCTCCGGAGGTGCTGTAACCATGGCGAAGATCAAGAAGGGCGACCTGGTCCAGGTCATCTCGGGCCGCACGCAGGCTCGCGGTGGAGACCGTGGCAAGCAGGGTCGCGTAATCGAAGTCAACACCGAGACCAACCGCGTCGTCGTTGAGGGAATCAATTACGTCACCAAGCACACTCGCGTCGGCGCAACCGACCGCGGTGCGAAGACCGGTGGTATCGAGACCGTTGAGGCTCCGATCCACGTTTCGAACGTGGCGCTCGTTGACCCCAGCACCAAGAAGCCGACTCGCGTTGGCTTCCGTCAAGAAACCGTAACCAAGGACGGCAAGACCAAGACCGTTCGTGTTCGTTACGCCAAGAAGAGCGGCAAGGACCTCTAACTATGAGCAACGCTTCGACGGGAACTGGCAAAATCCAGCCCCGACTCAAAGAGAAGTACAAGGCGGAAATCCGTCCGGCACTGAGCACGGAGTTCAACTTCGCAAATGTGCACCAGATTCCGGGCCTCACCAAGGTCGTCGTGAACATGGGTGTCGGCGAAGCGGCGCGTGACTCGAAGGTCATCGAAGGCGCTATCGCCGACCTGACCAAGATCACCGGCCAGAAGCCCAAGGTCAACCTCGCCACCAAGTCGATCGCACAGTTCAAGCTGCGCGAAGGCCAGGCCATCGGTGCAAACGTCACGCTTCGTGGCGACCGCATGTGGGAATTCCTTGACCGCCTCATCACGCTCGCACTGCCCCGTATCCGGGACTTCCGCGGCCTAAGTGACCGTCAGTTCGATGGTCACGGCAACTACACCTTTGGTCTGACCGAGCAGTCCGTGTTCCACGAGATTGACCAGGACAAGATCGACCGCGTTCGTGGTATGGACATCACCATCGTCACGACCGCGGCAACCGACGACGAGGGTCGTGCGCTCCTCCGGGCGCTTGGCTTCCCGTTCAAGAACAGCGAAGCCGCAAGCTAAGCTCGTTCCTTGGGCCTTCCGGCCCATTCCCGGCTCCGCTTGGAGCGCCCATCCATGGTCGGGCTCGGTGTACCGGGTCCCGATACCAGATGAACAGAAAGTAGAACATCATGACGATGACCGATCCGGTCGCGGACATGCTCACGCGCTTGCGTAACGCAAACAGCGCACACCACGACGTGGTGAGCATGCCGAGCTCGAAGCTCAAGACCAACATCGCCGAAATCCTCAAGAGCGAGGGCTACATCGCGGGTTTCACCGTTGAAGATGCGCGCGTGGGCAAGACGCTCACGTTGCAGCTCAAGTACGGTCCGAACCGCGAGCGCTCCATTGCGGGTATCAAGCGTGTTTCGAAGCCGGGTCTGCGTGTGTACGCACGCTCGACCGAAATCCCCAAGGTCCTCGGTGGCCTCGGTGTGGCTATCCTGTCCACCTCTAGCGGTCTGCTGACCGACCGCCAGGCCGAGAAGAAGGGCGTGGGCGGCGAAGTCGTTGCCTACGTGTGGTAACTCGTCATGTCACGTATTGGACGCATGCCAATTGTCGTGCCCGCCGGCGTTACGGTGAGCATCGAGGGCCAGAACGTCACGGTCAAGGGCCCCAAGGGCGAGCTGTCGCTCGTCGTTGCTTCGCCCATCACGGCTGAGCTGCAGGACAACCAGGTGGTTGTTTCTCGTCCGGACGACGAGCGCGCCTCGCGTTCGCTGCACGGCCTCACCCGCACCCTCATCGCGAACCAAATCATCGGTGTCACCGAGGGTTACGTCAAGAACCTCGAAATCGTTGGTACCGGTTACCGCGTCGCGCAGAGCGGCTCGGGTATCGAGCTGGCACTGGGCTTCTCGCACCCGGTCAAGGTTGACGCACCGGCAGGAATCACCCTGACCGTTGAGGGCAACAACAAGATTGCGGTCTCGGGTATCGACAAGCAGCAGGTCGGCGAGACCGCCGCGAACATTCGCAAAATCAAGAAGCCGGAACCCTACAAGGGCAAGGGCATCCGCTACGCCGGCGAGGTCGTTCGTCGCAAGGCCGGAAAGTCAGGTAAGTAGTCATGGCTGTACAGACCAAGGTTGCTGCTCGTGGACGTCGTCACGTCCGCCTGCGCAAGAAGGTAGTTGGCACCGCAGCGCGTCCGCGCCTCGTGGTGACTCGCTCTGCTCGTCACGTGTTCGTCCAGATCGTCGACGACGCCAAGGGTCACACCCTGGCTTCGGCCTCGACCATGGAAGCCGACATGCGTGGCTTCAGCGGCGACAAGACCGCCAAGGCCCGCAAGGTGGGCGAGCTCGTCGCCGAGCGCGCCAAGAAGGCCGGAGTCGAAGCGGTCGTGTTTGACCGTGGTGGAAACAAGTACGCAGGTCGCGTTGCCGCGATCGCCGAAGGAGCGCGAGAGGCGGGGTTGAGCCTGTGAGCGAAAACACCCAAGAACCAGAAGCAATCGTCGACGCACCGGTTGAGACCGCCGCGTCGAGCCAGCAGAAGACTGACGGCCGTGAGCGCCGCGGTGGTCGCGACCGCAACCAGGGTCGTGGCGGAAACCGTGACGCCCGCGAGCAGAGCCAGTTCCTCGAGCGTGTCGTCACGATCAACCGCGTGTCGAAGGTCGTCAAGGGCGGCCGTCGCTTCGCCTTCACCGCTCTCGTAGTGGTCGGCGATGGCAACGGCACCGTCGGTGTCGGCTATGGCAAGGCCCGCGAAGTTCCGACCGCCATCTCGAAGGGCGTCGAGGAAGCCAAGAAGAACTTCTTCCGCGTTCCTCGCGTCGGCAACACCATCCCGCACCCCGTGCAGGGTGAGGCTGCTGCCGGTGTCGTCCTGCTCCGTCCGGCTGCTCCGGGTACCGGTGTTATCGCCGGTGGTCCGGTCCGTGCCGTGCTCGAGTGCGCCGGTGTCCACGACGTCCTGAGCAAGTCGCTCGGCTCGTCGAACACCATCAACATCGTGCACGCAACGGTTGAGGCGCTGCAGCAGCTTGAGGAGCCCCGCGCTGTCGCTGCTCGTCGTGGCCTCGACTACGACCAGGTCGCTCCGGCCGGTCTGTTGCGTGCTGAGGCTCAGGCGGTTGCTGCCGCCGCGACCGCAAAGGCAGGTGCCTAATGGCCCAGCTCAAGGTGACGCAGATCAAGTCGAAGGTAAGCGAAAAGCAGAACCAGCGTGACACGCTGCGCAGCCTCGGCCTCAAGCGCATCGGTGACACCGTTGTCCGCGAGGACAACGCGCAGAACCGTGGCTATGTGGCTGTTGTCGCTCACCTCGTGAAGGTTGAGGAGATTGACTAATGGCTGAAGAAGCAAAGAAGGCTCCGGCCGCGAAGGCTGCCGCCAAGCCGGCCGCCGAAAAGGCACCCGCCGCAAAGAAGCCCGCTGCTTCGAAGGCTGCCGCTGAAAAGGCTCCTGCAGCCAAGAAGCCGGCTGCTGAGAAGGCTCCGGCCGAAAAGGCCGCTGCCCCCAAGGCTGCTGCCAAGAAGCCTGCCGCCAAGAAGGATGTCGCGGAATCCCGTGGAACCGCCCTCAAGGTGCACCACCTCCGTCCGGCGCCCGGCGCCAAGAAGGACAAGACCCGCGTTGGTCGTGGTGAGGCATCGAAGGGAAAGACCGCTGGCCGCGGTACCAAGGGAACCAAGGCGCGCTACCAGGTGCGTCCGGGCTTCCAGGGTGGCCAGCTCAACTCGGTGATGCGTTCGCCGAAGCTTCGCGGCTTCAAGAACCCGTTCCGCGTCGAGTACCAGGTCGTCAACCTCGAGAAGCTCGCCGAGCTGTACCCGAAGGGTGGCGACGTCACGATTGCTGACCTCGTGGCCAAGGGTGCTGTTCGCAAGAACGAGCGCGTCAAGGTGCTCGGCAACGGTGACATTGGCGTTAAGCTGAACGTTGCGGTCGATAAGGTCTCGAGCTCAGCTGAGCAGAAGATCGTCGCCGCTGGCGGGTCGGTCAACTAATTTCAATACGTTGATTGAGCCTGTCGGGGCCGGGAAACCGGCGCCGACAGGCTCATCGCGTACTCGCCGAAGACTTTGGAGGATGAGTGTTTAGTGCGATTGCGCGGATTTTCCGCACACCTGAACTACGACGCAAGATTGCGTTCACGCTTGGCATCGTCGCGTTGTTCCGTCTGGGATCATTCGTACCTGCGCCGTTCGTTAACTTCGAGAACGTCAAGCAGTGTCTCTCGGCCAACCAGGGCACTTCGGGCCTCTACGAACTCGTCAACGTGTTCAGTGGCGGCGCTCTCCTCCAGCTGTCAATCTTCGCCCTCGGCATCATGCCGTACATCACGGCATCCATCATCATCCAGCTCCTCCGCGTGGTCATTCCGCGGTTCGAATCGCTCTATCAAGAGGGCCAGGCTGGACAGTCCAAGCTCACGCAGTACACGCGCTACCTGACCATCGCACTCGGCGTGCTGCAGTCGACGACGCTCATCACCGTTGCCCGCTCGGGAGCACTATTCTCGTCGAGCAACTCGGCAGCCTGCCAGCAGTTGCTCACCAACGACGCCTGGTTCGCGATTCTCCTCATGGTCATCACCATGACCGCCGGTACCGGTCTCATCATGTGGATGGCCGAGCTCATCACGGAGAACGGCGTCGGCAACGGAATGTCGCTGCTGATCTTCACCTCGATTGCGGCAAGCTTCCCGATTTCGATGGCCGGCATTTGGGCATCCAAGGGCTTTGACACCTTCGCAATCGTCACCCTCATCGGTGTGGCAATCGTCGTCGCAATCGTCTTCGTTGAGCAGTCTCAGCGTCGCATTCCGGTTCAGTACGCCAAGCGCATGGTCGGCCGTCGAACCTACGGTGGCAACAGCACCTACATCCCAATCAAGGTCAACATGGCCGGCGTCGTTCCCGTGATCTTCGCGTCGTCGCTGCTCTACTTGCCGGCGCTCATCGCTCAGTTCAATCAGCCGAGCAACGGAGACAAGCCGAAGGACTGGGTCATCTGGATTCAGAACACGCTCACCCGCGGTGACCACCCGGCCTACATGGCGCTCTACTTCTTGCTCATCGTTGGGTTCACCTACTTCTACGTTGGCATCACGTTCAACCCCGAAGAGGTCGCGGACAACATGAAGAAGTACGGCGGGTTCATCCCGGGTATCCGTGCGGGTCGTCCGACTGCCGAATACCTCAACTACGTGCTGACCCGGATCACCCTGCCGGGCTCGCTCTACCTCGGTCTCGTTGCGCTCATTCCGCTCATTGCCATCGCGGCACTCGGCGCGGGAAGCAACTTTGCCTTCGGCGGCACATCGATTCTCATCATCGTCGGTGTCGGACTCGAGACCGTGAAGCAAATCGACGCGCAGCTCCAGCAGCGCCACTATGAGGGTTTGCTTCGATGAGCGCGCGCCTGCTCCTGATCGGCCCGCCCGGTGCGGGGAAGGGAACGCAGGCGGTCGAGTTGTCCGCCGCCTACGGAATCCCGGCAATCTCGACCGGAGACATCTTCCGCGCGAACGTTGCCGGTGGCACTCCGCTCGGAGTGCAAGCCAAGGCGTTCATGGATCGAGGCGAGTACGTACCCGACTCGCTCACGAACGACCTGGTTCGCGATCGCCTCGCTCAAGCCGACGCGGTCGACGGATTCCTGCTTGACGGCTATCCCCGCACGCTCGACCAGGTGCGCGAGCTCGATGGCATGCTCAACGATGCCGGCACTCAGCTCGACGCGGTCGTGTTGCTGACAGCCGACACCGACGAGGTTGTTGCTCGTCTTCTGAAGCGTGCCACCGAGCAGGGCCGTGCCGACGACACCGAAGAGGTCATTCGCCGCCGCATGGAGGTGTACGCCGAGCAGACCGCTCCGCTCATCGAGGTCTACGGCGAGCGTGGACTCGTTGCCGAGGTGGACGGCCTGGGCTCGGTCTCTGAGGTGACGGCGCGTATTCGTACCGCCCTCGCCGCCCGCGGTCTCTAGCTCGCGATTCGCTTTCTTCCGCAAAGGTGTCATAGTATTGACCCTTGGTGTTTCATGCCGTCCGGCATGCCCTCGGGCGTGTAGTTCGGGGTGAGCCGCTCGCACGACGAGTATCGAGAAACGACAGTGAGTACATGGCCAAAAAAGACGGCGTCATCGAAATCGAGGGCACCATTACCGAGGCGCTCCCGAACGCAATGTTCCGGGTTGAGCTGACGAATGGGCACAAGGTTTTGGCCCACATTTCGGGCAAGATGCGTCAGCACTACATCCGCATCCTCCCCGAGGACCGCGTGGTCGTGGAGCTCAGCCCGTACGACCTCACCCGGGGTCGCATCGTGTACCGCTACCGCTAGGTACTCAGAAGTAACGGCCCGCAACCGCGGGTACGAAGACAGCGAACGCAAGGAAATCTCATGAAGGTCAACCCATCGGTCAAGCCGATCTGCGACAAGTGCAAGGTCATCCGCCGCCACGGCAACGTGATGGTCATCTGCGAAAACCCGCGCCACAAGCAGCGCCAAGGCTAGAGCCAGCGCCAGGGCGAACGCCCACACAGACCCATAACTGAATAATCCAAGCTCATGCAAGAGTCCGCACTGCGGGCGACACCTCGGGAGAACGGCCCGGGCACCGGATGAGCCTCACACCGTTCACTGCAACAAGGAGAGCCACCATGGCACGTCTTGCTGGAGTCGATATTCCTCGCGAAAAGCGCGTGGAAATCGCACTCACCTACATCTACGGCGTCGGCCGTACCCGAGCGCTCGAGACGCTCGCCGCCACCGGTATCGATGGCAACATCCGCGTGAAGGATTTGACCGACGACCAGCTCGTCGCCCTTCGCGATCACATTGAAGGCACCTACAAGGTTGAGGGTGACCTTCGCCGCGAGGTCCAGGCCGACATCCGCCGCAAGGTTGAGGTTGGTTCGTACGAGGGTCTGCGCCACCGTCGCGGCCTTCCGGTTCGTGGACAGCGCACCAAGACCAACGCGCGTACCCGCAAGGGCCCGAAGCGCACCGTCGCTGGCAAGAAGAAGGCGAAGTAATCATGGCAGCACCGAAGTCAGCGGCACGTAAGCCCCGCAAGAAGGACAAGAAGAACGTCGCCGTGGGCCAGGCCCACATCAAGTCGACGTTCAACAACACCATCGTTTCGATCACCGACCCGACCGGAGCTGTCATCAGCTGGGCCTCGTCGGGTGGAGTCGGCTTCAAGGGTTCGCGTAAGTCGACCCCGTTTGCCGCTCAGCTTGCAGCCGAGTCGGCCGCTCGCCAGGCGCAGGAGCACGGCATGAAGAAGGTCGACGTCTTCGTCAAGGGCCCGGGTTCGGGTCGCGAGACGGCAATTCGTTCGCTGCAGGCTGCAGGCCTCGAGGTCGGTTCGATCACCGACGTCACCCCGCAGGCGCACAACGGTTGCCGCCCGCCGAAGCGCCGCCGCGTCTAACTTCATCGCGCAGGCCGGGCCCGTTTCTGGTGCCCGGCTCTGCGCGTGAGATGTTCACAAGTCAATATCCGACCGGGTCGGCCACCCGGGCAACCGTCAAGTGTCATATAGCGGACACTTTGCCGAAAGGAAACCAGAGTGCTTATTGCACAGCGTCCCACGCTTACCGAAGAGAACATCTCGGAGTACCGCTCGCGCTTCGTCATCGAACCGCTTGAGCCGGGCTTCGGGTACACCCTCGGAAACTCGCTGCGTCGCACCCTGCTGTCGTCGATTCCCGGCGCTGCAGTGACCAGCATTCGCATCGATGGCGTGCTGCACGAGTTCAGCACCGTCGCCGGTGTCAAGGAAGATGTCACCGAGATCATCCTGAACCTCAAGAACTTGGTCGTCTCGAGCGAGCACGACGAGCCGATCACCGCCTACCTGCGCAAGCAGGGTGCCGGTCAGGTCACCGCTGCCGACATTTCGGCACCGGCTGGTGTTGAGATTCACAACCCGGAGCTCGCTATTGCGACGCTCAACGACAACGCGAAGTTCGAGCTCGAGCTCACCATCGAGCGCGGCCGCGGCTACGTTTCGGCTGCTCAGAACCGCAACGAGTTCAGCGAGGCCGGTCAGATTCCGATCGACTCGATTTACTCTCCCGTCCTGAAGGTCACCTACCGCGTCGAGGCAACTCGTGCCGGTGAGCGCACCGACTTCGACCGTCTGGTCGTGGACGTTGAGACCAAGCCAGCCATCACACCGCGTGACGCTCTCGCTTCGGCGGGTCGTACCCTGGTGGAGCTGTTCGGTCTTGCCCGCGAGCTGAACACCGCTGCAGAAGGTATCGAGATTGGCCCGGCTCCGGTCGACGTCGCGCTCTCGAGCGAGCTGTCCACCCCGATCGAAGACCTCGATCTGTCGGTTCGCTCGTACAACTGCCTCAAGCGCGAGGGCATCAACACCGTCAGTGAGCTGCTCGCTCTCTCGGAGCACCAGCTCATGAACATCCGAAACTTCGGCCAGAAGTCGGTCGACGAGGTTCGCGACAAGCTCACCGAGCTGGGTCTCGCCCTCAAGGATTCGGTGCCTGGTTTCGACGGCGCTCACTACTACTCGGGAACCGACGAGATTTAATCTCGCCGCGTCCACTGCAACAGGAGATAACGAATAATGCCTAAGCCCACGAAGGGTCCCCGCCTCGGAGGCGGCCCCGCACACGAGCGCTTGATGCTGGCCAACCTGGCAGCTGCACTCTTCACCCACAAGAGCATCACGACCACCGAGACCAAGGCCAAGCGCCTGCGTCCGGTTGCTGAGCGTCTCATCACCTTCGCGAAGCGCGGCGACCTGCACGCTCGTCGTCGGGTGCTGTCGACCATCGGTGACAAGACCGTGGTTCACGTGCTCTTCACCGAGATTGCTCCGCTGCTCGCCGAGCGTGAGGGCGGCTACACCCGCATCGTCAAGATTGGCAACCGCAAGGGCGACAACGCCCCCATGGCGGTCATCGAGCTCGTGCTCGAGCCGGTCGTGAAGAAGCCGTCCCTCAAGAAGGCCGACGCCAAGGTTGCTGCCGACAAGGCTGCTGTCGAGAAGGCCAAGGAAGACGCCAAGGCAGCGAAGGCTGCCGCAGCAGCTGAGGCAGCCGAGGCCGCTGAGGCTGAGGTTGTTGAGGCCGACGCTGCGGAGGCTCCCGCCGAGGCTGCCGAGGTTGCTGCGGAAGCTCCGGTCGAAGAGGCCGCTGAGGCTCCCGCCGAAGAGGCTGCCGAGTAATCTCGCGCACTCCACGTTTTCGGGGCTCCACTTCGGTGGGGCCCCGATTCGTTTCCCGGGGGATGGCGGCCATAGGATGCAGGAGTGGACATGACCGGGGCGTGGCGACCGCTACCTGCAGAGTGGTGGGCGGTGACCATCGTTGGGTGAACCAACCCGGGTTCGGCTCGGCATCGCCTATGACGGAACGAACTTCGCCGGCTGGGCGAAGCAGCCGGGCTTGCGCACGGTCCAGGGCGAACTCGAGGCCGCGCTCGAGCGGCTGTTCCAACGTGTCGACGCGGAACCGCTCCAGCTCACCGTTGCCGGTCGCACCGATGCAGGCGTGCACGCGACGGGTCAGGTTGCGCACATCGATTTGGCACCGGCGCACGCTGACGCGCTCATGGTGCCCAAACGCGGGCACGACAGTGCGGATGCCGACGCGGCGGCCGCGTTGCGGCGGCGGATGAGTGGGATTCTCGGCTCCGACGCCGATGTGCTCGTCACCGGCTCTGAGATCGTTTCGGCGGAGTTCGATGCGCGTTTTTCGGCGGTGTGGCGACGGTATCGCTATCGCATTGCCGACGCCCTTACGCCGCCAAACCCGATTCGTCGCTTCGACACCGTGAGTGTGCCAGTGACGCTCGATGTCGAGGCCATGCACGAGGCGGCTCAGACCGTGCTGGGCCTGCGCGACTTTGCCACGTTCTGTAAGGCCCGCCCTGATGCGACCACAATTCGCGAACTGCAGCACTTCGCCTGGTCACGTGACGAGGACGGCGTTGTTGTCGCCGAACTGCAGGCCGATGCGTTCTGTCATTCCATGGTGCGTGCCCTGGTGGGTGGGTGCGTCGCCGCCGGTTCTGCCCGGTTTGCACCGGACTGTTTGGGGGAGTTGCAGGCGGCCGCGGAGCGCACGAGCGCCTTCGCCGTGATGCCGGCACACGGACTCACTCTCGTAAAGGTTGGCTATCCGGATCCCGCCGAGTGGGGGAGCCGCGCCGAAGCGATCCGCGCCAAGCGCTCTGCAGACGAGCTTGGATTGGCTTAACCGCGGGGTTTCGCGTAGTCTGGGCACTTGGTGTGCCGCTCCTGCGGCGGCATGCACGAACGTGAGCCCTCCACCAGAGTGGTTTCGCCCGAGAATTCAGGCAAAACCCCACCGGAGCGGGATTCACGAACCACTCCGTTCGACAGAAAGTAGCAGTCATTATGACGCGCACCTTTAGCCCCACCCCCGCTGACGTTCAGCGCAACTGGGTCGTCATCGACGCAGCCGACGTTGTGCTCGGCCGTTTGGCTTCCCACGCCGCTGTGCTCCTCCGCGGCAAGCACAAGGCCACCTTCGCTCCGCACATGGACATGGGTGACTTCGTGATCATCATCAACGCCGACAAGGTTGCCCTGACCGGCCAGAAGGCCGCTCAGAAGAAGGCCTACCGTCACTCGGGTTACCCGGGTGGACTCACCGCCGTCACCTACGCCGAGCTGCTCGAGAAGAACCCGGTTCGCGCCGTCGAGAAGGCCGTTCGCGGCATGCTTCCGAAGAACTCAATCGGTCGCGCACAGCTCAAGAAGCTCAAGGTCTACACCGGCCCGGAGCACCCGCACCAGGCGCAGCAGCCCAAGCCCTACACCCTGACCCAGGTCGCCCAGTAGTCGGCCCGAAGAGTAAGAGAGATTACCGTGGCGAAGATTTCAGAAACCATCGAAGACGTGACCGAGTTCACCACCGAAACCCCGGCTGCTCCGGCTCCGAAGGCTCCGCGCAACTTCAGCGTGTCGGGCTCGGCAGTCGGCCGCCGCAAGGAAGCTATCGCGCGTGCTCGCGTCGTTCCGGGCTCGGGCAAGATCGTGATCAATGGCCGTGAGTTCGAGGACTACTTCCCGAACAAGCTGCACCAGCAGCTCATCACCGACCCGTTCACCGTCCTCGAGCTGACCGGCTCGTACGACGTCGTCGCACGCATCACCGGTGGTGGCCCCTCGGGTCAGGCCGGCGCCCTGCGTCTGGCGATTGCTCGTGCGCTCAACGAGATTGACCGCGACAACAACCGTCCGACCCTCAAGAAGTCTGGCTTCCTCACTCGTGACGCTCGCGTCATCGAGCGCAAGAAGGCCGGTCTCAAGAAGGCTCGTAAGGCGTCGCAGTTCTCGAAGCGCTAGTCGCTTCGAAACCAGGCACTCATGCCTCGCCTGTTTGGCACTGACGGGGTCCGAGGGCTGGCGAACCGTGAACTCACGGCGAACCTCGCCCTCGACCTCGCTCAGGCGGCGGCCTCTGTCCTCACGACAGGACGGCACGCCGACGAGCTCCGGGCGGCCGGCAAGCGACCGGTCGCCGTTTTGGCGCGCGACCCGCGCATCTCGGGTGAATTCCTGTCCGCTGCAGTCGCGGCTGGGCTCGCATCGAGTGGGGTCGACGTGCTCGACGCGGGAGTCTTGCCGACCCCGGCGACCGCGTTCCTCATCTCCGACATCCACGCCGACTTCGGCGTGATGATTTCGGCGTCGCACAACCCGGCGCCGGACAACGGCATCAAATTCTTCTCGTTCGGCGGAACCAAGCTTCCCGACGAGGTTGAAGATCGCATCGAAGCGGTCCTCGGTCAGCAACCACTCGCGCCGACAGGGGCCGGCGTGGGTCGAATTCGTCGTTTTGCCGACGCCGAAGACCGATACGTCGTTCACCTGCTCGGCACGATGCAGCAGCGACTCGAAGGGCTGCACGTCGTCATCGACTGCGCCCACGGCGCGGCATCGGCAATCTCGCCCCGGGTCTTCAGTGACGCCGGGGCCAAGGTCACCGTATTGGCGGCGGACCCGGACGGCATGAACATCAACGACGGGGTCGGTTCAACCCACCTCGACTCGCTCGCTCGTACCGTCGTCGAGGTCGGAGCCGATCTCGGTATTGCGCACGACGGCGACGCCGACCGGTGTCTCGCCGTTGACGCCGACGGCAACGTGGTCGATGGCGACCAGATCATGGCCATTCTTGCCCTTTCCAAGCAACGCCGAGGGCTTCTTGCCGGTGACACGCTCGTGACTACGGTCATGAGCAACCTGGGGCTCAAGCGCCTCATGGCCGACAACGGCATTCGCGTCGTCACGACCGCGGTCGGTGACCGCTACGTCCTCGAGGCGCTCGCTGCCGAGCAGGCCTCGCTGGGGGGCGAGCAATCGGGCCACGTCATCATGTCGCGCTATGCCACCACCGGAGATGGCATCCTCACGGGCCTGCACATCGCTGCCGAAATCGTCCGAAGCGGAAAGAGTCTCGCCGAGCTCGCGGCTCAAATGACCGTCTTTCCCCAGGTGCTCATCAACGTTCGAGACGTTGCTCACCACGAACTCGCCGCCAGTGAGGTCATCGCGCAAGCGGTCGCCGGTGCGGAAGACGAGCTGGGCGACGCTGGTCGCGTCCTGTTGCGTCCGAGTGGCACCGAGCCGATGGTTCGGGTCATGGTTGAGGCCGAGACCCAGGAGCGTGCGCAACTCATTGCTGAGCGCCTCGCGAGCGTCGTGCAAAACGAGCTCTCGGTACGGGTCTAGATTTTTCGCAGCTGAACGCCGCTGACCGAGTGCTGCGACCCTTTTTCGAGGATGAGCCGTGCACGTGAACGGGTCGGCAAGATGTTCTCTTCGAGATTGGGCAGGTTGATTCGGGTCCAAATGTCGAGTGCGGTTGTTCGCGCTTCGGCTTCGCTGAGCGTCGCAAAGCGATGAAAGTATGAATCGGGATCTGTGAACGCGCTGCGTTGGAGTGCGAGGAATCGCTCCACGTACCATTCGGTGATGTCCGACGTCGCCGCATCGACGTAGATACTGAAGTCAAAGAGGTCGCTGAGGGCGAGGTCTTGTTCCGGCCCGGCCGGCTGGAGCACATTCAGGCCTTCCACGATGAGGACGTCCGGGCGCCGCACGGTACTCACTTCGTCGGTCGAAATGTCGTAATTGAGGTGCGAGTAAACCGGCGCGCTCACCGCGTCGACGCCCGACTTCACATCGAGGACGAAGTTGAGCAAGGCCCGACGGTCGTATGACTCCGGGAAGCCCTTCCGGTCCATGATGCCCCGTGCCTCAAGCTCGGCGTTCGGGTAGAGAAAGCCGTCGGTCGTCACCAGTTCAACACGAGGCGTTGACTCCCAGCGGCTCATCAAGAGGCGCAAGAGGCGGGCAACGGTCGACTTTCCGACGGCAACAGAACCAGCGATGCCGATGACAAACGGTGTCGTCGCGTCGCGCTCGCCGAGGAACTGGCTCGTCGACGAGTGCAACTCGCGCGATCCTTCGACGTAGAGGGAGAGCAAGCGGCTCAGCGGCCGATAGACATCGTCGACCTCGCGCAGATCGAGTGGCGTGGACAGGCCACGCAACTGAGCAATCTCGGACTCGACGAGGGGGAGTGGCGTGTGAGGTGCCAGGTCCGACCAGGTCGCCCGATCGAACGCTTCAAACGCGGAGAGCGCGGAGGGTGACACAGACACCCCCACAGCTTATCCGCGCGGTCGAGCCGATAGGCTGAGGTCTATGTGCGGAATCGTGGGATACGTTGGACCGAAGTCGACCGTTGACGTGTTGATGAGCGGTTTGGCGCGGATGGAGTATCGCGGGTACGACTCCGCGGGAGTTGCGATTCTCGCTCACGACGGTACCCTCGCGAGCGCCAAGAAGGCTGGCAAGCTGCAGAAGCTTCGTGACGAGCTGGAGGCGCACCCGCTCGCCGCCGGTCACACCGGCATCGGCCACACCCGTTGGGCGACGCACGGCGGCCCGACCGACGCAAACGCGCACCCACATCTCGCGGATGGCGGCAAGCTTGCGCTCATCCACAACGGCATCATCGAAAACTTCGCGCCGCTCAAGCAGGGTCTGCTCGAGGCGGGCTTCACCTTCCAGAGCGAGACCGACACCGAGGTTGCTGCGGTGCTGCTCGGTCAAGAATTCGCCAAGGATCGCAACCTGCGCGCCGCATTTGCTCGCACGGTCAACCAGCTCGAGGGAGCGTTCACGCTACTCGCGGTTCACGTTGACGAGCCCGGTCTGGTCGTGGCGGGGCGTCGGAACTCGCCGCTCGTCATTGGACTCGGTGAGGGTGAAAACTTCCTTGGGAGCGATGTCGCTGCGTTCGTCGCGCATACCCGTCAGGCGCTGGCAATCGGTCAAGACCAGATGGTGTTCATCACCGCGGACTCGGTCGAGGTTCGTCACTTCGACGGCCGGGCGACCGAGCCGGAACCGTTTGAAGTGGCTTGGGACGCCTCGGCGAGCGACAAGGGCGGCTGGGCGAGCTTTATGCACAAAGAGGTCGCCGAGCAACCTGATGCCGTCGCCAACACCTTGCGCGGACGCATTGTTGACGGTCGGGTCGAAATCCCCGAGCTTTCGGCATATGGAGATGATCGCCTCGCCGAGGTGCGTCGCATCATCATCTTGGGCTGCGGTACCGCTTCGTATGCCGGCCAGGTTGCCAAGTATGCAATCGAGAAGTGGGCGCGCGTACCGGTCGAGGTCGAGCTGAGTCACGAGTTCCGCTATCGCGATCCGATTGTCGACGCGGGTACCCTCGTCATCTCCATTAGCCAATCCGGTGAAACCATGGACACCCTGATGGCGGTCAAGTATGCCCGCGAGAATGGCGCCCACACCATCTCTATCTGCAACACGCAGGGCGCGACGATTCCGCGCGAATCGGACGCCGCCATTTACACCCACGCGGGTCCCGAAGTCGCTGTGGCCTCCACCAAGGCGTTCGTCGCACAAATTGCGGCACTGTATCTCTTTGGTCTTCACCTCGCCCGAGTTCGCGGCTCGATGAGCACTGAGGCAATCGCCGCCGAGCTTGCTGAGCTGAACGCGGTGCCGGCCGGTGTTGCCGGCGCGCTCGAATCGCACGAGTCCGTCAAGGAGCTCGCCCACTGGATGGCCGGCACCCAGAGTGTGCTCTTCCTCGGTCGCTCCGTTGGGTTCCCGGTCGCGCTCGAAGGCGCCCTCAAGCTCAAGGAAATCACGTACATCCACGCCGAAGGCTTCGCTGCGGGTGAGCTCAAGCACGGTCCGATTGCGCTCATCGAACCCGGTCAAGCGGTCATCGTGGTCGTACCGAGTCCGACGTTCTCGCCCGAGTTGCACGCAAAGGTCGTGTCGAACATCCAAGAGATCCGGGCCCGTGGAGCACGCGTCATCGTCGTTGCTGAGGCCGGAGATGCGGCGGTGCTGCCCTATGCGGACGAGTTCATCCGCATCCCGCTTGCCCAGCCGCTGTTCGAGCCGTTCCTCGCGGTCGTCCCGCTCCAGATCTTTGCCATGGAACTTGCCGCGGCCAAGGGCTTGGACATCGACCAACCGCGCAACCTCGCCAAATCTGTCACCGTGGAGTAATGGTGATTCTCGGCATCGGTGTCGACGTGGTGCATCTCGAGAGATTCCGCACGCGACTCGAAGCCACGCCCGCCCTTCGGGAGCGACTGTTCGTACCCTCGGAGCGAGAGACATCGCCCGAGTCGCTCGCGGCGCGATTCGCCGCGAAAGAAGCCGTCATTAAGGCGATGGGCGGCCCGGTCGGCACCTGGCACGACGTGTGGATTGAGTCCGCCGCTCACGGCGCACCAGCACTGCGGTTTGGTGGCGCCGTTGCGGAGCACTTGGCGGCTCGCGGGGTCGAGTCCGCGCACGTTTCCCTCAGCCACGATGGTCCCGTTGCCACGGCATTCGTGATTCTGGAAGGCGCGAGCTCGTGAGAACGGCAGACATCCACCTGGGCGCCGTCCGGGCCAATGTTGAGCGCATGCGTCAGATCGCCGCAGACGTTCCGCTGATTGCGGTCGTCAAGGCCGATGGGTACGGCCACGGTGCGGTCCCGGTCGCGCGGGCCGCGCTCGCGGCGGGTGCGGACGCGCTCGGCGTCGCCGATATCACCGAGGGCCTGCAGCTTCGACGCGCCGGGATTCCAGGACGCATCCTGGCCTGGCTGCACGAACCGGGAGCGAATTTCGGCGAGGCGATCGAAGCGGACCTCGAACTCGCGGTCTCGAACCGTGACCAGCTCGATGCAATTGTGGCGTCAGCGACCCAGCTCGGAACGCTCGCTCGGGTGCACCTCAAAGTCGACACCGGACTGAATCGCGGCGGTGCTCGTCGCGCCGAATGGCCGGCGCTCGTCGCGGCATTGTGCGCCGCCACAGCGGACGGTCGAGTGCGGCTGGAGGGCGTATTCAGCCACCTCGCGAATTTCTCTCTCGATGCGAACCGTGCCCAGGCAGTGCGCTTTGACGAGGCCGACGCCGAGCTTCGGCTTCGCGGCCTCGATCCGGACTGGCGTCACCTTGCGGCAAGCGAGGGCGTCCTGACCGACCCGGAACTACGGCGATTCGGCATGCGCGTGGGAATCGCGTTGTACGGCCTGTCTCCAACCGGCCTTCCCGCGGCGAACTACGGACTCACCCCCGTCATGACCCTCCGCTCTCGCGTGTCGCTCGTCAACGACATTCCCGCTGGTGAGGGTGCCTCGTACGGCCACGATTGGATTGCCGATGTGCCAACGCGCCTGGCACTCGTCCCGATCGGGTATGCCGACGGGCTTCCGCGCGCCGCAAGCGGCCGAGCTGAAGTGTCGATTGGCGGCCAGAGGTTTCCCGTCCGTGGTCGCATCGCGATGGACCAAATCATCGTCGACATCGCCGATGCGACGGTGCAGCCCGGCGACGACGTGGTCATTTGGGGAGATCCGAAACGCGGCGAACCCAGTGCCGACGAATGGGCGGAGTGGGCGGGGACGATCGGCTACGAGCTCGTCACGAAGGTCGGTCGGCGGGTTGCGTACCGCTATCTCGAGGATCCGGCATGAGCCTCAACTGGACTGAACGCCTCACCCTCGAAACGTCCGCCGACGCCGAGGCGTTCGGAGCCGCGCTCGCCGTCGACCTCGCAGCCGGGGACGTGCTCGTGTTGTCGGGAGCGCTCGGAGCCGGCAAAACGACGCTCACGCGAGGTATTGGGAGCGGCTTTGGCGTCCGAGGACCGATCACGAGCCCCACGTTTGTGGTCGCGAGAACGCATCCGAGCGAGTGCGGCGGGGCGCCGCTCGTGCATGTCGACGCATACCGGCTCGCTGACGCTCGTGAATTTGACGACCTCGACATCGATTTCGCCGCGTCACTCGTCGTCGTCGAATGGGGTGCCGGCATGCTCGACGGCGTGGTCGACTCGTGGCTCGAGATCGACTTGCAACGCGGTCGAGGTGACGACACCGACGCCTCGACCGACGAGGAACCTCGTGAGTGTGTCGTGCGCGGGTACGGACCGCGGTGGCGCGACCGTCCCGGCGCGCTCGCCTAGGCTGGATTCATGCTGCTTGCGATTGATACGTCCGCCGGGACGAGCCTCGCGGTCCTCGACCTCGACGGTCAGGTCAATGTCAGCCACGGCACTCACGACACGCGGCGCCACGCAGAGGTGCTCGGGGAGTACTTGCGCGATGTGCCCGCACAGCGCATCACCGGAGTGGTTGTCGGCGTCGGTCCAGGGCCGTTCACCGGGTTGCGGGTCGGTATCGCTGCGGCGCGCGCATTCGCTTGGGGCGCGAACGTGCCGCTCCTCCCGCTCGTGAGTCACGACGCTATCGCCGCCGCGCGCTTGGGCGCCCGAGCGGACGCGGTGACATGCGTCGTTACCGATGCGCGACGTCGGGAGTTCTTCGTCTCGGAGTACAGCGGAATGGTCCAGGGGGTGCCGCAGCGAGTGCGGGGACCCCGCATCGAAACCGCACTCGACCCTTCTGCCGAGCTGGCCGACGAGGTTTCGGCCGAGTGGCTCGCCCGAATCGCGCTCGCAAAGGTATCCGCGGGCTCGGCGTTCGAACCGGCAGACGCCGTGTACCTACGGTCGCCAGACGTCACGCTGCCGGCACACCGTCCGGAGCGACCATGACCAATCTGCGGCCATTAACGCTCGAAGACCTCGACACCGTGTTCGCTCTCGAATGCGAACTCTTCGCCAACGATGCGTGGTCTCGAGCGGCATTTGAGAGTGAGATTGCCGCACCCTGGACCGACTACCTCGGCCTGCTCGACGCCGAGGGCGTCGTCATCGGGTACGGCGGGGTTTCGGTGCCCGCCGAGGGTGCCCCGGCCGACATTCAAACCATCGCCATCGCCCGCCAAGCGCAGCGGCGAGGGCATGGCGCGGCGCTCCTCGCGGCACTCGGAGAGTGTGCGGTGCGTCGTGGGGCGACCGAGTCACTGCTCGAGGTTCGCGCCGACAATCCGGCCGCTCAAGCTCTCTATCGGCGTTTCGGGTACCGTGACATTGCGGTCCGACCGCGTTACTACCAACCTGATGGCGTCGACGCCATCATCATGCGGGCGCCGCTCCCGTTCTCGGAGGAACCATGACTGAACCCCTGGTCCTCGGCATCGAAACGTCGTGCGACGAAACCGGCATTGGCATTGTTCGGGGCCGCACCCTCCTGGCGAACGTGATTGCGTCGTCGATGGAGGAACACGCTCGATTCGGAGGCGTGGTGCCCGAGGTTGCCGCTCGCGCGCACCTCGAAGCGCTCACGCCCGCCCTGGAGGCGGCGCTCGCCGGAGCGGGTATTCGTCGCGATGAGCTCGACGCAATCGCGGTGACGGCCGGCCCAGGCCTTGCCGGAGCACTCATGGTGGGCGTTGGAGCGGCGAAGGCGCTCGCGGCCTCGCTCTCACTGCCGCTGTATGGCGTCAATCATCTTGTCGGTCACGTCGGTGCGGAGCTGCTCGACACCGACGCCCAACTCGAACTCCCCTCAATAGCGCTCCTCGTTTCCGGCGGGCACACCTCGCTGCTCCTCGTCCGAGATCTCGCGAGCGATGTCGTTCTGCTCGGTGAAACCATCGACGATGCGGCCGGAGAAGCCTTCGATAAGGTGGCCCGGCTTCTCGGACTTCCGTATCCCGGTGGGCCGCACATTGACCGCCTCGCAGACGGTGCCAACCCCGCTGCGTTCGCTTTCCCGCGCGGGCTCACGAGCCCGAAGGATCGCGCGGCGCACCGGTTCAACTTTTCCTTCTCGGGACTCAAAACCTCGGTGGCGCGAACCGTCGAACGCATCATCGACTCGGGCGAGCCGGTTCCGGTCGCCGACGTCGCGGCAAGCTTCCGTGAGGCGGTTGCCGACGTGCTCATCAGCAAAGCCCTCGATGCGTGCGCCGAATACGGCGTGCCGCGCTTGCTCCTCGGCGGGGGAGTGGTCGCAAACGCGCGGGTACGCGCGCTCGCGGCCGAACGCTGCACGGCCGCGGGAGTCACCCTCCGGATTCCGTCGCTCGCCTTGTGCACCGACAACGGCGCGATGATTGCGGCGATTGGCGCTCAGCGCATAGCCGCAGGGTTTCCGCCGAGCGCCGTCGACTTTGCGGCGGATTCGACACTGCCTGTCGAGGTCATCCAGGTCCCCTGAGCGCGGGCCTGCAGCACGATAGTCTGAAGGGGTGAACGACGCCGAAGCGATGCCCGAGCCCGTTGCGGCTCCGCTCGTGAGTGCTGGACAGTCCGCCGACGAGGCAGACCCGGCTCGCGTCGACACCGCTCAGTTGCTGCAGTTGGGCCGGGCGGAGGCCATCGAGCCGGAAGCCATCCCGCGAACCATTCCGTATGCGGTCATCTCGATCCTCTTGGGAGTGATCGGCGCGATTGGCGGACTCTTCGTGCTCTGGATGGTGCCGTTCTCGCTCGGCGCCATCGTGTTCGCCTGGCTCGCTCGGCGAGACGGCCAACGTGGTACCCCCGCCCGACTGGGCGTCGTCACGGGCCTCGTTGGTCTCGCCTTCGGCGGCGTGTGGGTGCTGTACGCCCTGGGCGCACTCATCGTCTAGTTGGAACGAAGCCGTTCCGTCAGGATGGCGCGGTGACGGCCGGCAATCCGAGTCATGAACAGGGTTGCCGAAGCGGCGCCCTGGAGTGCGAGCTTCTTGCGCAGAGCCGCGGGATCGCCGTCCCAGCCGCGTTTCTTGATTTCCAACTGCCCGATGTCGCGCGCGGCGAGTTCGCGCCGCAGGGTGCGCTCATCCGCAGGGAAGACATCAACGACCCGAAAACCGCTGGCGAAGCGACTCGATTTCGGTTCGTCCCCGGTGAGGTAGGCGATGCTCGGGCTGATGAGTCGAGCGCCCAGCTCGTCGGCGACGAGCGGCATGAGACGGGCACGAATTACCGCGCCGTTCGGTTCGTAGATGAAGGCGCCGAGCTCGCCGAGCTCGACGTCCGGCAGGTCGTCTGAGGCGGTCAATTCCGCCGCACCAGAGTCGTCCAGAACGAGTGCGCTCCGACGAACGTTCTCGCGTGCGAGCCCGCCGCTCCAGAGGGCACACTCGACCACGTCGCCATCGATACTCACCCACTGTGTCTCGACCGGATGTGAGCCGAGCGATTGCGGAAGGGCGTCGCGATCGATTGCGGGGCCGAGCTTGATGCCGATGGGGTGACGGGCGCCGAGCTCGAATGCCCACGTGAGCGAGGGGCTGTAGCTTGCCGGATCGAATATCCGCTGCGATTGGCCGAAGCGGTCGACGGTGCGTCGCGCTGGGTCCAGCCAGACAGCCCAGTCCGAGGGAATGTCGCTGTCTTGGGCGTTCTCGCATTCGACGCGCGCTTCCGGGAACGGCGCGAGGTTGACCGCGGCGAACGCTGCGGTGACCTCGTCGGCGTCAACGGCGAGGACCGAGAGCCCGGCGGCAGCGAACGCGAGCGCGTCGCCTCCAATACCGCAGCCGAGGTCCACAACGCCGCCGCGGTGGCTGCGGATACGAGCCGCGTGCACGGCGGCAACGCGGAGTCGACTGGCTTGTTCGAGGCCGGCCTCGGTGAAGAGCATGCGTTCGGCGAAATCGCCGAACTTCGCGCGAGCGCGCCCGCGCAGTCGCGACTGCGTGAGTGCGGCTGAGACGAGCTCTGCAGAGTGACCGGCGGCCCGGAGCTT
>DATGWF010000071.1:0-27552 GCA_035299585.1 Microbacteriaceae bacterium
GTCGAAGCCGCTCCGCGTGCAGGGCGCGTGGGTGAGCGAAGCCGAGATCGAGAAGGTCGTAAAGTTCGTGACCAAGCAGGCGCGACCGGACTATCGTGCCGACGTCGCCCAGCCGGCGGAGCGTCGCGACATCGACGCCGACATCGGCGACGATCTCGAGCTCCTCCTCGCGGCCGCCGAGCTTGTCGTCTCGACCCAGTTTGGTTCGACCTCGATGCTTCAGCGCAAGCTCCGAGTCGGGTTTGCAAAAGCGGGTCGACTCATGGACCTACTTGAGTCACGCGAAATCGTCGGCCCGTCGGAGGGGTCAAAAGCGCGCGATGTGCTCGTCACGGCCGAGCAGCTTCCCGAGGTCCTCGCTCGGTTGCGTGGCGAACCGGCTTCGCGTCCCGCCGCGACTGCGGCGGTCGCTCCCGTCCACTCTGAAATGTCCGACCCGGTGGCCGAGCAATACGCCCACCTCGAAGAGGTCGAGGGCGGTTCGGACGAAGACGCCTGGGGCCTCACCGGTCGGGACTGATTCTTCGGCGGAATCAGTTCGCGCAAGGATAGGCTGTCGCCGTGAACGATGAGCGCGAGGTCACCAACTGGAACCTTCCCAACGCCATCACCGTCGTGCGCATCGTGCTCGCTCCGGTGGTGTTTGCGGCCACGCTCGTCGCGACCGATCCGCTCAGTCGCTGGCTTGCGGCGATACTCTTCGTGGTCGTGCTCGCCAGTGACGCCGTCGACGGTTATCTGGCTCGGAGCCGCGGGCTCGTCACAAACCTGGGTGCGCTTCTCGACCCAATTGCCGACAAGCTCGTTACCAACGGCACGCTCATCTGTCTGAGCATCATCGGCGAACTTCCGCTCTGGGTCACGATTCCGATCGTTATTCGCGAAGTGGGAATCACGTTGTGGCGACTGGCCGAGGTGCGCCGCGGCCGGGTCGTTCCAGCGAACGCCGGCGGCAAACTCAAGACGGTTCTTCAATCGGTGGCAATTTCGCTTGCGCTTGCGCCACTCCCGGCACTCCTCGGCGACTGGATGAACGTCGTCAATAGCGTGGTCATGTCCCTGGCATTTGCGCTCACCCTCTGGAGCGGAGTCGCCTATCTCGTCGCGGCCGCGCGACTGCGAGGGCCTCGTGATTGAGCGGGCACGATCTGCTGCTCGACGTTTGGTTGCGCACGCGGTCGACTCGCACACAACTATCGCGGTGGCCGAGTCGCTCACGGGTGGGATTGTCGCCGCGACGATAGTGGGCGTGCCCGGCACGTCCGAGGTGTTCCGCGGGGGAGTCGTCACCTATCAGACCGCCGTCAAGGGAGCGTTGCTCGGTGTGCCTGCGGCGGTTCTCGATGCGAGCGGACCGGTCGACCCGCGGGTTGCCGCTGAGATGGCTGAGCGCGTTCGAGACCTCTTCACGCTCTCCGGTGAACCGGCCGGCGTGGGACTCGCCACAACGGGCGTGGCTGGACCTGCTTCGCAAGACGGTCATCCGGTCGGCGAGGTCTACGTTGCGGTTGCGACCTCGGGAGAGACTCGGGTCGAGCACCTGCTTCTCACGGGAGACCGCGATGAGATCCGCACGCAAGCGACGGCCGCTGTCCTCGAACTCGCCGCCACGGTTGTCGCGAGTCGGTCGAGCGACACGCATGTCCGGGAATAGCCTGTCGGTCGCGTCCGTTAGAGTCGTTAGCAGTCGACGCCTTCGACTGCCAGTAAACATCCAGACTGACTCGCACGATGCGCGGTAGTCTCGTTCTACGTCACATTCAGGGAGGACATCATGGTGCTCGTTCGGCAAGAACTCGGTGATGTACTCCGCGACGTTCGGCTTCAGAAGGGGCGCACCCTCCGCCAGGTCGCCTCGAAGGCCTCCGTCGCGCTCGGCTACCTGAGTGAAATTGAGCGCGGCCAGAAAGAAGCCTCGAGCGAAATCCTCGCGTCTGTCGCAGATGCGCTCGACACCCCGGTCTCGTACATCCTCCGCGAAGTCGGCGACCGCATGGCCGTCCTCGAGGGTGTTCCTCTCATCCCCGACACGGTTCCCGACGACCTCGTTTCGGGATTCGATCCCAGCTTCACTCGATAGCGGTCTCAGGCTCGTGAAGCGCAGTGAGTTCGGCTTTGCCGTTGCGCACCAATTCGGCTCACACGGGCAGGTCCTGTTGCGCGAGCTCGTGATTCCCGCGCTACAGAACCGCACCGCTGAGGAGGCCCTTGAAGCCGGGCTTTCGCCCCGCTCGGTCTGGGATGCGCTCTGCTCAGAGATGGACGTTCCCGTGAGCGCACGCGTTCCGGTCCGGCTCCCTCAGCCTCGAAACTGATTCCGAATCGTATTCCGACACGCCGGATTGCTCTCGAACATTTCTTCGAATCGGCGTAGTCTTCTGCACATCGCTTGAGTACCGAGTCCGTGTAGGTCTCTCCGCTCCGCCTTCGGGCGTCGGTGGGTCCGCATAGCCTTCAGGCACATCAACGATTGCCTTGTTGCTGAGGTGGAGGGGTTCCGGCTCCGAAACGGATCGACAGTCTGTGGGCAGCAACCATCGAGAACTCTAGGAGTAGCAATGCCATCACCCAGCGATCGCGAAAAAGCCCTTGACGGCGCTCTCGCACAAATCGAAAAGCAGTTCGGCAAGGGAACCGTCATGCGCCTCGGTAGCGAGGAGCGCGCCCCCGTCGAGGTCATTCCAACCGGCTCCATCGCTCTCGATGTTGCCCTGGGTATCGGTGGTCTCCCGCGGGGCCGCATCATCGAGATTTACGGTCCGGAGTCATCGGGAAAGACCACGCTCACACTCCACGCGATCGCAAACGCGCAGCGCAACGGCGGTATCGCTGCATTCATCGACGCGGAGCACGCGCTCGACCCGGAGTACGCGGCCAAGCTCGGCGTCGACATCGACTCCCTGCTCGTGTCTCAGCCGGACACCGGTGAGCAGGCACTCGAGATTGCCGACATGCTCATTCGCTCGGGCTCCATCGACCTCATCGTCATCGACTCGGTAGCCGCGCTCGTGCCGCGTGCCGAAATTGAGGGTGAGATGGGCGACTCCCACGTGGGTCTGCAGGCTCGACTCATGTCGCAGGCATTGCGCAAGCTCACCGGTGGTCTCAACCAGACCAACACGACCATGATTTTCATCAACCAGCTCCGCGAGAAGATTGGTGTCTTCTTCGGAAGTCCGGAAACCACGGCGGGCGGTAAGGCGCTCAAGTTCTATGCCTCGGTCCGACTCGACATCCGCCGCATCGAGACCCTCAAGGACGGTGCCGACGCCGTCGGCAACCGCACCCGCGTGAAGGTCGTCAAGAACAAGATGGCCCCGCCCTTCAAGCAGGCCGAGTTTGACATCTTGTACGGCGTCGGCATTTCCCGTGAGGGATCGCTCATCGACTTTGGAGTTGAGCACGGCATCGTCAAGAAGTCCGGCGCGTGGTACACCTACGAGGGCGACCAGCTCGGCCAGGGCAAGGAGAACGCTCGCAACTTCTTGCTGACCAACCCTGAGATCGCCGCTGAGATTGAGCGCAAGATCCTCACTCAACTGGGTATCGGCGCGCATGCCACCCCCGCTGCCGCTCCGGCTGTCGACACGATCGAGCCGATTGAGGCAGTCCGAAAGGGCGCATAGTGTCACGCCTCGGGGGCACTCCGGAGGAATCCGGTGGTGCCCCCGTGGTGTACCTGCCCTGGGTTCAGAATGCGGATCGGGTTGCTCCGGCGACGTTCGACCGCGGCGGGACTGTGATCGAGCAAGTTGAGCACGAAGTCGATGAAGCAGACCGTGCCGACGCGCTCGTGCTCAAGAAGCTGTCGCGGCATGGTCTGTCTCAGCGGGAGGTTGAGCGGATACTCGCACTCGAGCTGCCGCCCGAATCGGTGGCGCTCAACGTCTCTCGCTACGTGCGATTGGGCTATATCGACGATGATCGCCTCGCGGAGAGCATCGTCCGCTCGCAGCGCGACCGCAAAGGGGCCGGTCGGGCGAACATCCGCCGAGAACTCTCGACCCGGGGTATTCCAGATGGCGTGATTGAGCGGCATCTGGTAGGCCTCGACGACGAGACAGAACTCGAGCGCGCCACAGATCTCGCCGAGCAGCGCTTGCGGCGACTTCTCCACGAGCCAGCCGAGGTGCAGGAGCGAAGGATTGTCTCGTTCCTCCAGCGTCGTGGCTACTCCCATGGGCTTGCCGCTCGTGCGCTCAGTGCGGCCCGCGAACAGCTCAACTTCTGAGGTCTTGGCGAGCCGCGTACGGGCGCTCTTCTATTGAGTGTCGAGGCCGGGAGCGATCGTTCGCATCGAGGACAGGCACGCGTCCAGGAACTTCACGACGCTCGCTCGCTCGCTCGGCTCGAGGTCGTGTGCCGCCCGTTGAAAGCCCACGAACATCGGGATGAGGTGTTGCAGAACGTCTTCGCGACCCTCTGGCGTGACTTCGATGACGGTCTTCCGGCGATCCTCGGCGTGCGGGGCACGACGCAAGTGGCCTTTCTCCGCCATTCGGTCGACGAGCTGGGTCGCGGCTGGGCCACTAATTCCAAGCCGTTTGGCGAGTTCTGCTGGCCCCATTGGGCCGTGGTCGCCGAGCAGATGCGCAACCGCCTCCACATCTCGCCGGCCGACTCCGAGTCGGTGCGCGACTTCTTCTGACACGTGTGGCGCGAAGTCGATGACATCACGAAGTCGCCGGACGACCTCTTCGGGTTCCCAGCGATCCACCCAGTCGGAGGAGGGTTGCGATGGTTGAGTCATTTAGATAAGTTGCTTAGGTAAGTTTCTTAACTACATTCATTCTAGGCGGAACGTATGCGTTTTCAACCGGTCTTTATTCGTCGCTGGTCAGCCTGGCTCATCGCCGTGCTCGGCATTGCCATTTCCGTGGGCGTCCTGGTCGGCGTCCCCAAGGCCGACAGCGCAGACACGTCCGCTCTTGCCGGGCTTCCGGTCGGTGCAGACTCCACGAAGGTCGTCGAGTTGCAGCAGACATTGCCCGGTTCCGACGTGCTCCCGGCGCTTGTCGTGGTGAGCAAGGCGGACGGTAGCGTCTTCGCTCCGATGGAGATTGGCGTAGGCCAAAAGGCCGCAGCAGATTTGGCAACCTTCGCGAAGAGCGGTTCAGAAGTCAGTCCGGCCATTCCATCCGAATCGGGAAAGACGCTCCTCGTGACCGTCCCATTGCAGGCCACAAATGACGCGGTTGAACTTGGTGAGGAGGTCGATGCGATTCAGAAGAGTGTCGAGGAATCCTTCGGTTCGACCGATGTGACCGTGCAGATCACCGGTGCTGCCGGATTCACCGCCGACATCGCGAAGGCGTTTGAAGGAGCTGACTTCACGCTCCTCGGGGCGACCGCGCTCATCGTTGCAATCCTGCTGCTCATCACCTACCGCAGCCCGATTCTTTGGCTCGTTCCGATCGTGGTCGTCGGCATTGCTGATCAGGTCGCTGGTGTTGCGGCAACGCACGTGACGTACCTGCTCGGCGTGCCGATTGACGCCTCGACCACGGGCATTTTGTCTGTCCTGGTCTTTGGTGCCGGCACCGACTATGCCTTGCTGCTCATCTCCCGATACCGCGACGAACTCCGAATCGAAGCGAACCGGGTGACGGCGATGCGTCGCGCTTGGCGCGGAACCTTCGAAGCCATCACCGGTTCGGCCCTCACAGTCGCCGTTGCGCTCGTCATTCTGATGCTTTCGGTGTTCCCGGTTACACGCGGACTGGGGCTCGCCTGTGCCGTTGGTGTCCTCGTCGCCTGGGTGTACGCCATGTTCCTGCTGCCGTGTGCGCTCGTCATCTTCGGCCGCGGTATCTTCTGGCCGCTCATTCCGCGGGTCGGTGACGCCCTCACCGCTGACCGGGCCGGACTGTGGAAGCGGGTTGGCCTGATCACCAAGGCCCGACCGATAGCCATGTTGCTGGTGTCGTTCGTCGTCATTGGCGGTCTCGCTCTCGGCAACGTCGGGCTCAAGGTCGGGCTTCCGACCGAAGAGTCGTTCCGCGGGAACCCACCCTCGGTCGTCGCCGCCGACCGTCTTTCGGAGGAATACGGCAACGGTCTGACGCAGCCGGCATACGTCATCGCTCCGGCAAACACGGTCGATGAGGTAACGGAGGCGCTCGAAGCGACCGGCCTCACGACCGCCATCACCGAAAGCAATACCAACGGTTCGATCGTGCAACTCGACGTCCAGATGAGCGTCGACCCGAGTTCGACTGAGGCCTACGACGCCATCACCGAACTGCGGGCAGCGGTGGCCGGTATCGGCGATGTCTACATCGGCGGCACGGTGGCGACAGAGCTCGATCGCAATGACGGGTACGCCCGTGATCTCGCGCTGATCGTGCCACTCATTCTGCTGTTCGTCTTCCTGGTGCTCCTCGTGCTGCTGCGTTCACCCGTCGCGGGCATCCTGCTCGTGGTCAGCGTCGTCGCCACCTACGGCGGCGCACTCGGTGCGGCCTGGCTCATCTTCAACCAGGTGTTGGGCTTCAGCGGACTTGCCGACACGGTGCCGTTGTTCACCTTCCTGTTCCTCGTTGCGCTCGGCGTTGACTACAACATCTTCCTGGCGACCCGCGCCGCGGAAGATTCGGTCGAGCGAGGTCCGTCGGAAGGCATGCTTCGTGCCCTCGCGGCAACCGGCGGCGTCATCACCTCGGCGGGAATCCTGCTCGCGGCGGTGTTTGCGGTGCTCGGCGTCCTGCCGGTCATCACGCTCACCCAGATCGGTGTTGTTGTCGGTATTGGCGTGCTCATCGACACCTTGCTCGTCCGCACCATTCTCGTGCCGGCGCTCGCGTTCTGGCTCAAGGAGAAGTTCTGGTGGCCGCGCAGGTTCTCGGCAACGCCGTCAGCCGAGGGTGCCGAGCCCGTGGAGGCTCGCGTAAACTAGCGGGGCCATGACCGAACACGCGACACCTGTTCTTCAGCCACGCACGTACGAAGTGCGCACTTTCGGGTGCCAAATGAACGTGCATGACTCCGAACGGTTGTCCGGCTCGCTCGAGGCAGCGGGCTATTCTGTCGCGGCTGAGGGCGACGAGCCCGACATCGTGGTCATCAACACCTGTGCCGTGCGGGAGAACGCCGACAACAAGCTCTACGGCCACCTCGGGTACCTCGCCGGGCGCAAGCGCGAACGGCCGGGCATGCAGATTGCCGTCGGCGGGTGTCTTGCCCAGAAAGACAAGAACGTCATTCTCGAGAAGGCGCCCTGGGTCGACGTGGTGTTTGGCACCCACAACATGGGCGCCCTTCCTCGCTTGCTTGAGCGCGCTCGACACAACAACGAAGCTCAGATAGAAATCCTCGACGCACTCGAAACGTTTCCGTCCACCCTGCCAACCAAGCGCGATGCCGTCTACAGCGGTTGGGTCTCCATTTCGGTCGGCTGCAACAACACGTGCACCTTCTGTATCGTGCCGGCGCTTCGAGGCAAAGAAAAGGATCGCCGACCGGGCGACGTCCTCGCCGAGGTGCAATCGCTGGTAGACGACGGCGTCATTGAAGTAACGTTGCTCGGTCAGAACGTCAACAGCTACGGCGTCGAATTCGGTGACAAGCTCGCTTTCGGCAAGTTGCTTCGAGCTGCCGGCACCATTGAGGGGCTCGAGCGCATTCGGTTTACGAGTCCGCATCCAGCCGCCTTCACAGACGATGTCATCGATGCCATGGCCGAGACACCGAACGTTATGCCGCAACTCCACATGCCACTGCAGTCCGGTTCCGACCGCATCCTCAAGGCGATGCGGCGGTCATACCGTTCGGAGAAGTTCCTCGGCATCTTGGATCGCGTCCGAGACAAGATTCCGAACGCGGCGATTTCGACCGACATCATTGTGGGCTTCCCGGGCGAAACCGAGGAAGACTTCCAGGAGACGTTGCGGGTTGTCGAGCAGGCGCGGTTCGCGTCGGCGTTTACGTTCCAATACTCAATTCGTCCTGGCACGCCAGCCGCGACAATGGCCGACCAGGTGCCGAAAGCGGTGGTTCAGGAGCGCTACGAACGCTTGGTCGAGTTGCAAAACCGAATCTCACTCGAGGAAAACCAACGGCTTGTTGGTCAGACCGTCCACGTGCTCGTCGCCCAGGGCGAGGGCAAGAAGGATGCCGAAACGCACCGGATGAGCGGGCGTGCCGAAGACTCGCGGCTGGTTCACTTCGAAGTTCCGGCCGGTTCGCCAGAGCCGCGTCCCGGTGACGTCGTCACGGTCACCATTACGCAAGCGGCTCCGTTTCACCTGCTTGCTGACTCCGACGGGAGTCCGCTCCAGGTGCGTCGCACCCGAGCGGGCGACGCCTTTGAGCGTGCCGAGGCGGAATCCTGCGCCGTCCCGACAAGCGAGCCGGGACGCGTGTCCCTCGGACTCCCCGGCATTCGTGCGACCGAGCCCCTGGTTGCGCCGGGCGTCGGCACCATGCCGATCTACGACCCCACCGACTCGCAGCGCTAATGGCATCCCTTTGGGCGGTCGTCGGAGCCACCGGCACCGGGAAGTCCGCCTTTGCGCTCGACCTCGCCGAGCGACTCATTCGCGGCGGCGAGCCGGCCGCAATCGTGAATGCCGACGCCATGCAGCTCTACCGTGGCATGGACATCGGGACAGCGAAGCTCTCGCTCGAGGAGCGGCGCGGGATTCCGCACTTTCAGCTCGACGTCCTTGAGGTCACCGATGAGGCATCGGTCGCCGCGTTCCAGCGCGAGGCACGGCGCGACATCGATGCGCTGCTCGAGTCCGGCACGCACGCAATCCTCGTGGGTGGCTCGGGGTTGTACGTGTCGAGCGTCTTGTTCGGATTCCGCTTCCCCGGCACCGATTCGCAGATTCGAGCCGAGCTCGAAGCAGAACTGGAGGCTCTGGGGGCGGGAGCGTTGCACCAGCGCCTCGCCGGAATCGATGCGAAAACGGCCGCGGATATCGGCCCACACAATGGCCGCCGGTTGGTGCGCGCGCTCGAGGTCATCGCCATCACGGGTGAGCCGAGTGCCGCGCGGCTTCCCGAGACGCCCGAGTGGTGGCGACCGACGCACGTGACGCGGCTCGACTGCCCTCGCCTCGAATTGGTCGCCCGGCTCGACGCGCGCGTCGAAGCAATGTGGCGCGCCGGTCTCGTCGATGAAGTCGAAGACCTTCTCGAGCGCGGACTCGACGAGGGTGTCACCGCGCGAAAGGCCATCGGCTACGCACAAGCCCGCGCGCAATTACGGGGCGAGCTTTCCGAGCTGGAAGCCATCGCCGAAACCCAGAGGCTCACTCGCACCTACGCTCGGCGCCAGGTGAACTGGTTCTCCAGAATTCCGTCGACACCGCCCGCGTAGGATGTCGCCATGGACGCGCTTCGGATTACCAAGGGTCAAGGCACTGGAAACGACTTCGTCCTGTTCGCGGACCCGCACGGCGACGTCGACCTGACGCCGGCTCTCGTCCGCACACTGTGCGACCGACGATTCGGTGTCGGCGGCGACGGCGTCATTCGCGCCATCCGGTCTGAGTCGCTCCCCGAAGGTCGAGACATCCTCCGCGCCGACCCGGATGCGGAGTGGTTCATGGACTATCACAACGCCGACGGGTCGATCTCTGAAATGTGCGGAAACGGCGTTCGGGTGTTCGCGCGATTCCTCACCGAGCACGGGCTTGTGAACCTGGCCGAGGGTGACTCGCTGGCCATCGCGACGCGCGCTGGGGTCAAGGTCATTCAACGGTCTCGGAACGGATTCCAGGCGGACCTCGGTCGTTGGAGCCTCGAAGGGGGCGAGGTGTCCGTTGCGGCTACCGGACTTGACACAGCGCGGCCTGGACTCAGAATTTCGACCGGCAACCCCCACGTTGTTGTCGCGCTCGAGCGTGGCGTCCAGCTCGATGCCCTCGATTTGTCGCACCCCCCGACCCTGTCCCCAACGCTTCCAGACGGTGCCAACGTCGAATTCGTCGTACCCGCAGAGCCGCTCGTTGTCGACGGTGTCGGTCACATCACCATGCGGGTTCACGAACGCGGCTCGGGTGAGACTCTCAGCTGCGGAACCGGCGCGGTCGCCGCAGCTCTGGCAACCCGGCACTGGTATGGAACGGGAGCGCCAAACCACTGGCGAGTGAGTGTCCCGGGCGGTGACTTGGCAGTGCGCATGTACCCGACCGAAGATGGCGAGCACGTCGCGCTGTCCGGCCCGGCCGAGCTGGTGTTCGAGACGACTTACTCGGTGAATTCCCGAGCGGTGTAGCGCAAAATTCGGTACCCCTTACCGACCGCAACACGCTCAGTAGAGCCTGGGAACTCGGCATTCAACCAGTCGGCGAACGAGTCGGCGCCGAGATTCTTTTGCACAACGAGCCAGGCCTCGGCGCTCTCATCCAGGCGCGGAAGCCAGGTGTGCATGATGTCGTGCAGGACCTCTTTGCCCACACGGATTGGCGGGTTCGACCAGGCCTGTGCGAAGCGGATGTCGGCGGGAACTTCCTCCGGACGACATGCACGGACGTTCGACAGGCCGAGCCGCTCAGCGTTTCGGCGCACCAGATCCAGAGCGCGGTCGTTGACATCGACGGCCCACACCGTTGCCTGAGGTGACTCGAGGGCCAGGGTCAGGGCAATCGGCCCCCAACCGCATCCAATGTCGAGCAAGTTGCCCTGGGCCGGTGGTTGAGGGGCTTCGTCCAGCAGCACGCGGGTGCCGTCGTCGATGCGTTCCGGCGAAAAGATGCCGTTCGACGTTTCGATTTCACGGTCCTCACCGGCCAGGCGCACCCGCAACGGGCGTCGTTGCGCGGGGCTCGCCGGGTGTGCGGAGAAGTAGTGATCGGGAGTGTTCGCTGCTGGCACACTGTCGAATCTACTCGAGCAACCTAGGCTGGAGGGGCGATGACAGATTCTCCGAGTGAACCCGAGCTGCTTTCCGACGACGACCTCGACCGTATCTTGGCCTCGGCCACGACCCGGGCGCGGATGTTCGGTGACGCGCAGGCGCTCCAAAGTGACTTTGCCAGTGGGCACGAGCGTGACGGTGACCAGTTCGACCGCGAGGAGCGTGCGGCGCTGCGACGTGTCGCTGGTCTCTCCACCGAACTCGACGATGTCACCGAGGTCGAGTATCGCCAACTCCGCCTTGAGAAGGTTGTGCTCGTCGGCGTCTATCCGCGCGGCAATCTCGAGGATGCCGAAAACTCACTCCACGAACTTGCTGCACTTGCTGAAACCGCCGGAGCCCAGGTGCTCGATGGCGTCTTGCAGCGTCGACCCCATCCCGACCCGGCCACCTACCTGGGTCGTGGCAAAACCCAGGAGCTCGCCGACATCGTTCGCGCGGTCGGCGCGGACACCGTTGTCGCTGACACTGAGCTCGCGCCCAGCCAGCGACGTGCGCTCGAGGACGCCGTCAAGGTCAAGGTGATCGACCGCACCGCGGTGATTCTGGATATCTTCAGCCAGCACGCCAAGAGCCGCGAAGGCAAGGCGCAAGTCGAGCTTGCTCAACTGCAATACCTCCTCCCGCGACTGCGCGGTTGGGGCGAGTCCATGTCTCGTCAGGCCGGTGGTCAAGTGGGTGCCGGTGGTGCGGGAATGGGCTCGCGCGGTCCTGGCGAGACCAAGATCGAACTCGACCGTCGCCGCATCCACACGCGGATGGCGAAGCTCCGTCGGCAAATCGCTGGCTTTGCTCCGGCCCGGGAAGCCAAGCGTGCAAACCGTCGTCGAAACGCGATTCCCTCGGTTGCGATCGCGGGCTATACCAACGCCGGCAAGTCCAGTTTGCTCAACCGATTGACCGGCGCGGGAGTGCTCGTCGAGAATGCGCTGTTCGCAACGCTCGATGCGACCGTTCGTCGGGCCGAAACACCCGATGGGCGTCTCTACACGCTCGTCGATACAGTCGGCTTCGTTCGGAACCTGCCGCATCAGCTCGTTGAGGCCTTCCGTTCAACCCTCGAAGAGGTCGCCTCGGCAGACGTGATTGTGCACGTCGTCGATGCTGCTCACCCTGATCCGGCCAGCCAAATTGCCACCGTTCGGGATGTGCTCGCCGAGGAGGGTGCGCGGGACATCCCCGAACTCGTCGTGTTCAACAAGGCCGATCTCATCGATGCCGAGCGGGAACTCATTCTCCGCGGGCTCGAGCCACACGCGGTGTTCGTGTCCTCGCGAACGGGAGCCGGTGTCGACGAACTCCAACGTGCCGTCGCCGCCCTCATCCCGGACACCGCCGTGGCTATCGACGCCACGATTCCATTCGACCGTGGCGACCTGGTTTCGATGCTCCATGCCGAGGATAGGGTCGATTCGGTGGAGTACACCGAGGACGGCACTCGTATTCTCGCCCGCGTTTCACCGGAGCGGGCAGCGCAACTGGCGCCGTTTCGCACGGCGTAACACTCGCGGTGCGCCTCACGTCGTCGCCTAGACTCCAATCCGTGGGTCCGGTCTCCTTCGAGCTGTTTCCGCCGCGCTCAGACGCGGCGGCGCTCGCGCTGGGCCGAACCATTGATCGGCTCACGGAGGCCAAGCCGGCCTTCTTCTCGGTCACCTTCGGTGCCGGCGGCTCCCATCGGGCGCAGTCTCTCACGGTGCTTCGATACATTCTCGAGCACACGTCGGTACCCGCCATGGCGCACTTCACGAGCATCGGCTCAACCTGGGAAGAGCTCGACCAGCGCATCGCGGAATTCCTTGACGCCGGGGTGCGTTCCTTCCTCGCGCTTCGTGGTGACCCGCCGAACGATGCTTCACCGACCGAACTCGGAGATCTGGCTTCCGCAGCCGAGCTCGTTTCCCACCTCCTCCACTCTCCGGCGGTACAGTCGGCCGGAGACCGGGTGGACGTTGCCGTGGCCGGGTTCCCCAATGGGCATCCGCGCGATGAGGTGCCAGGGCAGCACTTCGACGCGCTGCTTGCCAAGCAGGCCGCCGGCGCGACCCGAGTCATCACTCAATTGTTCTGGCGGCCGAGCGACTATGCAGCGTATGTCGCTGAGGCGCGTTCACGCGGCGTCACGATGGACATCCTCCCCGGGGTGATGCCGGTCACGTCGCGAGCGCGACTCGCTCGACTCGAGGAACTCACCGGTGTCGAGGCGCCGCGCGAACTCCATCGCGCACTCTCGGTCGACGGGCCGGAGCTCGCTGCCGCAGCTGGCATCGAGTTTGCTGCCGGGCTCGTTCGCGAGGTGCTCCGGGATGCGCCGGGCATCCACCTCTACACCTTCAATCAGCACGAAACCGTGCTGAATACGCTCGCCTTGGTTTAGCGGACGCTCCGAATGACAGCGACGACCTTGCCGAGAATCTCGGCATAGTCACCCAGGATGGGTTCGAACGCGCTATTGCGCGGCAACAACCAGGTGTGGCCGTCTCGCTGCTTGAACACCTTCACGGTCGCTTCGCTATCGAGCATGGCAGCGACGATGTCGCCGTTCTCTGCGGTTTTCTGCTCCCGAACGACAACCCAGTCGCCGTCACAGATTGCGGCGTCGATCATTGAATCGCCAACAACCTTCAGGATGAACAGATTCCCTTGGCCCACAATCTGGCGGGGGAGAGGGAAGTACTCTTCGACGTGCTGATCCGCGGTGATGGGAATACCGGCTGCAATCTGGCCGACCAGGGGAACCATCGCCGCATCGCCGACCGGCGTGGGGGAGTCGGACTCCACGCCGGTTGACTCGGGAAGATCGATCAGCACCTCGAGGGCACGAGGACGGTTGGGGTCACGGCGAATGTATCCCGCGATTTCGAGCTGGTTGAGCTGGTGGGTCACGCTCGAAAGCGAAGACAACCCGACCGCGTCGCCAATCTCACGCATGCTCGGCGGATATCCGCGCTTGGACACCGAGGCGGCAATGACCTCGAGGATACGGGTCTGTTTCTCGCTCAGCGAAGTGCGGCGCCGCGTGGGTCCTTCCGAGGAGCTCATGGCGATCCTTTCCGCACCAATGTCACCGGGTGCTGTTTGACTCTCGACTATCGAAACTGTATCCGCTTTTCAGGCGCGAAACAAACACATCTTCGAGAGTGTTGGTGAGAACGGTTTCACAAACTTCGAACATTGCGCTTGCATTTTCGAACAGTCGAAGATATATTCGAAACAGAAGTTCGAATTGGCCTTCCCGGCCGAAGGCCAATTCGAACTCCTCACACCGGAGGTAGAGACCATGACCGCAGCACTCATCACCCCAGGCTTCGCTCGCCAAATTGCCGCTGCTCCCGTAGCACCCACGCGTTTGCGTCTGACCCGCCGCGGTCGATTTGTGCTCGGTTCGCTCGCCGTAGCGGCGGTCCTGACCAGCTCCCTCGCGTTCGGCGTCAACGCCACGCCAGCGCAAGCGGGAGACTCTGCAGGTGCCACGCTCAGCTACATCACTGTCGAGGCCGGTGAATCGCTGTGGTCGGTTGCCGAGTCAATTGCTCCCAACCGTGACCCGCGCGACGTGATCCAGGACATTGTTTCTCTCAACGGTCTCGACTCCGTCAACGTGCCGGCAGGCTCGCGCATCGCCCTGCCGAACTACTAGGCAGCGCCCCGGCCCCCGTTCCGCAATGCGCCTCGCCGTAGCATGAATGAATGGTGAACCTCGACGACCTGCCCATTCGCGCCGACCTGCGTGGCAAGGTTCCGTATGGCGCCCCGCAACTCCACGTTCCGATTGAGCTCAACGTCAACGAGAACACACACGGCGTGCCGGACCACGTCATCGACGACATTGTCGTTCGAGTCCGCGACAGCCTCGCCACGGTGCACCGATATCCGGACCGCGAGTTCACTGCTCTTCGTGAAGCGTGTGCCGCGTACCTCGGCCACGGCCTGACCGCAGACCACATGTGGGCGGCCAACGGGTCGAACGAAGTGTTGCAACACCTCCTTCAGGCATTTGGCGGCCCCGGCCGCACGGCGCTGAGCTTCGAGCCGAGTTACTCGATGTACCCGCTACTGGCGGCTGGCACGGGTACGGCCTGGGTCTCGGTTCCTCGAGGCTCCGAGTTTGAGGTTTCGGCGGAGGCTGCGGTCACAGCGGTCCGCGAGCACGATCCGGATGTGGTGTTCCTGTGCTCACCGAACAATCCGACCGGTACGCCACTGGGACTCGAGGTCATTCGTGCGGTGGCGGAGTCCGCTCGCGGCATCGTCATCGTTGACGAGGCATACGCCGAGTTCGCGCCCGAGGGCTCCCCGAGCGCCCTCGAATTGCTCGATGCGTTTCCTCGGCTCGTTGTTTCGCGCACCATGAGTAAGGCGTTCGCCTTCGCCGGCGCCAGGCTTGGATACCTCGCCGCGCATCCGGCGGTGTGCGATGCCCTTCGACTGGTGAGGTTGCCGTATCACCTCTCGGCCCTCACACAATCGGCGGCTCTCGCCGCTTTCGCCCACGCGCCCGAGATGCTGGCGATGGTGGGGGAGATTCGACTCCAGCGCGATCGTCTCGTCCGCGAGTTGGCGAGGCAGGGTTACCACCCGTATCCGTCGGCATCAAACTTCGTGCTCTTCGGTAACGTTTCCGATCCGGGTGCCACATTCCGTGGACTGCTGGAACACGGCATCATCATTCGCGATGTGGGAATTCCGCACGCTCTGCGCGTGACGGCGGGAACAGAGCCGGAGACGAGCGCGTTTCTCGATGCCCTAGCCGAGGTTGGACAACCGCTCACGTAACGGCCCATGCGTGCCGACGTAGGATGAAGACATGGCACGCACAGCTGAGCGCACCCGCGAAACCTCCGAATCACGGGTGTCGGTCGTCCTGAACCTTGATGGCATCGGCGCGAGCGACATTCAAACCGGTGTCCCGTTCTTCGACCACATGCTCACGGCATTCGCGAAGCACTCGCTGACAGACCTCACCGTCCGGTCCAGCGGTGACACGCACATCGATGTTCACCACACCGTGGAGGACACCGCCATCGTGCTCGGGCAATGCATCGCCGAAGCACTCGGCGACAAGTCCGGTATCTCCCGCTACGGCGACGCGCTCGTGCCACTCGACGATGCCCTCGCCCAAGCCGTTGTCGACGTGTCCGGACGGCCATACCTCGTCCATTCCGGCGAACCCGAGGGCTTCGCCTTCCACCTCATCGGCGGGCACTTCACCGGCTCGTTGGTGCGCCACGTGTTTGAGGCAATCAGTTTCCATGCGGCCCTCACCGTGCACGTTCGCGTCCTCGACGGTCGCGATCCGCACCACATTGCGGAGGCGGAGTTCAAAGCCTTCGCTCGAGCACTTCGGCAGGCGAAAGCGCTCGACCCGCTCGTCGTCGGCGTGCCGAGCACGAAGGGCGCCCTGTGAGTCGACCGCGCGTCGCGGTGCTCGACTACGGGTCGGGTAACGTCCACTCCGCGGTGAAGGCGCTCGAGGCGGCCGGCGCCGACGTCGAACTCACGCGTGATCGGAGCGCCGTGTCCGAAGCGGCGGGTCTGTTCGTCCCCGGCGTGGGGGCCTACGCGGCGGTCATGGAGCAATTGCGAGCGATTCGCGCCGATGAACTCATCGATCGTCGTCTCGCCGGAGGCCGACCTGTTCTTGGCGTCTGTGTTGGCATGCAAATCATGTTCGAACGGGGGCTCGAGCACGGTATCGAGACCGAGGGCCTCGGCGAATGGCCCGGTGAGGTCCGGCAACTCGAGGCAGAGGTATTGCCGCACATGGGCTGGAACACGGTCGAGCCGGCCGCGAACAGCTCGCTCTTCGAGGGCCTTGCCGAGGAGCGGTTCTATTTCGTTCACTCGTACGGCGCGCTCGAATGGACGCTCGAGACCCAGCGCCCCTACCCGGAAGCTCGACTCACCTGGGCCCAGCACGGATCACGGTTCCTTGCGGCCGTCGAGAACGGGCCGCTCAGTGCCACGCAGTTTCACCCGGAGAAGTCGGGCGAGGCGGGCATTCAACTCCTTCGCAACTGGCTTACGACTCTCTAAGGACCATCATGACTTCCGCACTCGAACTCCTTCCCGCCGTCGATGTCGCCGACGGCCAGGCGGTGCGCTTGACGCAGGGAGCCGCAGGCACCGAGACGTCGTATGGCAGCCCGATCGATGCGGCCGCCGATTGGGCCAGTCAAGGGGCCGAGTGGATTCACCTCGTCGACCTGGACGCGGCCTTCGGTCGCGGTGACAACCGGGCGCTATTGCGCCAGGTCATCGCCGAGGTACCCGGCGTCAAGATCGAACTCTCCGGTGGCATTCGCGACGACGCCTCGCTCGAATCGGCATTGGAATCCGGTGCGACCCGTGTCAATCTCGGCACTGCCGCCCTTGAAGATCCCGAGTGGGCCGCGAAGGTCATCGCTCGATTCGGCGAACAGATTGCCGTGGGCCTCGATGTTCGTGGCGAGACCCTCGCGGCTCGTGGCTGGACCCAGGACGGCGGCAACCTGTGGGACGTCCTCGCGCGCCTCGATGACGCTGGATGTGCGCGATACGTCGTGACCGATGTCACCCGAGACGGCATGCTGAATGGGCCGAACCTCGACCTTCTGCTCGAAGTCGCCAAACGTTCCGGCAAGCCGGTTGTGGCGTCCGGCGGTATCGCCTCCCTGGATGACATCGTTGCTCTGCGCGGGTTGACCAATCGGGGCGTCGAAGGTGCGATTGTGGGGAAGGCGTTGTACGCAGGACGATTCACGCTCGTTGACGCGCTCGAACACGCGGGTCGCCCGTGAGCGAGGCGCGTCTCTTCGGGTCTTCGGATGCCGCCGACTCTGCGGGCCAGCCGTGGGCCGGTCGGAGCTTCGACGAGAATCGTCACGCCTCGGACGACGGCTCATCTCCGGAAGACCTCGTTGCGGCAGTTGCCGCGTTCCGTGCAGGCAATGAGCACTTCGACGCGGTCGTCGACGCCGTTCGTCACGCCCGACTGCTGGTTCCGCTCATCGCCGTCGCGGGAGAAACGGGCCTGACCGCGGATGGGCTCGTCGTCGACAAGACTCAAGAACTTTCCATCGTGACCGTTGCCACGCCGGACGGTCGCACCGCTCTTCCGTTGTTTAGCAGTGTTGACGCGATGCGCGGCTGGAACCCAGAGGCTCGACCGGTTCCGACGGACGGGGTGCGGGCCGCGCTCGCGGCCGCGGGGGAGGGCACCCCCATCATCATCCTCGATCCGGGATCCCCGGGTCAGGTGGCCATTCGGCGCCCGGCAGTGTGGGCCATTGCCAAGAGTCATCCGTGGCGTCCGCCGCATCTCGATCCCGACATTCAGGACGTGATTGCTGGAGCGCTTGAACCGCAGGTTCGGGGATTTTCGCTCCGCACCGCAGACCCACGTGCTCAGTTGGCGGGCGCCGACTTGGAGGTCGAGCTCGTCCTCGACCCGGGCCTCGACCGTGGCGACCTGGGCTTGCTCCTGCAGCGCGTCACCGCGGCGTGGTTTGCGGTCGACGTATTTGCCGAACGCGTCGACCAGCTCGGGTTGAAAGTCGTCCCCGCTGCGAACTAAATGACGCTGCCGGTGTACTTTTCGCCCGGCCCTTGGCCGGGGGCGTCCGGAATGCTCGACGCTTCGCGGAATGCGAGCTGGAGTGAACGCAGACCATCGCGAAGCGGGCGGGCGTGCGAGTCGCTGATTTCCGGCGCTGCCGCGGTAATCAGGCCGGCAAGCGCCGTGATGAGTTTCCGTGCCTCGTCGAGGTCGATTTCCTGGTCCGGCTCGTCCGCGAGTCCCACCTTGACCGCCGCAGCGCTCATGAGGTGCACGGCAGCGGTCGTGATGACCTCAACCGCGGGCACCTCAGCGATGTCGCGAGCAGCGGCGGAAGCCGCGTCTTCGAAGTCCGGAGTGTGATTCACGTGAATCCTCTGCTAGTCTGTCTGAGGCTCCGAAGCCTGTCTTCGGATTGAAAGTGGAGAAACTCCCACCTGACGCCTCCCAGGCTATCGGGTCAGCCACACCTCCTGCGCCACGCGCACGGGTGTGACGAAACACGAATGTGTTGTGAGGATGTTCTCCGCTCTCATCGTCGGGCGGCATCCGTCTCCCTTCGAGCCAGTGCTTGAACAGAGGAGATCCGCATCAGCGAACCCCGCATTAACGACCGCATCCGGGTGCCCGAGGTCCGCCTCGTGGGTCCCGGTGGTGAGCAGGTTGGCGTCGTCAAGATTGACGTTGCCCTCCGTCTCGCTCAGGAGGCCGACCTTGACCTCGTCGAGGTGGCGCCGAACTCCAAGCCGCCGGTCGCAAAAATCATGGACTACGGCAAGTACAAGTACGAAGCCGCCCAGAAGGCCAAAGAGGCCCGACGGAACCAGGCCAACACGATTCTCAAGGAAGTCCGCTTCCGTCTGAAGATCGACACCCATGACTACGAGACCAAGCTCAAGCGAGCAATTGGCTTCTTGCAGGCGGGCGACAAGGTCAAGTCGATGATTCTGTTCCGTGGTCGCGAGCAATCGCGTCCCGAGCAGGGCGTTCGCCTGTTGCAGAAGTTCGCGGAAGACGTCGCCGAGTACGGCAGCGTCGAGCACACCCCCACAATCGATGGGCGGAACATGGTCATGATCATCGCCCCGCTCAAGAACAAGTCAGAGGCAAAGGCAGAAGCCAATGCCAAGAAAGCCGCCGCCAAGGTGGTCAAGCAGGAGGAAGACAATGCCTAAGCAGAAGACTCACTCGGGCGCCAAGAAGCGGTTCAAGCTGACCGGTTCGGGCAAGGTCATGAAGCAGCAGGCCGGCATGCGCCACAACCTCGAGGTCAAGTCCTCGGAGCGCACCCGCCGCCTCAACCAAGACCAGGTTCTGGCGCCGGCAGACGCCAAGAACATCAAGAAGCTTCTCGGCAAGTAACCCGAGCGAACGTTAGGAAACAACTGAAATGGCACGTGTAAAGCGTTCAGTCAACGCCAAGAAGAAGCGTCGCGTCATTCTCGAGCGCGCCGAGGGTTACCGCGGTCAACGCTCGCGTCTGTACCGCAAGGCCAAGGAGCAGGTTACCCACTCGCTCGTTTACGCCTACGCCGACCGTCGCGCTCGCAAGGGTGACTTCCGTCGCCTGTGGATCCAGCGCATCAACGCCGCATCGCGCGCGAACGGCCTCACCTACAACCGCTTCATCCAGGGTCTGGGTCTTGCCGGTATCGAGGTTGACCGTCGCATGCTCGCGGAGCTCGCCGTGAACGAGCCGAAGACCTTCACCGCTCTCGTTGAGGCGGCCAAGAAGGCGCTTCCGGCCGACACGTCGGCACCCAAGGTTTCGGCCTAAGCATCCGCGTCCGATGCCCGTCTCCCTGAGGGGAGGCGGGCATCACGCATGTTGGGCCCGGGTTCGGCGGGTCTTGCGCGCCACGGCGGTGGAACGTGGTGACCGACGTAGGCTGGATTCATGCTTGAGAATCCGCGTTCCCCTCGCGTCCGATCCGTTGCCAAACTGGCCAAAAAGGATGCGCGCCAGGAGACCGGCATGTTCCTTCTGGAGGGCCCCCAGGCAGTTGCCGAAGCACTGATGTATCGCCCGCAACTCCTCGTCGAACTGTATGCGACGCCGACTGCGCTCGAGCGCTACACCGATATCGCTGCCACGGCCGTCGACGCCGGAGTGGATGTCGAATATGTCAGCGAACAGGTGCTCGAGGCCATGGCGGACACGGTCACCCCGCAGGGCGTGATTGCGGTGTGCCACCAGTTCCCGACTGCCCTCAAGGACGTCTTTGCGCACGACATCAAGCTCATCGCCGTCCTCGAAGAGGTTCGCGATCCGGGGAACCTCGGCACCATCATTCGGGCCGCCGATGCTGCTGGGGCCGATGCGGTCGTGCTCACCGGCCGAACGGTCGACCTCTATAACCCGAAGGTTGTCCGTTCGACGACGGGTTCACTCTTCCACGTTCCGATCGCTGTCGGTGCTGAGCTCGGTGATGTCCTGGCTCGTGCGCGTGCGGCCGGCGTACAAACCCTCGCGGCCGATGTGAAGGGTGGCGACTTGCTCACTGTTCGCAACGCGGGCGAGTTGGCCAAACCCACCGCGTGGGTGTTCGGCAACGAGGCGCGCGGGCTGCCAGACGAGGTGCTCGAGCAGGTCGATGCGAGCGTTTCGGTCCCGATTTATGGTCACGCCGAATCGATGAACCTGGCCACGGCCGCCTCGGTCTGTCTCTACGAGTCGGCTTTCGCGCTGCGCTCGTAATGGTTCCCGGTACAGTTGAGCCTTGTGTCTGAGCTTTCGATTTCCCCCGAAGCAGTAAGTGCTGCGGTCGACGCCGCGCTCGCCGCAATCGCGGGCGCGGGCGATTCCGCCGCGCTCAAGAGCGTCAGGAGTGAGCATGCCGGAGAAAAGTCCCTGCTCGCCCAGCTCAACGCGACGCTCAAGGACGTTGCGCCTGAGCTGAAGGCGGAATACGGCAAGCTCGTCGGCCAGGCTCGCGCGCAGGTCAGCGAGGCCTTTGCCGCTCGCGAGACGCAGATCCACGCCGCCGAGGAGGCCGCCCGAATCGAAGCCGAACGGGTCGATGTCACCGCCGTCGCCACCCAGCGTCGGCCGGGCGCACGCCACCCGCTCTCGTTGCTCCAAGAACACGTTGCCGACATCTTTGTCGGCATGGGATGGGAAATTGCCGAGGGTCCGGAGCTTGAGCACGAATGGTTTAACTTCGACGCCCTGAACTTCGATGAGGACCACCCGGCCCGGGCAATGCAAGACACCTTCTTTGTTGACCCGGTCGAACGTCACCTCGTCATGCGCACCCACACGTCACCGGTTCAGGTCCGGTCGATGCTTGAGCGCGAGGTTCCCATATATGTCCTATCGCCCGGACGCACTTACCGCACCGACGAGCTCGACGCGACCCACACCCCGGTGTTCAGCCAGTTCGAGGGGCTCGCCATCGACAAGGGCCTCACCATGGCGCATTTGCGCGGCACGCTCGAGCATGTCGCCCGGATCCTTTTCGGCGATGACGCCCGCATTCGCTTGCGCCCGAACTACTTCCCATTCACCGAGCCGAGTGCCGAGTTCGACATTTGGGTTCCAGGCTTTGCCGGTGGGGATCGGTGGATCGAATGGGGAGGCTGCGGCATGGTCAACCCCAACGTGCTCCGTTCCGCGGGTATTGACCCCGAGGAATACTCCGGATTCGCTTTTGGGATGGGCTTCGAACGTACGCTCATGTTCCGCAACGGTGTCGGAGACATGCACGACATGATCGAGGGCGATATTCGCTTCTCGCAGCAATTCGGACAGGTGGTTTAATGCGCGCGCCGCTTTCGTGGCTCAATGAGTTCACCCCGCTGGTCAGTGGTTCCACGCTTGAGGACGTGCATGCGGCACTCGTGAGCGTCGGTCTCGAAGAAGAAGACCTCCACAGCTTCGATGTCACCGGGCCGATCGTCGTCGGCGAGGTGCTCGAGTTCGTCGAAGAACCCCAGGCCAACGGCAAGACCATTCGTTGGTGCCAGGTGCGTGTTGCTCCCGACGGCCAAAAGTCCGCCAGTGGCGGCGAATCCGTGCACGGCATCGTGTGTGGCGCCTCGAACTTCTTCGTCGGGGACAAGGTCGTCGTCACCCTTCCGGGTGCGGTTCTCCCCGGCCCGTTCCCGATTGCCGCGCGCAAAACCTACGGTCACGTTTCAGACGGCATGCTGGCATCTGGCCGCGAGCTCGGCCTCAATGACGACCACGGCGGCATCATCCGGCTCGCCGAGATGGGTCTCGATCCCGAAGTGGGGGCCGATGCAATCGAGCTGCTCGGGCTTGCCGACAGTGCCGTCGAAGTCAACGTCACCCCAGACCGCGGATATGCCTTCTCGATTCGCGGTATCGCTCGTGAGTACGCCCATGCGACCGGTCAGCCCTTCACTGATCCGGCGAGTCTGGTCACCCCAACCGATGCGTCCGGCTTCTCCGTGGTCGTCGACGACCACGAACCGATTCGTGGCCGCGTGGGTGCGTCCGGATTCATCACCCGCGTTGTCCGAGGCGTCGACCCGACGCGCCCAACGCCGGCTTGGATGGTTGCCCGTTTGCGACTCGCGGGCGTGCGTTCCATTTCCCTGCCGGTCGACATCAGCAACTACGTCATGTTCGAGCTCGGCCAGCCCACGCACACCTACGATCTCGACCGCCTGCAGGGCGGCATCACGGTCCGCCGCGCCCGCGCCGGAGAGACACTTGTCACACTCGATGAGCAGACCCGCACCCTGCACCCGGAAGATCTCCTCATTTGTGATGAGTCCGGTCCCATCGGTCTTGCCGGAGTCATGGGTGGGGCCAGCACCGAAATCACCAACGGCACGAGCAACGTGCTCATCGAAGCAGCAACCTTCGACCCGGTGACCATTGCGCGCTCGGCCCGCCGCCATAAGCTTCCGAGCGAAGCATCGAAGCGCTTCGAGCGCGGCGTCGACCCGGCCGTCGCCCGCATCGCGGCGCAGCGCGTGGCCGATCTCCTTGTCGAGTACGCGGGCGGGGTCATCGACCCGCTCGGATCGACCCTGCTCGCCCCGCTCGAGCGTGAGACGATTGCGCTTCCGCTCGACTTCACCAGCACCCTCATCGGGGTCTCCTACACGCCGGAGCAGATCGCCGGCTCACTTCGCGCCATCGGGTGCGAAGTCAGCGATCAGTCCGGCGGCTTCGCCGTTGTACCGCCGAGCTGGCGGCCCGACCTCACCGACAAGTGGACCCTTGCCGAAGAAGTCGCCCGCATCCAGGGCTACGGCGAAATTCCAGCGGTCCTCCCGATCGCCCCGCCGCAGCGTGGTCTCACACGAGCCCAACGACTGCGCCGCCAAGCCGCGAACGCGCTCGCGGCTGCCGGGTTCACCGAGACGGTCGCATACCCGTTCTTCGACGTCGACACAAACCAGCTGTTCGGGTCGCCGACTGGCGACACGATTGCTCAGGTCAAGCTTGCGAATGCCCTCGATGCCCGCACGAGTTTCCTGCGCACCTCGCTCATCCCGGGGCTCATGCAGGTCGCACATCGCAATCTGTCCCGCGGCCTGACGGACCTGGCCATCTTCGAAGTCGGTGCGGTCTTCCGACCGGACTCTGGTGTCGTGTACGGCACCGATAGCATCCCGCTTGGCGGCGCGCGTCCCTCCGACGACGTGCTGGCTCAGTTGGACGCAGCGATTCCGCCGCAGCCACGACTGGTCTCTGGTCTTGTCCTCGGCAACCGCACTCCGAAGCAACCCGGGCATCCGGCGGCACCTTCGGGCTTGGCCGATGCACTCGAGGCGGCGAACGCAATCGCATGGGCGGTTGGCGCAGAGCTCGAGATTGTGCAGGGTGCGCACACCGCCCTCCATCCCGGACGCACCGCCGAAGTGCGCATCGCCGGTGAGGCTGTCGGCTACCTGGGTGAACTGCGTCCCGACATCGCTCTTGATGGCGACCTGCCGCGCACTGTGGGTATCTTCGAACTCAACCTCGACCGCGTCATCGAGCTCGCACCGGTGAACATTGCTGCGTCGCCGATCAGCATCTATCCGGCCGCAACGCAAGACCTCTCCGTTCTCGTCGACGTGGCCACTCCGGCCAACGCGGTCGGTGCTGCGCTCGAGCTCGGCGCGGGAGAGCTACTCGAACACATCGCCCTCGTCGACGACTACCGTGGCCAGGGGGTTCCGGAAGGCCAGAAGAGCCTCACCTTCGCGCTTCGTTTCCGTGCCGGGGATCGCACGCTCACTGCGGCCGAAGCGAGTGAAGCCAAGCTGGCGGGTGCGGCCCGTGCGTCTGAACTATTCGGAGCAACCGTCCGCGATTAGCGCGATTTACCCCGTCCGGCGAAAAATTGTTGCGCCTTCCGCGGTAGGTTTGAAGCTATGTTGCTGAGCGTTGCGGTTGCAGGAGCTTCGGGATACGCCGGAGGAGAACTCTTGCGCCTGTTGCAGCAGCACCCCAATCTCGATGTCCGCACGGTCACCGCGCACTCGAATGTCGGCGAGTTGCTCCAAGACGTTCAGCCTCACCTCCGGGGATATCCCCCGCTCCGATTTGTCGAAACCTCAGCGGAGCAACTCGCAGGCCACGACGTCGTGTTTCTCGCGCTACCGCACGGCGCTTCGGGTGCCATAACCGAGGGGCTGTCCGCTGACACGCTCGTGGTCGACTGTGGCGCCGACCATCGACTTGAGTCGGTGAGCGACTGGGATGCGTTCTACGGTGGCCCGTTCTTTGGCGCGTGGGAGTACGGCGTTCCCGAGCTCCCGCGCGATGCGGATCGTCAACGTGAGCGACTTCGTGGCGCACGCCGCGTCGCTGCCCCGGGCTGTAATGCGAGTGCAGTCGCGCTCGCCTTCGCCCCCGCAATTGCGGCCGGTCTCATCGACGAGGCGCAGCTCACCGCAGTGCTCGCCGTCGGACCGTCTGGAGCAGGCAAGGCGCTCAAGCTCAACCTGCTCGCCGCTGAGGTCCTCGGCAATGCCTCCCCATACGCCGTTGCTGGGACCCATCGACACATTCCGGAAATCGCGCAGTCCCTGCGCTGGGCGGGAGCAGTCAATCCGCGAATATCGTTCACTCCGGTCATTGTCCCCATGTCGCGCGGCATCCTCGCGACATGCACTGCCCCGGTTCGCGAGGGGGTCAGCTCGGCGCAGTTGCGGGCCGCCTTCGAATCGGCATACGCAGGAGAGCCATTCGTGCAGCTGCTCCCCGACGGTGTCTGGCCGCGCACGGCCGACACGGCAGGAGCGAACACAGCGCTCATCGGCGTCGGCCTCGACGAAGCGGCGGGTCGAGCCGTTGTCATCGTCGCGCTCGACAACCTTGTCAAGGGAACCGCGGGCGCCGCGATTCAATCGGCGAACATTGCTCTCGGCTTTCCCGAAACGCTCGGCCTTCCGCTGGACGGAGTCGCACCATGACCGTCACCACTCCGCGTGGGTTCACCGCGGCGGGCATCGCCGCCGGCATCAAGAAATCGGGTGCCACAGACCTGGCACTCATTTTCAATCAGGGACCCTCGGCTGCCGCCGCAGCCGTGTTTACGAGCAACCGCGCTCAGGCCAACCCGATTCTGTGGTCACGCCAGGTCATTTCCGACGGCGTCGCCTCGGCGATTGTCCTCAACTCGGGCGGGGCGAATTGCTTCACCGGCCCGCAGGGGTTCCAGGTCACCCATCGCACCGCCGAAGCCGTTGGTCGCGCACTCGACATCTCGGCCGGCGACGTGCTCGTCTGTTCGACCGGACTCATCGGCGACCAGCTCGATGGTGACGTCCTCGAGGCTGGCGCGCACGCTGCGGCGGCGGCGCTCAGCCCAGATGGCGGCTTGGCTGCTGCTCAGGCCATCATGACGACCGACTCCGTCCCGAAGACCGTCGCAGTCGAGCGCGCCGGCTGGTCAATCGGCGGCATTGCGAAGGGTGCCGGCATGCTCGCCCCCGGGCTTGCGACGATGCTCGTTGTACTCACCACCGACGCAGACCTCGACTCGTCCCAACTTGATGCGGCACTGCGTGAGGCGACCCGGGTGAGCTTTGACCGGCTCGATTCCGACGGGTGCATGTCCACCAACGATCAGGTCACCCTGCTCGCGAGTGGTGCCTCAGGCATCGTGCCCGCATTCGACGAGTTTTCTGCTGCCCTCACCGAGGCGTGCCAGGAACTCGCGCGGCAATTGCAGTGCGACGCTGAGGGCGCCAGTCACGACATCACCATCGAGGTGGTCAATGCGGCAACCGAGGTTGACGCGGTCGAAGTCGGGCGCTCGGTCGCGCGAAACAATCTCTTTAAGGCAGCCATCTTCGGAAACGACGCCAACTGGGGTCGAGTGTTGGCGGCCATCGGCACCACCCAGGCTGATTTCGACCCCTATCACGTCGATGTCTCATTCAACGGTGTGCGGCTGTGCCACGCTGGTCAACCGGACCGGCCGCGCGACGAGGTCGACTTGACGCCGCGCGCTACCCACGTTCGCATCGATTTGCGAGCCGGAACGGCGGCGGCCACCATCCTCACCAACGACCTCACCCACGACTACGTGCACGAGAACAGCGCGTATTCCAGTTAGGACCGTCATGCACAATCGAACCCTGTCCGAGGCGGAGGCCCAGGCGGCGTCACTCAAGGCGGCCGCGCTCATCGAAGCATTGCCGTGGCTCGAGCGATTCCACGGTGAAACCATCGTCGTCAAGTTCGGCGGGAACGCGATGGTGAGCGCCCAGTTGCAGGCGGCATTCGCCGAGGACATGGTGTTTCTGCGATACGCCGGCATCCGACCGGTGGTCGTGCACGGGGGCGGGCCGCAAATCTCAGCGATGCTCGACCGGCTCGGTATCGCATCAGAGTTCCGCGGTGGATACCGCGTCACGACGCCCGAGGCCATGGACGTTGTCCGCATGGTGCTGTCGGGGCAGGTGAATCGAGAACTGGTGTCCCTCATCAACCAGCACGGACCCTTTGCGGCCGGCATTTCCGGCGAGGACGCGGGACTGTTTGTCGGCCAGCGACGCGGAACCATCGTGGATGGGGCCGAGGTCGATTTGGGTCTCGTCGGCGACGTTGTCGCCGTCAACCCAGAGGCCGTTCGCGATCTCCTCGATGCCGGCCGAATCCCTGTGGTGTCGTCCATTGCGCCCGACCGGGAGGATCCGACACAATCGCTCAACGTCAATGCTGATTCCGCGGCGGCCG
>DATGWF010000072.1:0-8834 GCA_035299585.1 Microbacteriaceae bacterium
GCTCGATGACCGCACCCTTACCCACGCGCTGGTTGATGATGGCTGCCGGAACCTTGCCCTTGCGGAAGCCCGGAATGCTGACCTGCTCGGCGATGTGCTCGTAGGCGTGCTCGATCGAGGGCTTGAGCTCCTCGGGAGTCACGGTGATGGTGAGCTTCGCGCGGGTCGGGCTCAGCTTTTCAACCGATGTGGTGGGCATGTCTCTCCTTGTTGGCCCCGCGGGGCACTGTTCTCGACGGGTGACTGGTCGGGGCGACAGGATTTGAACCTGCGACTTCTCGCTCCCAAAGCGAGCGCTCTACCAAGCTGAGCTACGCCCCGAGTCGTGCGACTCCGGGGCCCGCGCGCGCGCAGGCCAGCCGCCAGTCTATACGCTCGCGTACCGAGGACTTTGCGCAGAACCCGAGGGGCGGACAAGTGGCCCAGAAAAATCGGGTACGCTATCGAGGTGCCCTCGGGCAACGGGGATGTAGTTCAATGGTAGAACTTCAGTCTTCCAAACTGATAGCGCGGGTTCGATTCCCGTCATCCCCTCCAATTCCAGCACCCCACCTCGGGCCGGCGGCCGCGACCGCTCCACGCGCTCGCGGGGTTCGATTCCCGTCCTCCCCTCCAATTCCAGCTGGCGTTCCGTGCGCTATTTCGCTTCGTCCGTTCGTTGCGAGCGCGGTGTGTGCTGGGTGCGCGGCAGCTGTTCGGAACGAAGTGACTCGACCTCGGCTCGAAGCGCACGGACCTCGTCGAGGATGAGGTCAATGTGTTTGCGGCTGAGTTGCTCTTCGGCTGCCTCCCGCTGTTGCACGCGTTCGACAATCCACGACGCCATGGTCGCGGTGACTGCGCCGACAAGGGCGATGCCGCCAATCATGACGGCGACCGCGAGGAGCTGACCTTCAAAGGTGACCGGGTAGTACAGCGCGTTGTTGACGGTCGTGATGGATGTGAAGGCCCACCAGACTCCAGCCCAGAGGGTGTCGATGTTTCCGCCGGCGGCGCGTTCAATCTCAAGCATCGAGAGTCCGCCCAGGTAGACCAGCAACAGCGCGGAGCCGCCAACATAGACAAGCACCTTCCCGCGGAAGGCGGCGCCAATTGTGCGATTGAGGACGCCCACGATGGTGAACGCTCTGAGCAGGCGCAGCGGGCGGAGCATCGGGAGCACGACGACGGCGAGTTCGATGAGGTGCGCCCAGAACCATGACTTGCGGTCCGGCGCGAGCCACAGGCTCACGACGTAGTCAACGACGAATGTGGCCCAGGTGGCCCAGACCACAATCTCGGCATTGACCAGGTCCGTGCCGACGGGTTGGGCGACGACCTCATAGCTGTAGGCAACGATGAAGACGACCGACATGAGCGTGAGTGGCCATTCCGTCAGCTTGTGCCATCGTTCGAGGGTCATGGCCTCAGCGTAACGGCGGACCGTCCTCGGCCCGATGGCGGAGTGTCGGAGGGTCGTGTCAGAATCATGTCGTCGGCACCGGAGGGGGACGGATGACTGAGCAATCCAGGCGCGAGCGCTCCACACTCATCGACCACATCAGGTTTGGGCCGCTCGCTGGCGCACTCGTTCTCGCGGCCATCGTTGTTGGTGCTGTGGTCATGCTCGCGCCCGAGAACACCGCCGCCCCGGCCCGGGTTTTGGGCGTGACGATTCCATCCGCATCGGGCGCCCCAGAACGCGCGGCCGCGATTGCTCCCGCCGACGTGCCTCCCGCCGAAGACGGACCGTCGCCGGGAGCCGCCCCAGTCGAGCCGACTCCACCACACGTCGATGTTCGGACCGATGGCACGACGATTTTCGTCGATCTGGTTGGCTCGTGCGATGCCGCCAATGGAACGGGCTCGATGGAAGTCTCCGGGGACGTCAGCGGAATGTGGTCGACGTCCGTGCTGTGTCTGCAGCGCGACGTTGATCTCCACGTCACGATGCCCATTGCGAGCGACTCGTCTCCGTCATGCTGGCGAGACACCGTCGCTCGCGTCTCCATCACCGGTACAGCCAACATTGACGGTGAATGGACCGTCCCGGTAACCGGACGGACTTGGCCGTGTCCTGGAGAATTCGAACAGTGGGACTGGCAGAACAGTCGTCCGCTGATTCATCAGTAGGTCGACGTCTCATCATCGGGAACGACCGCGGCGGACGCTCCCGGGTAGCATGGACGCGATGACCACCGCATTCGACGTTCACGCCGTCCGCTCGGAGTTTCCGGTGCTGGCGCAATTGGTCAATGGGCACCCGCTCGCCTATCTCGACTCCGGAGCGACGAGCCAGAAGCCGCGTTCGGTTCTCGAAGCCCAGTTCGGGTACTTGAACTCCGCGAACTCGGCGGTGCATCGCGGTGCCCACACCCTCGCTGCGGAAGCCACAAACCGCTTCGAAGATGCACGTGAGACCGTCGCCACCGCAATTGGCGCGCGAGCCGAAGAGGTGGTGTGGACTGCGGGCGCGACCGCGGGGCTCAACATTCTGGCGAATAGTTTTGGACTCGCGAGCCTCGGTCGCGGCGGCGAGGCGGCACGTCGCTTCGCGCTCCAGCCTGGCGATCGCATCGTCCTCACGGAGGCGGAGCACCACGCAAACCTCATCCCGTGGCAAGAGCTCGCGGCTCGAACGGGGGCCGAGCTGGTGCACGTCCGCGTAGACGATTCCGGGGTGCTCGACCTCGATCATGCGCGCACGCTCATCCACGGCCGCACGCGCATTGTGGCATTCAGCCACGTCTCGAACGTGCTCGGAATCGTGAACCCGGTTCGGGACATCACCGCGATGGCTCACGAGCAGGGCGCTTTCGTTGTGCTTGACGCCTGCCAGTCGGCGCCACACATCGAGCTCACGCTCGGTGACCTCGGCGTCGATTTCGCCGTCTTCTCAAGCCACAAGCTGTACGGCCCGGACGGAATTGGCGTCCTGTTCGGCAAGACAGAGCTCCTCAACGCCCTTCCAGCGTCGAACTTCGGCGGGTCGATGATCTCGCACGTCACCTTGACCGAGGCCAGCTACCTCGAGGCGCCACAGCGGTTCGAGGCCGGAACGCAACCGATTTCTGCGGCGATTGCCACGGCCGCCGCATTCGACTGGATGAAGAGCATCGGCCATGCGGCGATTTCGGCGCACGAAGCCACGCTCGAGGCGCACTTGCGCGAGCGGCTCGAGGGCATTCCGGGCCTGCGACTCCTCGGCAACGCCGCCGGCGTTGCGCGGGTGCCGCTCCTGAGCTTTGAGGTGCTCGGCGTACACGCTCACGACGTCGGCCAATTCCTCGACGCCTACGGCATCGCCGTCCGCGTCGGTCATCACTGTGCCGCTCCCCTGCACGCAAGGTTTGGCATGACCGCGAGTGTTCGGGCGAGCGCAGCGGCCTACACGACCGTCGAAGAAATAGACCGATTGGCCGATGCGTTGGCACACGTACGCGGATTCTTTGGAGTGGAGTCATGAACGACCTCGAAGCGCTCTACCAAGAACTGATCATGGACCATGCCAAACGTCGATTTGGCAGTGGCATCGCCGAGGCCGGCGACGAAGCGCACGCTATGTCGGAGCAGCGCAATCCGATTTGTGGCGATCACATCGCCCTCCAGGTGCGTCTCAATGCCGACGGTTCGGTCCGCGACACCACGTGGGATGGCGCCGGCTGCACGATTTCGCAAGCGAGCGCATCGATGCTCAGTGAACTTGCTCCCGGCCTGCACCCCGCTGCAGCGAGCGACCTCATCGACTCCTTCCGCGAGGTCCTTCGCTCGCGCGGCACGCAAGAACTGGACGAAGACCGCTTCGGCGACGCATTTGCGCTGTCAGGAGTCTCGAAGTACACCGCTCGAGTCAAGTGCGCGATGCTCGCATGGGTGGCATTCGAGGACGCCCTCCGTCGCGCGAGTGCTGACCGCACCGCTTAACGCAGCCGCACACCGTCCAGGTGCACCGGTTCGCCGGCGACGATGGTCGCCGCTACCGGCAGCGTTCGCAATTCGGCTGCCGTCGCCCGAGCGGGATTGGCATCGACCAGAATGAGGTCGGCGGGGGCGCCGAGTTCGAGCTGCGCGTAGCGACTCGAGGCCAGCACCGCCTGCTCGATTGTGAGCGATTCGAACGCACGCCACGGTTCACGGTCGCCTCGTGTGCGCCACACGGCGCTTGCGATTGCCTGCCACGGGTCGAGTGGTGCCACCGGGGCGTCCGATCCGAACGCAAGCCTGGCACCGGCGTCCCAGAACGAGCGCAACAGATAGGCGCCGTCGAGCGCATCCGCCCACAGCGTGTCTGCGGCATCCCGATCGTCCATCGCGTGTTCCGGTTGAACGCTCGCAACGACACCGAGCTCAGCGAAGCGGACCACGTCGGCGGCAAGTACCTGTTGCGCGTGTTCCATCCGCCCGTTCACGCCGACGCGCTCAAACATGTTGAGCACTTCGTGCACGGCCAGGTCGCCAATGGCGTGAATGGTCGGAACAATTCCGGCGGTAGCTGCGCGCTGGACCAGTCCGGCGAGGTCCGCGTAGTCGACGTTCGCTCCTCCGTGGGAGCCGTCGGGGTACGGGTGGGAGCACCAAGCCGTTTGGGTGCCGAGCGAACCGTCGGTGATGCACTTGAAGTAGCCCGCCGAAACGAGACCGCGGTCGTCAAGAACGAGCCCGGTGGCCCGACCCTCACGGATTGCCGCGTCGAGGTGTTGGGTATATACACTCGCCTCGACACGGATAGGCAGTTCACCGCGCGTGCTTCGCCGCACCCAGTCATGAGCGGTGTCGCGCATTTCGAGGTCAACAATGCCGACGACGCCGCGGGCGGCAGCGTTCCCGACGGCGTCGCGAATCCAGGTATCAAGCGTGGCGTCGTCGACGACATTCGCGAGCTGTTGGACTCGGAATGCCTCGTCTTCGGCGATACGGCCGTCGGCGTGCTCGGTCACGCTGAAACGACGCACTGCCGCGCTATTCAGCCAACACGCGTGCACGTCCCCGCTGATGAGCACGACCGGCCGCTCACCCGATACCGCGTCGAGTGCCGAGAGGCTCAGGCGGTCGGGCCACAGCGCGTCCCGGTAGTTGACGGCAATGAACACGTCATCGTTCGACCCGATAACCGCCTCCGCGACGCGGCGAACCGCCTCCGCGGCACTCGATACGCTCGAGAGGTCGAGGCGCCGCCGGGAGATGGCCCACAGGTTCGAGTGCACGTGTTCGTCCCACAGCCCCGGAAGCATCCAGCGTCCCTCGGCGTCGAGTGCGGGACTGTCGGAATCAGTCCATTCCGGCTCGATTGCATGAATGCGACCCCCGGTCACGGCGACGTCGACCGGCCCGGATTCCGGACGCCCCCACAGTCGAGCATTTCGGATCACCAGGTCGGTCATGAGCGCGGCTCCTTCCGTGCGGTTCGCGCACGTCGTTGTGCGCCGGGTAGCGCTTGGCAGCTCGGGCACCAATACAGCTTTCGCGTGGCCATCTCCTCGAGCACGATGTTCGTGCCGCACCGGCGGCAGGGTAAACCCTCGCGCTTGTACACCCAGTGTCGGTCAGCGCGATTGGCGAGCGCCGCTCGCAACTCCTCACCCTCGAGTCCGTCAATCGTGAGCATTTGTCCGCGCTCAACGCCGATGCGAAGCAGATGGTCCCAGTCGCGCCAGAGTGCCCGAACGGCTTCCTCGGCCAGGGTGGCTCCGGGCTGGTGCGGGTTGAGGCCGGCCCGGAACAGCAGTTCCGCTCGGTAGACGTTTCCGATCCCGCTCACCACGGACTGATCCATGAGGAGCAAACCGATTGCAACTCGCCGCTTGAGCACTGCCGCAAGGAAGCGTTCCTCGCCCGTACCAGCATCATCGCCAAGCGGATCGGGACCGAGCCTCCTCAGCACCGCATCCACCCCCGCCGGGTCAAGCACCTCGCACGCTGTCGGTCCGCGCAGGTCGGCGCAGAGCGACTCGGTGAGCAGCCGCAATCGCACCTGCCCAACGGGTTCCGGCGGCCACTCGCTATCGGCACCGCTGGTCTGTTCAGACTCGGCCATTCGCAAACGGCTCCGCCGCGGGGCACCGATACTCGCGAGCGAATTCTCGCCGTCCCGATCAAGCACACGATCGTCGGTGCCTCGCCCAGCCGTGTGGCCCATTCGGCCGTTCGCCGAGGCGATTGTCGCGTCGAGGGCGATGTCGCCGGCAAAATCCCAAGCGCCATACATGCCGAGGTGGACACGCACGAACACGCCGTCACCGAAGTCGAGGAACATCTGCTTGCCCACCGCCGTTGCCGATCGCAGGGTCCGACCGTCAATCTCGGCGGCACCCGCCTCGAATCGACCTTGCGGTGACGAGGCGTGCACGACTGCGCCAACCAGATTGCGCGCGAACTGGCGGGCGATGCGATGGACGGAGTGGCCCTCGGGCATTAGCTGCGCGGGTTCACAAGGTCTTTGCCCGCAATCGCTCCAGTGCGTTCATATTCGGCAAGTTGGCCAATCCGTCGGACGTGGCGCTCATCACCCGGGAACGGTTCGGCAATGAACAGGTCCACGAAGTGCAACATGTCCTCAATCGGGTGTTGCCGAGCGCCGATGGAGATCACGTTCGCATCGTTATGTTCGCGCGCGAGTTTGGCGGTGGATTCATTCCACACGAGCGCTGCACGGACGCCCGAAACCTTGTTGGCGGCCATTTGCTCGCCATTCCCCGATCCGCCGAACACAACGCCCAGCGCCGGGATGGCGGCGCGTTGATCGTTCACGACCGCTTGTGCGGCATTGATGCAGAACGACGGGTAGTCGTCGAGCGGGTCGTACTCAGTCGGGCCGTGGTCGATGACCTCGTGACCGGCGGCGCGCAAGTGCGCCTGCAACTCGCGGGAAACGTCGAGCCCGGCATGGTCGGTAGCAACGTGAATGCGCATGGCGCAAGTCTATTGAGCGCCACCCGAAAAACGCGCCGAGCGCTCTAGGCTGGTGCTACCTATCCCACAAGGAGTCGTTGTGCCTGGAGAAAACCTCACCCGCCAAGAAGCCGTCGAGCGCGCTGGCATCGTCGAAACCGAGTCGTACGTCGTTGAACTGCACCTCGACCGGGAGTCCTCGACGTTCCGCTCGGTGACGACCATCCGATTCCGTGGCACGGTCGGCGCGACCACATTCGTCGATGCGCTCACCGACACGGTGCACGCGGTGCGCCTGAACGACGTCGACCTCGACCCGGCGCTGGTGGCCGACGGCACTCGCATTCAGCTCCCCGAGCTGCACGCCCACAACGAGCTCGTCGTGGATGCAACGATGCGATACACAAACACCGGCGAGGGCCTGCACCGATTCGTCGACCCGGTCGACGGGGAGGTCTACCTGTATTCGCAATTCGAGGTCCCGGACTCGCGGCGCGTGTTTGCCGTGTTTGAGCAGCCCGACCTCAAGGCAACGTTCACCTTCGCGGTCACCGCTCCGGCGGATTGGCAGGTCGTATCCAACTCCCCCACGCCCGAGCCGATCTCCCTTGAGGGCGGTCTCGCCCGTTGGGAGTTCGCCGCGACGCCACGTATTTCGAGTTACATCACGGCGCTCGTCGCCGGCCCCTACTCGGTGACGCGCAGCGAACTCACATCGAGCGACGGACGCACCATCCCGCTGGGTATTTTCGCGCGCCAGAGCCTCACCGAATACCTCGACGCCGATTACATCTTCGAAAAGACCCGCCAGGGATTCGCCTACTTCGAGTCGAAGTTTGGGGTGGCGTACCCGTTTGCAAAGTACGACCAACTCTTCGTACCCGAGTTCAACGCCGGAGCCATGGAGAATGCGGGCGCGGTGACGTTCACCGAAACGTACGTCTTCCGCTCGAAGGTGTCTGACGCCATCCGTGAACGCCGAGTCGTCACCATCCTGCACGAGCTGGCCCACATGTGGTTTGGCGACCTCGTCACCATGAAGTGGTGGAACGACCTATGGCTCAATGAGTCGTTTGCCGAGTGGGCCTCGACCATCGCCACCGCCGAGGCCACCGAGTGGCACGAAGCGTGGACAACGTTCGCCGCGATGGAGAAGAGCTGGGCCTATCGCCAAGACCAACTTCCGTCGACCCACCCGATCGTTGCCGACATCCGCGACCTCGAGGACGTCCTCGTGAACTTCGACGGCATCACCTACGCCAAGGGTGGCTCGGTGCTGAAGCAGCTCGCCGCATGGGTCGGCGTGGACGCATTCTTCACCGGAGTCGGCAACTACTTCACGAAGCACGCCTGGTCGAACACGGAACTCGTCGACCTGTTGTCTGAGCTCGAGGCTGCGAGCGGGCGCGAGCTGGGTTCGTGGTCGAAGCTGTGGCTCGAAACCGCCGGCGTGAACACCCTCCGACCCGAAATCTCCGTCGACGACGCCGGACGTATCTCGAGCTTCGCAATCCTGCAGAGCGCTCCGGCGGATTACCCGACGATCCGTCCGCACCGACTCGCCGTCGGCCTGTACGAGCTCGTCGACGGCGGACTCGAGCGCATCGAACGTATCGAGCTGGACGTTGATGGCGAACGCACCGAGGTTTCGCAGCTGGTCGGCCGCCCCCGCCCGGCACTCATCCTGGTCAACGATGACGACCTTGCCTACGCCAAGATTCGCCTCGACGAACACTCGCGTCAGACGGCAATCACGCACTTGCGGTCGATCCGCAGCCCGCTTGCCCGCACTCTCGTGTGGGGCTCGATGTGGGATGCGCACCGCGACGGCGAAATCCCAGCCCGCGAGTTCCTCGCACTCGTCTTGGGCAACATCGCCACCGAGACGGAATCCACCACGATTCGGACCGTGCTCGCTCAAGCCCAAACCTCGGCCAAGCAGTTCTCGGCTCCGGCCGAGCGCGCCG
>DATGWF010000073.1:0-4002 GCA_035299585.1 Microbacteriaceae bacterium
CTTCGCCGCTTGCACTCTTGACGACCGTACCGATGGGAACCGGAAGGATGAGGTCTTCGCCCGTGGTTCCGGAGCGCATGTCGCCCATGCCAAATCCGCCGTTGTCGCTCGAACGATGCGGTCGACGGTGGTACCCCAGGAGCGTGGACTCGCCTGCGTCCGCACGCAGAATGATGCTTCCGCCATCGCCGCCGTTGCCACCGTCGGGACCGGCGAGAGGCTTGAACTTCTCGCGGCGCACCGAAACACACCCGTTTCCGCCGTTCCCCGCCTTGAGGTGCAGCGTTACGCGATCGACAAAGGTGACCATGGGTTCTCGTTCTCTTGATGAAACAGCGAAGGGCGAGCCGAGGCTCGCCCTTTACTGAGAATCGTCTTAGCCGACGGCGACGATGTTGACGACCTTGCGGCCGCCCTTCGTACCGAACTCGACTGCGCCTGCCTCAAGGGCGAACAGCGTGTCGTCGCCACCGCGGCCGACACCGGCGCCCGGGTGGAAGTGGGTGCCGCGCTGGCGGACGAGAATCTCGCCGGCCTTGACGACCTGACCACCGAAGCGCTTCACACCGAGACGCTGTGCGTTGGAGTCACGACCGTTCTTGGTCGAGCTCGCTCCCTTTTTGTGTGCCATTTCGTGTCTCCTCGGGGCTTACTTGATGCCGGTGATCTTGACGCGGCTGAGCTCCTGGCGGTGGCCCTGACGCTTCTTGTAGCCGGTCTTGTTCTTGAACTTCTGGATGATGATCTTCGGGCCGCGGAGGTTCTCAAGGAGCTCACCGGTCACGGTAACCTTCGCGAGAGCCGAGGCGTCGCTCGTGATCTTGTCGCCGTCCACGAGAAGGACAGCCGGAAAAGTCACGGTGCCGTTCTTGTCAGCCGACACGCGGTCCATGGTGACGATGGTGCCAACCTCGACCTTTTCTTGCCGTCCACCGGCGCGCACTACTGCGTAAACCACTGTTTTACCTATCTTCGGAATGTGTTCGGGGCCACCCTCGCGGGTAACTGCCATGGGATTCGAACTGTCGCACGAACCGTGTGGGAGACGGAAGTGGCCAGAAACCGTTGGACGACGCGGGATAAGCGCGACGCACCAAGGGCCAAGCTTACGCGATGGGTGCCGTCCGGCCAAATCATCGCGTCCGCGTGTTTAGCTCGCGGCGGGGCGAGTCGCCCGGCGGCGACGGCCACGTCCCTGACCGGCCGGCTTGGGCTCGGGTAAGGCCTCGAGAACGGAATCGAGCAGTTGCTCGACCGCTGCGTCTGGAGCCGGGACTGCCGGAGCATCGGCGGGAACGGGCAAGTCGAGCGTCACGGTCGCCTTCCGGCTCCGAGACGCTTTCACCGGCGCGGTCGCCACGAGTTCCGGCTCGCTGTGGCCGATGGTGCTCGCCGCAATCGCCGCCAGAGCGTTCTTGGCGTCTTCGGTGATGGCGTGCGTTCCACCGGCGGGAGCCTTTGCCGATTCCGAGCGATTCTGACGGCGCGAGCCGTTCGAGCCCGAGCCGCCGTGGGATCCACCGCCGTTTCCATTCCGATGCTTGCTGACCGGCTCGTGGTACACGATGATGCCACGACCGGCGCACACGTCACAGGGATCGCTGAACGACTCGAGCAGTCCGAGGCCGAGCTTCTTCCGTGTCATCTGCACGAGCCCAAGCGACGTCACCTCGGCGACCTGGTGCTTGGTTCGATCGCGGCTGAGCGTCTCGATGAGTCGCCGCTGAACCAGGTCGCGGTTGTTCTCGAGCACCATGTCGATGAAGTCGATCACGACAATGCCGCCAATATCGCGAAGGCGTAGCTGGCGGACGATCTCCTCGGCCGCCTCGAGGTTGTTCTTCGTGACGGTCTCTTCGAGGTTTCCGCCTGAGCCGACGAACTTGCCGGTGTTGACGTCAATGACGGTCATCGCCTCGGTCCGATCAATCACGAGCGAACCGCCGGAAGGAAGCCACACCTTGCGATCGAGTGCCTTTTCGATCTGCTCGGTTACGCGGAACTCATCGAAGATGTCTCGCGTGCCCTCGTAGCGCGACACGCGCTCGACGAGGTCGGGAGCAACAGACTCGAGATACTCGGTGATGGTCTCTCGGGCCGCATCGCCGGCGATGATGAGACGCTGGAAGTCCTCGTTGAAGACATCGCGGATGATCTTCACGAGCAGGTCGGGCTCGCTGTGCAGGAGCGCCGGAGCAGACTGCTGTTCGACCTTTCGCGAGATGGAATCCCACTGAGCGATAAGGCGCTGCACGTCGAGCGTGAGTTGCTCTTCCGTGGCACCCTCGGCCGCGGTGCGAACGATCACACCGGCGTTCTCCGGCATGACGTCCTTGAGAATCTTCTTCAGCCGGGCGCGCTCGGTGTCGGGAAGCTTTCGGCTGATGCCGTTCATTGAACCGTTCGGGACGTATACGACGTAGCGTCCCGGCAGGGAAATCTGGCTGGTGAGTCGGGCGCCCTTGTGTCCGACCGGGTCCTTCGTGACCTGCACGAGAACGGTGTCCCCCTGCTTGAGCGCAAGTTCAATCTTGCGGGGCTGGTTCGGGCCCATCGCCTCAGCGGCGGCCTCCCAATCCACCTCGCCCGAGTACAACACGGCGTTGCGTCCGCGCCCGATGTCGACGAACGCGGCCTCCATGCTGGGCAGCACGTTTTGCACCTTGCCGAGGTAGACGTTTCCGATGAGGGACGTCTCCTGGGAGCGCGCGACGTAGTGCTCGACGAGCACCTTGTCCTCGAGGACACCGATCTGGATGCGGCCGTCCTTTTCCCGGACGACCATGTCGCGATCGACGGCCTCACGACGCGCGAGGAACTCGCTCTCGGTGATGACCGTGCGGCGGCGTCCAGTATCGCGTCCTTCGCGACGACGCTGCTTCTTCGCCTCGAGGCGGGTCGAGCCCTTGACTTTCTGCGGCTCGGTTATGAGCTCTGGCTCCCGATCGCGGTCTCGATCGCGGTCGCGGTCGCGTTTCCGAGACTCATCGCGTCCGCCCCGACCGTTCGAGACATCGCGGCCTCGTTCCGAACGGGCACCTCGACTCTCGCGGTTGGAATCCGAATCCTCGCGACGGCGACGCTCCGGTCGCTCGTCGTCGAAGTCGCCACGTTCGATTGCCGGCGGCGCGATAAACACGAGTGCCGTCGACCCGGCACCCATCGCACCCTGGGCCTGCTCGACCGCGTAGGAACGGAATGGCAGGGCGGTCGTATCGGCTTCTTCGGGTTCGACCGAGGTATCCGTTGACATCACCATGGGTGACTCCTCAACCACATCCGAGGCCGCGCCCTGGATGCGTATGCAATTCGTGTGCGGCGCCCGCAGGCACTCGCAAAGCTTGATGCAGTGGGCCGAAGCCGGCACTGTTCACGATCGCGCGGATCGTGTGGGGTTCTCCCCAAAAGTCTTCGTGTTCGAATACTCGAACGCACTCAGTATGTCATGAACCGCTCATGAAACCGAAACAAGCGCGGCGATTTAGGCGAACCAGAGGGCGAGTTCGCGTTCAGCGGACTCGGCGGAATCGGAACCGTGCACGAGATTCTGTTGCACCGACAGGCCCCAGTCGCGGCCGAGGTCCCCACGAATCGTTCCGGGGGCCGCAACGGTTGGATTGGTTGCACCGGCAAGCGAGCGGAAACCCGCGATGACATCGTTCCCGGCAACGCGAGCGGCGACCGTCGGGCCACTCATCATGAACTCCACCAGGGGTTCGAAGAACGGCTTGCCCTCGTGTTCTGCGTAGTGCTCGACCAAGAGTGACCGCTCGGCATGCACGAGCTTGAGATCGACCAGGGCGTATCCCTTGGCTTCAATGCGGCGCAAAATTTCGCCCGTGAGGTTGCGGGCAACTCCGTCCGGCTTGATGAGCACGAGGGTTTCTTCGAGAGCGGCCATGGGGTCCTTTCCGTTCGTAGTCTCTCAGGAATTGCCGGATTGCGCCGAATCCTGCTCGCGGCGACCGTCCAGCCGAGCACCGGCCCGCATTGCATAGATCC
>DATGWF010000074.1:0-2574 GCA_035299585.1 Microbacteriaceae bacterium
GGCACCCTCGGTGAGCGCGGGGAGTTTCGCCTCGGCCTGGGCCTCCGAGCGGTCGTCGTCGCGACCCTCCTCGTACGCGGACAAGAAGCCCTTGAAGGTGATGACGGTTCCCGAGGCACTGAACTCTGCGACCGCATTCGAAGCCCGCTCGACCGAACCGGTAGCCGTCGGTCCAACCGCGAGTGTGACGGTCGCAGTGTGACCCTTTGCGTCAGCCATTTGCGATGCAACGGTGCGCTTCCAAATGAGGTCGTAGAGCTTCTGCTCCTGGCTCGACATGCCGGAAGCGACCTCCGCCGGCGTGCGGAACACCTCACCGGATGGGCGAATCGCCTCGTGCGCCTCTTGCGCGTTTTTCGACTTCGACGCGTAGGTGCGGGGCTGGTCGGGAATACTGTCGGCACCGTAGAGCGAAACAGCTTGCGCTCGCGCTGCCGCGATTGCCTGACCCGAGAGGGAGCTCGAGTCGGTACGCATATAGGTGATGTACCCGTTTTCGTAGAGCGACTGGGCCACGCTCATGGTTTGACGGGCCGAGAACTTGAGTTTGCGGCCGGCCTCCTGCTGAAGCGTCGAGGTCGTAAATGGTGCTGCCGGTCGGCGCGAGTAGGGCTTGGTTTCCAGTCCACTCACGACGCTGCGAACTCCCGCGGCCGACAGTGCATCGGCGAGCGCGAGCGCGTCCCCCTCGCTCAGAACGACGGCGTCCTTGGTGAGCGTGCCACGATCGTCGAAGTCGCCTCCGCTCGCAATGCGCTTCCCTCCGAGGCGCACGAGCTTTGCCTCAAAGATGTCGTCGGAGCCGAACTGAGCGGTGAGGTCCCAATAGCTTGCCGATACGAACGCCAAGCGCTCCCGCTCACGGTCGACGACCAAGCGAGTCGCGGCTGATTGCACCCGGCCGGCCGACAGGCCCGATCCGACCTTTCGCCACAGCACCGGCGAAATCTCGTAGCCGTAGAGGCGGTCGAGGATTCGGCGCGTTTCCTGAGCGTCGACGAGAGCGGTGTCGAGTTCGCGCGTGTTCTGGACGGCCGCCTGGATGGCGTCCTTGGTGATTTCGTGAAACACCATTCGGCGAACCGGAATCTTCGGCTTGAGCTCTTGCAGGAGATGCCACGCGATGGCCTCACCCTCGCGGTCTTCATCGGTTGCGAGCAAGAGTTCGTCGGCGTCCTTGAGGGCACGCTTAATCTCGGCGACGGTTTTCTTCTTCGAATCCGAAACAACGTAGTAGGGCTCGAACCCATTGTCGACATCGACCGAGAACTTGCCGAGCGGGCCCTTCTTGAGCTCCGCGGGCAGGCTCTTGGGGTCGATGAGGTCGCGAATGTGACCAACAGAGGAGAGCACCTCATAGCCATCACCGAGGTATCCGGCGATTGACTTCATCTTCGTCGGCGACTCAACGATGACGAGTTTCGACTTACCTGCCACAGTCACTCCTTATATATGCGACGTTGCTCACCATACACACCGAACGCTGACATTCTCGCCAACAGCTCCCGCTCGCGCGCGTGGCGCATCCACGGGCAGCCAAGAGAGCGGCGCCATCGAGATGCAGCATTCAGTGGATGTGCATTGGCATCTCGCGAGTCGAAAGCCGTTCCCCTCGACGACGCGACCTGCGAGGAAACACGGGTCGCTGCGGAGTTGCCAGAGTTGAGCATCTGCCGCGGCGAGCGCCGCAGCATCGGCGGCACCCTGAGCGAGCCGAAGGTCGGCAAGCTGGTTTCCGAGGGCGATAGTCGGAACGGTGAACACGATCATGGCGGCGGCGAGGCCGCCCACGGTGACGCTCATCATTCCGCATCGTCGAGGGCACACGATCGCGCCACGATCCGTGCAATGCCGAGTTGCCGCGCCGCGGTGACGCAGATGAGCTCGCCGTCGCGGCCGATACTCACCTCCGCGGGCTGGAGCGCCGCAAGACTTTCCTCCCTCGGCTCGCCGCGGGCGACTCGACGTGCAGCGGTTGCCGCGGTCGAGGCCAGCTCGATGCGGAGTGCAGCGGCAAACAGTCCGTTCATGCAGAGCATCAGGACGAGGACAGCGGCCGGGAGCGCGACGGCAAATTCCGCACTGACGCTCCCCCGTTCACTCAGGCGCCGCGCCGAGCGCATTGCGAATGAGTCCGAGCAGGATGTCGTGCACTTCGCTGCTGCGCATGATGGCAACGAGCAGCCCCGCAAAGGCGACGGCTGCGAGCGTGGCGATGGCGTATTCGGCGGTGACGGATCCGCGCTCGGATGTAAGCCGGTTGAAGCGTGTCATGGGCGTGTCCTTTCAGGAATGTGTGAGTGAGTGAAATGTGCTGAGGATGACGGGAACGACTCCCCAGACAATGAACGTTGGCAATACGCACGCGCCGATCGGAAGCGTGAGCTTGACCGTGAGTTCGGAAACTCGAGTCCGTGCCCGGGTGCCCGCTTCGTCGCGCAGAGCACGAGCCTCCGCGCGAAGAATGGTCGCCGGCGGCAGCCCCACTCCTTGGGCGAGCGCGAGAACGCCCGACACCGATGCCATGTCGCCGGGCCACTGAGCCGTCGTGACTGCGAGCGCGCGATCGAGAGC
>DATGWF010000075.1:0-6810 GCA_035299585.1 Microbacteriaceae bacterium
CGTAAGCGCGCGTGGGTCGCCCGCCGTGGCAACGACGCCGTCGAGCAGTTCGGGCGCGCGTTCGTCAATCAGGAGATGCTGGTGCGCTGGCACGTCGATGACTCCGTGATCGGCCGTCAGCAGCATGCCCGTCCGGCGCCCCAAGCGAGGCAGCGTGTCGCGCACGGCGGCATCAAGATCCTCCAAAGCGGCTATCCACTCCCCCGATTCCCAGCCGACGCGATGCGCGATGGCGTCAAGTTCGGATACGTACAGGTAGATCACGCCCCGTTGACGTGACCGCTCGACGGCGAGCTCGAATCGATCGCCGAGGCGGTCCGACGCGCAAAACTCGGCGCCGCGGAGGACGGCCTCTGTGAATCCCGTGCCGGCGAACTTGCCGTGGGCGATGACGTCTGCGCGGACGTCCGCGGCCTTCGCGTGTTCGAACACGGTCGTGGCACGCTGCCAGCTACTCGGGGGCATGTCGATACCCCAGCCGGTCAGTTGGTTGAACACTTTCCCGGACTGTCGTGCAGCGATGCTGTACCCGGTGAGTCCGTGAACACCGGAATCCACACCCGTGGTGAGCGTCGTGAGGGCCGTCGCGGTGGTCGCCGGGTAGGTCGAGGACAGGACTGCGCGTTTGATGCCGCCCAGAAGCGTTCGGGCATGCCCCGACCGGGCACTCAGGTTGTGCATGCCCAGCCCGTCAACGACGAGAACGATGACCGAATCCACCGCCGGAAGGGCCAGCGGGTTCGACTCGGCGTGGATAGCGGCAAGCGAACTCGTCAGAACATCGGCAAGGCGCACCGAATCGACGGAACGGGTCGGTAGCATCTGGGACATCGCGCCCAGTTTCCCATACCCGAAAGCATCATGGCCCGGACTCCTTCTCCCGACACTCCCGTGAACGAACGCATCGAAGATGTCGACGTCTCGGCCGAGATGCAAAACTCCTTCCTCGAGTACGCCTACTCGGTGATCTACTCGCGCGCGCTCCCTGATGCCCGTGACGGTCTCAAGCCAGTACAGCGTCGCATCCTCTTTCAGATGGCCGAGATGGGCCTTCGACCCGACCGCGGGCACGTCAAGTCGGCACGTGTCGTCGGCGAGGTGATGGGAAAGCTGCACCCGCACGGTGACTCGGCGATTTATGACGCCCTCGTTCGAATGGCTCAAGAGTTCACGCTCCGCGTTCCGCTCGTCGACGGTCATGGAAACTTTGGCTCGCTCGATGACGGGCCGGCCGCATCTCGCTATACCGAGGCCCGCCTGGCCGCGGCCGCCCTCGCACTCACCGAGTCCCTCGATGAAGAGGTGGTCGATTTCGTTCCGAACTACGACAACTCTTTCCAACAGCCCGAAGTCCTCCCGGCGGCGTTCCCGAATCTGCTGGTGAACGGTGCGAGTGGTATCGCCGTGGGCATGGCCACGAACATGGCGCCTCACAACCTGGTCGAGGTGGTCGAAGCGGCTCGCTTCCTGCTCGCGCACCCGAACGCCTCGGTCGAAGAGCTGATGGAAATCGTCCCCGGTCCGGACTTCCCATCCGGTGGCACCATTGTCGGCCTTGACGGCATCGCAGACGCGTATCGCACGGGCCGCGGAGCGGTTCGAGTGCGTGCCAAAGTCAGTATTGAACACGTCACGGCCCGAAAGCAGGGCATCGTCGTCACCGAATTGCCGTACCTCGTCGGCCCGGAAAAGGTCATCGAGAAAATCAAGGATGGCGTCAACGCCAAAAAGATCACCGGCATCAGCGATGTGGTTGACCTCACCGATCGCAAGAACGGCCTCAAGCTCATCATTGAGATTAAGTCGGGCTTCAACCCGGAGGCGGTCCTCGAACAGCTCTACCGACTGACGCCGCTCGAGGAAAGCTTCTCAATCAACAATGTCGCGCTCGTTGCCGGCGGACCACGGACACTGGGATTGCGCGAACTGCTCCAGGTGTACATCGACCACCGAATCCACGTGGTCACGCGACGCTCCGAATTCCGGCTGGCGCGCCGGCGCGAGCGCCTGCACCTCGTCGAAGGCCTGCTGATCGCCATTCTCGACATCGACGAGGTCATTCAGGTCATCCGTTCGAGCGACGACTCGGAGGCCGCTCGTAAGCGGCTCATCGAGGTATTCGATTTATCAACTCTTCAAGCCGACTACATCCTCGAGCTGCGATTGCGCCGCCTCACCAAGTTCTCGCGAATGGAACTCGAGGCCGAGCGCGACAAGCTTCGCACCGAGATTGCCGAGCTTGAAAAGCTTCTCGCGAGCACGAGCGCAATTCGCGCACTCGTATCTGATGAGCTTGGCGCCGTTGCCGCCCAGTTCGGGACGCCCCGGCGCACCATGCTGACCACTTCGAGCGCAATCCCAGTACAGAGTAGGAGTGCGAAGCCCAGCGTCGCACTTGAGGCGGCAGATACTCCGTGCCTCGTCGTGCTCTCTGCGACCGGCCGCATCGTGCGTATTGACCAAGCCGAGGGCGGCGACGGCATCGCCCTCACCGCGCCGAGCCGACGCTCGAAGCACGATGCCGTTCGCTCTCGTTTGCTCACCACGAGCCGCACCGACATTGGAGCAATCACATCACGGGGACGCATCGTGAGGTTCCGCCCGCTCGAGCTTCCCGTTGTTCCCGCAAACGCGGTGCAGCTTTCGGTTGGGGTGAAGGTCAGCGATTACCTCGCTCTCGCGGACCGGTCTGAGCGTGTCCTCGCACTCGTATCGCTGAGCGGCGACACCCCGATTGCGGTGGGAACCGCACAGGGCATTGTCAAACGTTTCACACCGTCGGCCTACCCCAGCAACAAAACCGACTGGGAAATCATCAGCCTGAAGCCCGGCGATAGCGTGGTCGGTGCCGGTGCTGCTCGTGACGAAGACGAACTCGTGTTCGTCAGCGCGGGTGCGCAACTCCTGCGGTTTGCGGCGTCCTCAGTCCGACCGCAGGGAGCAGCTGCGGGCGGTATGGCTGGCATCAGTCTCGCCGCGAACGATCGGGTTATCAGTTTCGGTATCGCCGCCGCTGGTTCCTCGACCCAGGTCGTCACGATTGCCACGAGTGCAGAAACGCTTGCCGGCGTCGAACCCGGGTCGGCAAAAGTGTCCGAACTGGCGGAGTTCCCGGCCAAGGGTCGTGCAACCGGAGGCGTTCGAGCCCAGCGATTCCTCAAGGGCGAGAGCGAACTCGCACTGGCCTGGGTCGGTGCGGCTCCGGCGCTCGCCGTCGGTGCCGACGGATCGGCTCGCGAACTTCCCACCGTGCTCGCCAAACGTGACGCGTCGGGCAGCGCGATCGAGGCGCCGGTCGACGCCGTCGGCGAGGCAATCGCCTAGCCCAACCTCGGCGAATTCGTTCGGCAGTACTCGCGATCGAGGCGCATACCCTCGGCAGACCCGGCGGAAACCTCGCGCGCTCGAAGAGTGGGCGCTATGCGTCGATTCGCTCGCGCGAAAGGCCGTCTGCAGAGTCGACGATGAACTCCTTACGCGGAGCAACCTCATTGCCCATGAGCAACTCGAAGACCTTGCCCGCGGCTTCAGCGTCGCGCACGCGAACACGGCGAAGCGTGCGGAAGCGCCGATCCATCGTCGTCGATGCGAGTTGTTCGGCATCCATTTCGCCGAGACCCTTGTAGCGCTGAATCGGGTCCTGGTAGCGCTTTCCCTGCTTCTCCAAGCCGCTCAACACGCCGTTGAGTTCCGCTTCGGAGTAGGTGTAGACAATGTCGTTCGGCTTGGACCCCGGGTTCATCACGACGACGCGATGCAGAGGCGGAACCGCGGCGAACACCCGTCCTTCTTCAATCATGGGTCGCATGTACCGGAAGAACAGCGTGAGGAGCAGGGTACGGATATGGGCGCCGTCAACGTCGGCGTCGCTCATGAGAATGACCTTCCCGTAGCGCGCAGCAGATATGTCGAAGCTCCGCCCCGATCCGGCACCGACGACCTGAATGATGGAAGCGCACTCCGTATTCGAGAGCATGTCCGAAACGCTCGCCTTTTGCGTGTTGAGAATCTTGCCTCGAATCGGCAAGAGCGCCTGGTGTTCGCTGTCGCGCGCGAGTTTCGCGGTACCGAGCGCACTGTCACCCTCGACGATGAACAGTTCGGTCTGCTCGACGTCGTTCGAACGGCAATCAACGAGTTTCGCCGGCAGTGACGAGCTCTCGAGGGCGTTCTTGCGTCGCTGCGTTTCCTTGTGGGCGCGGGCGGAAATGCGGGACTTCATTTCCGAGACGACCTTCTCCAGCAGGAGCGACGTCTGCGCCTTGTCGTCGCGCTTGGTTGAGCTGAACCGCTGGCCGAGGGCACTGTTCACAACCTGAGCCACGATGGCTCGCACCGCTGGCGTTCCGAGAACTTCCTTCGTCTGGCCTTCAAACTGCGGCTCGGGAATGCGGACCGTGAGAACGGCCGTGAGACCAGCGAGGACGTCGTCCTTTTCGAGCTTGTCGGTACCGGCCTTGAGTCGGCGTGCGTTGGCTTCCACCTGGCTCCGGACGAGCTTGAGGAGGCCCTGTTCGAAGCCAGCGAGGTGCGTGCCACCCTTGGGTGTCGCGATGATGTTTACGAACGACCGCACGACGGTGTCGTAGCCGGTTCCCCAACGCAGCGCGATATCGACCTGGCATTCGCGCTCAACCTCGGTCGGGACCATTGCGCCCTCGTCGTTGAGCACGGGAACGGTCTCAGTGAACGTTGACGACCCCGTCAAGCGCCACGTGTCCGTCACGCCGGCGTCGGGGGCGAGAAAGTCGACAAACTCCGAAATTCCGCCGTCGAAGCGGAACTCTTCCGTGATCCGTTCGCCCGCGCGCTCGTCGACGATGTCGAGCTGTAAGCCCGGCACGAGGAATGCGGTTTGGCGTGCTCGAACGACGAGGTCTTCTCGAGCGAACGCCGCATCGGGCGTGAAGATTTGCCGGTCTGCCCAGTAGCGCACGCGGGTGCCGGTCTGACCCTTCTTCGCGGCGCCCACGACACGGAGCTCACTGTGGTCGTCGAACGGCGTGAACGGCGCGTCAGGCCGCGGCTCCCCCGCGTCGGCGAAGTTTCCCGGCTCGCCTCGGCGAAACGACATTGCGTACGTTTTGCCATCACGATCGACCTCGACGTCGAGTCGTTCCGACAGCGCGTTGACGACGGAGGCGCCGACACCGTGCAAACCACCCGATGCCGCGTAGGAGCCCGAGCCGAACTTGCCGCCGGCGTGGAGTTTGGTAAACACCACTTCGACACCGCTTAAGCCCGTCTTGGGTTCGATGTCGACCGGGATGCCTCGAGCACGGTCGCGGACCTCGACACTGCCGTCAGCGTGCAGCACAATGTCGATGCGATTCCCGTGTCCGGCCAAGGCCTCGTCGACCGAGTTGTCGATGATCTCCCACAGGCAGTGCATCAGACCGCGCGAATCCGTCGAACCGATGTACATGCCGGGACGCTTTCGGACCGCCTCGAGACCTTCGAGAACGGAGAGATGGCGCGCGGAATACTCGGAATTCACAGGCTGAGCCTACGTTCTGCCCCTGCCTTTCCGCTGAAGGCGCACCCCGTTCGCGCAATGTTCGCGCAGTGGTACGCGCTGAGCGAAATCCCTGTCGAATGAAACTGAGCCGTTCCTGCAACATGGTTGACTAGACACACCAACGTAGGTGCAGGAGGAACCATGTCAGACTCGACGATTTCGCGCTCGGTCACCATCGATGACGCTTCCATGGACAGCTCGGCACCTCTCACGGCCCTCGATCGCTGCGACCAGTGTGGTGCACAGGCATACATCCGCGTGGGTTTTGGCGCGAGTGAGCTGCTGTTCTGTGCGCACCACGGCCACAAGTACCAGGAGAAGCTCGCCGGCATCGCGAGCAGCTGGCACGACGAGTCCGCACGGCTGAGCGAGCAGAACGCGAAGTAATCCGCTCCCCCGGCGGAAATCGCCAACTACGGGAACGCTCCTGCCACGCTCCCCGCTGTACGGCACAGCGCTCGCGTCATTGCCGCGCCAGGTAGGTCAGCGCGTGGTCGAGGATGGTTCGTCGAGCTCGAGGGCTGAACGCGTCCGACTCCGGGCGTCAGCGGCCCACGCATCGATGCGCTCGAGTTCAGCACTCGGCTCGTAGCGCTCGCCAGCGTGTTCGGCCGCGAGCGTGAGCAACGCGTCGGCAAAACCAGGGTTTTTCGCGCATACTGGCCCGTGCAGGTGCGTGCCGATGGCAGTTCCCATGACGATGCCCTCGTGCTTTCGCCCACTCGGCTGCACGATACCGTTCCCAGAACCGGCGAGTACCGGCCCGATGGAGGCCTTTTCCGCTCCGACGTAATCGCGTGCATGGTTCTCGAATCCGATGAGCTCACCCCACGGCGACTCAACCACAATCTCGCCGACGACTCGAGTCGGTGCCGATACTGAGCGACCAGCGAACACGCCGAAACCCTCGATGATGTCGCCGTTCTCACGCTCGACTCCCCAGCTCAGCAGCTCCCAACCTGTTCCCACCGCCAATACGACGGTCTTTTCGGTGGCCCAGGCTCGAATCCGATCGGTGATGGGAAGCAAAGCGGTCCGTGCCGCGGCAAGTTCGGAATCACTTCCGGAACCGAGCACGACGAGGTCGACGCGTTCGGGAAGTCGACTCACGTCATCGAGCCAGTGCAGTTCGACATCGAGGCCGGCGCGTTGCGCCCGGTATGCCAGCACGCGCGCGTTCTCGGCGTCGCCGTTCATGTTCATGAGACTCGGGACAAGTGCGACGATGTGGAGAATCACGAATTGGCTCCCGTCAGTCCGAGGTAGTGGCGGGTTCTCCGCATCGCGTCCGC
>DATGWF010000076.1:0-10174 GCA_035299585.1 Microbacteriaceae bacterium
CATTGGCAGCCGGAGCCTTGATGCGGTCGAAACCTCTGACCCGACACGGGTTGCCGCGGCGAGCGACGTCGCCAAATCGTATGCGAGCGCGTCGGGTGCTCGGGTCGTCATCACCGATGCGGCCGGTCGGGCAATCATCACCACCGACGATACAGACAGCGCCATCGGGACGTCCTATGCGAATCGACCCGAAGTCAGCCAAGCTCTCGTCGGAGTGGTGGCCGCGGGTGAACGGTACTCCAAGTCACTCGGGACTGACCTGTTGTACGTCGCCGTGCCGATCTTCAGCGGAGACACCATTGTGGGCGCGGTTCGACTGACCTACCCCGACGGCGAGGTGAACCGACGCGTCGTGGCACAGGTGTCGTTGCTCTGGGGTGTCGGCGCATCGGCCCTGGTACTCGCAGCAATCGTCGGCCTCATCCTCGCCGGCACCGTGAACGCTCCGCTCGGTCGCCTCACCCGGACCGCAACCGAAATCGCCAATGGTGACCTCGGGAAGCGCTCCGGCGTGCGGCGCGGGGCTGCGGAGATTCGCTCTCTGTCCGAGGCGTTTGACCGCATGGCGGACCGACTTTCCGACCTGCTCGAGGAGCAACGCCGCTTCGCAGCCGATGCCTCGCATCAATTGCGGACGCCCTTGACGGCTCTCCGACTCCGGCTCGAATCGGCGCGTGCGCTCCTAGGCACCGATTCCAACCGCGCCGAGTCGCGCATCGAAGCGGCGGAGGCCGAAGCGGAACGCCTCAACGAGCTAGTCGAGGCGCTCTTGCAGCTCAGCCGAGGCGAGCTCGGTCTGGGGAGTCGTGTTGCGGTGGACGTTTCCGACGAAGTGAACAGCATTGCCGAGACGTGGGGTCCGCTCGCTGATGAACTGCACGTCCGAATCGCCACTTCGGTTGAGCCCGGACTTCAGGCACTCGCTATCGACCAAGCGGTCGAGAACGCGGTCGGAAACATCGTTGATAACGCGATTCGGGCGTGCCGGCCCGGTGGCACCGTCGCCCTCTCCGCGTCGCAGACGGGCGATTCAATCGAAATCGTTGTGGCGGACGACGGCGTCGGGCTGACTGCCGAAGAATGCGAGCTCGCGTTCACGCGATTCTGGCGTGGAGATGCGAGCCGAGCCGGCACGGGAATCGGCCTCACCATCGTGCATCGACTCGTTACCGCAAGCGGAGGAACGGTACATATCGAGCCGAACCTCCCCAAGGGGGTACGCGCCGTGGTTCGATTGCCACGTTTTTCCGGCGTGTCTGACGGAAATCGTGGATGAGGCTCCGCACACGAAACCGGCCTGCAATAGCGTCGCCCACATGGGAAAACTTCTGTACGGTTCGGGCGCGCGCGAAGTTCTCTTCGACGACCGCACTCTTGCTCACCTCAAGGTCGCAATCATCAACAAGCTTCGGCGCTCAGAGAGTTTCACCATGTCGTGGCAACACGGCCTCGAGAACGGAAGCGGGCGCTCGACCATCTGGGTGCACGAGGCCATTCCGTTGCAATTCATTTTCGAGGGCAATCGTGCGCCGTCCATCAATCGCACCTGGATTGAGCATCTGATGCTGACGGCGAACAGCATCGGGGGGCTCCAGGTCATTCCCGAGCCCCCCGAGTCGAGCAACGATCGTTCGAGCGTGCCACCGGTCATCTAGCTCGTCACTTCGCCGGGCAACGCGCTCGGGAGCTCCTCGTGCGAACCGCTGAGCGGGAGCTCGACGTCGGCGCCTTCGGTGATGAGTGGCTCACCACTCAATCCCTCTTCGTCATCTGCCTCCAGCTCCTCCTCGTCATCGTCCTCTCGCTCCTCCACGCCATCCGCATCGACCCTGTCCTCGGTGTCGAGCGCGGCACCTTCGTCCACTCCGAGCGCGTCAACTTCTGCCTCGGGATCGAGACGCTCGTCTTCAAGATTGTCGTTCGACATCTGCTCCTCCTTGATTGGGCTGCTCAATACTTCTTGCCACCGGTCACGGGCAGCACCGTTCCGGAGATGTACGACGCCGCTTCCGACGCCAAAAACACGAACGCTGGCGCAACCTCTGCGGGTTGGCCCACTCGACCGAGCGGGGTGTCTTCACCGAAGTGCTCGAGTTTGTCGGTCCAACCCGTCGCCGGTATGAGCGGCGTCCAGATTGGGCCGGGCGCCACCGCGTTCACTCGGATTCCTCGCGGACCGAGCCGCGCGGCCGCCGCCTCGACGAACGCCACGAGTGCGGCCTTGGTCATGGCGTAGTCGATGAGATCGGGTGAGGGATGTTCCGCCTGAATCGACGAGGTAACGAGAATGGACGCACCTGCCGGAAGAGCAGACACTGCCTCCCGCACGACCCAAAACGTGGCGTACAGATTGGTCTTCAGCACGCGATCGAACTCGGCGGAATCGAACTCGAGCGAATCGCGCGCGCGCTGATACGCGGCGTTCAGGACAAGCAGGTCGAGCCCACCCAGGGCGGTTGACCCGCGCCGAACCGCTTCGACGGCGGCCTCCTCCGATGTCAGGTCCGCGGGAATGAGCTCCACGCGCTGCCCGGCTTCCTGGACCCACTTGGCAGTTTCGTGCGCGTCGTCTTCCTCAACGGGGAGGTACACGATGGCGACGTCCGCCCCTTCGCGTGCGAATGCGATCGCGACCGCCCGACCTATCCCGGAGTCACCTCCTGTGATGAACGCTCGTCGGCCTCGAAGACGCCCCGCCCCGACATAGCTCTGCTCCCCGTGATCGGGGCGCTCGTGAAGTTCGCTCGTCAGGCCGGGTTGCCGGATTTCGCCCGGGTCAATCGGTTGAGTCTCGTTCGGATCTGTCATGTGCCACCTTCGGTCGTGGCTTGCACGCTACGCGCGACGGGCGCGACTGCCGAGGGGGTTGACGCGGCCGCTTGGCGTGGTCGCGGACACCGCGCTCAACCCCTGCGCGCGGTCGTGGGTTCCGTGCGCGAATCCAGATTGGGCGATGTCAACCCGGTTCTCGGAAGACGTTGCCCGAGTTAGCGTTGCCAATCCGAACCGAAAGGAGCACCGCATGACCACAGTGACTGCTGAACGTGACATCCACGTTCCCACCCGAATCGCCTACGACCAGTGGACGCAGTTCGAGAGCTTCCCGCGTTTCCTGAGCGGCGTCGTCGAGACGACCCAGCTCGACGATAGCCATGTGCACTGGAAAGTGAATGTCGGCGGTGTCGAGCGTGAATTCGACACCGAAATCACCGAACAACTCCCCAACGAAATCATCGCGTGGCGGAGCGTGCGAGGTCCGCTGCACGCAGGTTCGGTCCGTTTCACCCCCGACGGAACAGGCACCCACGTTGAACTCGAGCTCGAGTGGGAGCCCGAGGGTTTCGTCGAAAAGGCCGGTGCAGCGCTCGGCATCGACAACCTGCAGGTCGAACGGGACCTACGCCGATTCGCCGAGTTCATCGAACACCGCGGCACCCCAACCGGCTCCTGGCGCGAAGCCATCGACACCCCGTAATCGCTATCGGGGGCGCGACATCAAGACCCGTCCAATCAGTTCGATTCATCGCGTCCCGCAGAGCGATACCGAAATGCTCCGCAAACAGGGCAGTGGGCCCGGCCTCAGCGGCCGGGCCCACTGCCCTCAGCAGAAGCGCCGTCAATCCTCTGGCTGCGGAATCGGATCCCGGTCGCCACGCACGCCTCCACCACGCACTTCGACACCCGCTTGCTCCGGTCCGGCCGGAATGTTGACGGCCACGTGAGACCCCTCGACCGCAGCCTCATGCTGAATGCCAGGCAACTGCGACGCTGCCGGTTCGTCCGGGATAGCCGAATCCGGTGCACCGTCCTCTTGCTCACCGCTTTCGACATGGCCCGGTCGCTGTTGCGCCGTGCCCGGCTCATCCATTACCTGGCTTCGAGGGGCGTCTGCATCATCGGATCCCCCGACATTCTTCAGGCCAGTTGCGCCGCCCGCCGCAGCTTTTCGTTGGTTCAACTCGTTGAGCTGGTTCCATGCGGCCTGCAACGACGGTGAACTCGTTCCCGTCCCGCCGAGTCGACGGGTGGGCGGCTCCGGCTTGGCAGGAGGTGGCACCGGCTGGGTTCCGGAAGGAAGCTTCGCCCAAATCGCGTACAACGTCATGTCCTCCTCGGGACGAACGTGCTGACCGACCGGGTAGATACGACCTGAGCCATCCGGCTTGGCGTTCCACCACAAGAACTTGTACCCCTCCCGGTACAGGTGGTCTTCATCGGGCAGGACGATGGCGGGTTGATTCCTGTTGAGGCCGTTGTAGGTCAGGGGAGCGGGCGTCGCACCTTCGGCACCGTTCGGGTCGAGGAAAATGTGACGTTGTTTATAGAATTCTCGAAGTTTCTTCTCGGTCCAGCACGGGTTATCCTCACCGGGGTTCGCCGAGGCTCCGATTTGGACCTCGGGCACCCGGTTCATATTCACAATGGCGTATGGCGGAAGCGGATACACGAATTCATTGTTCTGGCCGGGATTAAAGACCATATAGCTGTCGCGAAATGTTGAGATGTGCGGCTTCTCGACTATCCAGGCAAGTTGCCCCGGCAGGGCCTGAGCAAACGGATAGGTGTAGGACTCTGACCACTCCTGCACATTGCCAAGGTGACGCGAAGCCGAGTTGATATAGCTCCACGAGTGGCCCCAGTCCCCGTGCACGGAGAGCTGAAAGTGGCTGAATACCGCGTTCCATGTCCGGTCGATTTCTCGGCCCTTCTGTGTGACGACGCCGCCATCAAACCCATACTTGAAATCGTCGGTCGTCATCGACGTCGTCCCAGTCAGAATTGATTTCGACTTCCGGACGGTGTAATTGAAGTTGCCAAAACCGACTGGTTGCGTGCCAGGTACCCACATGCTGGCCTTGCAGACTGGCTGACCATCGCCCTCCTCGGGCGTTCCGGCCCGAAGGACACAGTTCGAGAAATCCTTGTTCGTTGCGCAACGCTCGAGCGACGCCATCGCTGCGAGTTCACGGTAGATGTTCAGCGGCGCGCTGGCACGAACCTGCACGTGTGCAATCTCCTGATACGGCACACCAGCGCCGTGCTCGGCAGTTGGCCCATATTGGTCAATGTTCGCGCTCTGTCCGTACACAACCCATACTTTGCCGCCGTTTGAGATCGCACCCAAGGCGGAAGGAGCAGACGGGAGCTTCGTCATGCTGTCGAACTTGGGGTCTGCAATGTCGAGTACGTGTAACGCGTTCGTGCCGGACGTCGCCGCAAACACCTTGGACCCGCTTGGGTCGACGTCGAGGGCCTCGACGCGTCCGGCTGCAATGGTGACGAGCCGTTCCGAATGCCACGGGGTGCCGATCGCCTGAGGCGCCTTCGCAATCGCTACGGCTTGCCCGTCGGTCACCGCGAGAACAGACCCCCGTGCTGAAAGCCCCGTCACGTTTGCGGCCCTGAGCTCAGTGTCACTGAACAGTTTTCGCTTGATGTCGTAATACAGGATGTGGTCTGAACCTGAGACCGTGAACACGACTTTCGAATCGCTGTCCGCGAGCACGGCCCGCGTGATTCGATGATGTTCGGGCAACTCGAGCAGCACACTCTCGGGGTCAAATTTTACACCTCGGGCCTCGCCCGACTCGGTATCAATCAGGCCAATCTGGTTCGCCTCACCCGACCAATACATCAGAGTCTTGCCGGAGTCAGAGATATCCATGCCATCGACGGCCTTGCCGGTTGTGAATACCTTTGCCAGGCGGCCATGGGAGGTGGAGTACCCGATGATCGACGCCAGGCCTGACGTGGCGAAGTAGCCGACCGAGCCGTCCGGGGCGGTCTGAACCAGGTTGAACGGGGACTTTTTCGAGGGAATCTCAGTCGCTTGCGAAAACCCCTCCGCTATCGTGAGATGGCGTCCCAAAATGCTGTCGGCAATGACGGTAGTGCCACTATCTGAGGCGACCCCCACGCTTCGATAGCCGTACCCCTGGAACTCAATACCCTGAGATGACAGCGTAGGATCGCATTCAGACAATCGCATGCCGCTCCCACTGCGCAGAGCCCAACCAGTCACGTGAGTGAAGTCGAGGCACATCTGGGATTGAGCAACGCGGATTCCCATGCCATCGGGGCGTGGCTCGAAAACAAATTTCGTTCTCGCGCTGGGATTCGCGCAAAGAGCGAGCGAAAGTGGGCGATCCGCGTTCGCGTGGGAGTCCGCCTCGATGCAGAGTTGCGTTCCGCTGGGCCGAATCGTGAACATGCCGTTGCTCCGCGGAATGACGCGAATGTCCCAAAGCGAGTCGCCCTGTTTGAGTGGCGAGAAGGAAACTTGGCGACCGTGTGACACACGGTTCAATCCGGTTGCAATGGGACACTCATGTGGGGTGTTGACCTCGCAGGTAGCCGGCACATCCGACGGAGTCGACAGATCCATCGCCCGACCTGACGCGGGATTCACGACGAACACCGAGGGACTCGCGTTCAGCTGTTCGTATGTCATGTCATTAGTTGAAGAAAGGAGCCCCTCCACCTTGTCAAGTCGTGGGGCTTTGGGATAGTCGAACAATTCCTCATTGTTCAGCACGAATTCCGGGGTATTTTTCGTCGACTTCTTCTCGTCCGCAAACGCAGGAGTTGGGCTTATCGCTTGTACAGCAATAGGGGCGACGAGCGCCGTGAGCAAAGTGCCCACGAGGACTCGAGCATGGAAGCGCATGATGACTCCTTTTCGAATTGAGTAGGCGTCGGAACGCGAAGTCCCAATTGGCCGTTGGACCCCTGTGGGGTGGTTCATCTGGTACTTCGCCTGCACAGACGCGTGTCAGTTGACCATTGGGCGTCGCTTCGCTGGGAAACGTCCGACGCGACGCTCAGTTACTGAGGAACTACGTCCGCCGGAATGGAAATGCTGCGCTACCAGTGCGCGGCCCCAAATCGGGGGGTAGGAAACCAAAAAGCCCGGCCGAAGCCGGGCTATCCGTTGGCGGAGACGGCGGGATTTGAACCCGCGGTCCCCTTTAACAAGGACCCATCATTAGCAGTGATGTCCATTCGGCCACTCTGGCACGTCTCCTTGGCGCAAGCGCCGTAGTCACTATACCGGCTCACCGGAACGGTGACGAACCGAGCCCGGTGGACTATTGGTTGTCGAGCGTGCGGCCTTTTGAACAGGTGACGGTTCCGGCCGTTGTGCCCGTCACCGTATTCGGGAGCGTCGCGACGCCGGTTTGCGCCGGCTCGGCCGTCGCGCTTGCGGAAGGGTCGGGTGTGGCTGACGACGTCTCCGTTGGAGCCGCCGTTGCTGGCCCGGTCGTGGATTCGACGAGCGCCCCGCCGCCGGATCCGCCGGACAACACGATGCGTTGATCGTTCAGGAGCGCCTCGTTCAGCGCATCGGCGCCGGTCGTTTCGATTTCGACACCGCCGCCGCCCTCGACATACCTGTTGGGGTACTGCACGAAGGTGATGTTCTCCAGCGGAATGCCCTTCAGCGCCATGGCGATACTCACCATTCGAGCGGGGTCGTGCAGGCTGTTCGACAGCTGCATGTTGGCCAGGGCGGCCTTCGCGAGACTGTACAGGGTCGTGAGGTTGTCGAGGGTGCCGTCTGCGGTGAGCTTTCGAACGAGGGCCGAGAGGAATACCTGCTGGTTCGAAATTCGCGTGAGGTCGGAACCGTCACCGACGCCGTGGCGGGTGCGCAAGAACTGCAACGCGGCCATGCCCTTGAGGGTGTGCTCCCCCGGGTCAAGGAACGTGCCGGTGTACTGGTCCTCAATCTTGTCGGCCACACAGACGGTGACGCCGCCGACGGCATTCGATAGTGCTACCACGCCATAGAACTCGATCTCGGCCGCGAACGGAATCGTGAGGCCCGTGATGTGCTCGACCGTTTTGACGGTGCACGCGAGTCCGCCGTAGAAGTACGTGGTGTTGATTTTCTGGGACGAGGCGTTGATGGTCCCACCATCCCCGTCATCACAGCCGGGAATCGGGACATACAGGTCGCGCGGGAAACTCACCACGGTCGCCGACTGATGATCCTCGGCGATGTGGAGCAACATCGTGACGTCGTTCAGGACCCCCGAGTCCTCTTCCGGGTCGCCAAAGGCTCCGTCGGCCGGGCGCTTGTCGACGCCGACGAGGAGCAGATTCACGCCACCCTTGAGTTCCGCGATCGAGAGCCCGGCGATGGCATCTTCGTTTCCGAGAGCGACACCGCCCTTTGACGTCTGGGCGAGATCCCATGCAGCATAGGCGGAAATCGAGAGCGCGCTCAGGGCGATGACGGTGATGGTCGTCACCACGGCCTTCAGCGGCAAGGCCCACGCGTTTCGACGTCGAAGCCGAGCGTGCCGCAGTGCCGGAGGATGCTTCGCCGACTGGCGGGAGCTGGCCTGCAACTCGTCAACCACTCGGGACCTCATTTCTTGCGATGGCGGAGGGTGTGGGATTCGAACCCACGAGACATTGCTGCCCACTGGTTTTCAAGACCAGCTCCATCGGCCACTCGGACAACCCTCCATTCGGGTGCGAATGCGCAACCGAACCAGCCTGAGTCTAGACGATGGTGCACCGCTCAGGTTTGCAGGGCAGTCTGAGAGGCGCCTGGACGGCCAGGTCGGCGCGCTAGGACAGCCCGGGCAGGCTGAGCAATGCGAGCGCGAGGCCGTCTGCTTCGACATGGGCGGTCACCTCGGTCGCGGCTTGCTTGACCTCGTCGGGAGCCTGACCGAGCGCGACGGCTCGGCCCTGCTGTGCGGCCCAGCGGAACATTTCGATGTCGTTGCGGCCATCGCCTGCTACGAACACGCGATCGAGCGGGATACCGAGCCACTCCCGCATGCGCTCAGCGGCGGTACCCTTATCGACTCCTTCGGGGGCGATGTCAAGCCAAGCGGTCCAACCGATCGAGTAGCTCACTTGGTGAAGGCCGGCCTGCTCCACAATCTTCAGGAAATCGTCGGACGTGTGGCCTGGAGACACGCACACGACGCGGGTCGCGATGATTTCACCGAGCTCGTCGAACTCGACCATCTCGGCTCCATCGAGGTTCCACTCGAACATGCCCTCGGTGTAGAAGCGTCGACCGACCGGGTCCTCAATCATGAAGCGACCGTCGGGAAGCACATCACGAATGCGTTGCAACACCGGCATGGGTCGGAACGTCTCGACGTGCTCGCGGCGGTAGCCGTCGGGCGCCTCTGAGTCGCGACGCATAATGACGGCGCCGTTCGCGCACACGACGTACTCCGGTTCAAGCGCCAACGCGTCGAGGATGGTTTTCGAGTGCTGCCACGCGCGCCCGGTGGCGAGCGTCACTGCGTGGCCAGCATCACGCACTCGAGCGATTGCATCGACGACGACCGGGCTGAGGGTCTCGTCTTCATGCAGAATTGTCCCATCGACGTCGAGCGCGACGAGCCACCGTTCGGTGTGCGAGAGCGGACTCATCGCGTGGGAGCCGAAATAACCTCGAGCCCACCCATGTACGGGCGCAGCGCTTCCGGAACGACAACCGACCCATCAGCCTGCTGGTGCGTCTCGAGGATGGCGACGAGCCATCGAGTGGTCGCGAGCGTGCCGTTCAATGTCGCGACGGGGGCGGTCTTGCCCGACTCGGTGCGATACCGAATCCCCAGGCGCCGGGACTGGAAGGTGGTGCAGTTTGAGGTCGACGTCAGTTCGCGGTAGGTCTGCTGAGTCGGAATCCACGCCTCGATGTCGAACTTGCGCGCTGCGGACGAGCCGAGGTCGCCCGCTGCCACGTCGATGACTCGATAGGTCAAGCCGAGCGCACGCAACATGTCTTCCTGCCAGGCCACGAGCCGCTCGTGTTCGGCCTCGGCCTGGTCGGGCGTCGTATAGCTGAACATTTCGAGCTTGTTGAACTGGTGCACCCGCAAAATGCCTCGAGTGTCCTTGCCGTAGCTGCCCGCTTCACGCCGATAGCAGGTCGACCAGCCCGCGTACCGCAGTGCGCCGCCCTCGAGGTCGAGAATCTCGTCGGAGTGATACCCGGCGAGCGCGACTTCGCTGGTTCCGGTGAGATAGAGGTCATCTGCGGGGAGGTAGTAGATCTCGTCGGAGTGCGCCCCGAGGAAGCCGGTGCCGCTCATGGTCTCGGGCTTGACGAGCGTCGGGGTGATGAGCGGAGTGAAGCCGGCCTGGACGGCACGGTCGAGACCGAGGCTCATGAGGGCGAGCTCGAGTCGGGCCCCGT
>DATGWF010000077.1:0-74691 GCA_035299585.1 Microbacteriaceae bacterium
TTCGCTCGGCGACGACGGCCGCTCGCCGCGGGAGCGGGTGCGCTCTTGCTCTGCGCGCTCGTTTTCGCAATCGCGCTCCCGGGACAAACGCCCGTTCTCGCACCGACCTCCGACGCGCGCCCGAGCCCGAGCTTCGACGCCGCGCCGGTACCGATCCGAACCTGCTCCGTGGCGACCGAGGCGACTGATCCGCGGTTGGGAACGATGACCGCCATGGTGCGCGACGTCGCCACAGGCAACATCCTGTTTGACCGCTCGGGAGAACTCCCGGTGCGACCGGCGAGCGTGCAGAAGGTGCTCATCGCTGCCGCGGCGCTCACCGCGCTCGGACCGGATGCGCGCGCGGTCACCCGCGTCGTGATGGGATCCCAACCCGGTGAGCTGGTGCTCGTCGGCGGGGGAGACCTCACCCTTGCCCGGACGGGTGCAAATGTCTATCCCGGAGTTGCACGCCTTTCCGACCTCGCTGCTCGCGCGCGAGCCGCATTTGAAGCGGCCACCGGGTCGCCCCCGATCCGGGTCACCCTGGACGCGACGGCGTTCGGTGGGCCTGAGTGGCACCCGAGTTGGAACACCAAGGAAATCGGCGACGGATATCAAGCCCCCATCGCGGCGCTCATGGTTGACGGTGACCGAGACGACCCGAACGCACTCGTCTCAGCGCGAAGTGCCGACCCCGTCAGTCGAGCTGGAGCCGCGTTTGCCGCTGCGCTCGGTGTTCCCGTCACCGTCTCGCGAGGTACCGCTCCCGCGGGCGCAAGGGAACTTGCCTCCGTGGAATCGCCGAGTGTCGCCCAGCTTGTCGACATCGCCCTGACCTACAGCGACAATGTGGCCGCCGAAATGCTCGCCAGAATGGTGGCGCGAAGCACCGGGGCGGGGAGTACATTTTCCGCCATCGAGCCGGCAGTCAAAACGGCGCTCGCCGGGTATGACCTCGACCTCACCGGCTTGCGACTCGTAGACGGCTCGGGCCTCAGCGACGATAACGCGGTCGCCCCGGCGTTGCTCACCGAACTCTTTCGCCACGTTTCGGCCCGCGAGGGAAACCTTGGCGTGCTTTTTGATGCGCTTCCGGTAGCCGGCGAACGCGGATCGCTGCGGTACGCCGACCGGTTCACCGGCGAGAACGCGATTGCCCGCGGAGCGGTGTTTGCCAAGACCGGATGGATTGACGACGGACACACCCTCGCCGGTCTCGTTCACGCGGCGGATGGCACCGTACTGTCCTTTGCCATCACCGCCCTCGACGGCGTGGATGCGAGCGCCAAGACCGCCATCGATACCTGGGTGACCGCGGTGTACCGATGCGGGAACCGCCTATCGAATCAGTGATACCGCCCACCACATGCCCGCGCTCGCGGCGCGCGCCCGCGGTCGCGAGCTGACAGACTGGCGGTACACGCACGCACAACTGAGCGCACTCGCGCTCGAAACCGGGGTTTCCCCGAATGCAAAGGAGCATGGTGAGCGACGCGTACACGTCAACCCGCGACGGCTGGGTGGCCAGAGAAGAACTGGCCGAACGCATGATTCCCCTCATCGGGGAGCTGTACCGCCGGCACGGCGTGGTGACCTCTATTCACGGTCGACGACTGGTGTCGCGAGGTGCCATCGACATCATCAAGGCGCACCGTTTCGCCCGCTTGCTCGACGGCAGTGAGCTGCCACTCGAGACGACTCTCTCGCTCCTCGAGGCGCTCGCGAGTCTGCCGCCCCGTCCGGCCTCCATTGATCTCGGCCGGCTGGCCATGGAGTGGTCGCTCGAAGCCGCCGGCACGGATCTCTCGCCCTGGCTCGCGTCCCGCCTCGAAGGCCTCGATACGGGCACCTCGCGCGGCACCGATGTGGTGTTGTACGGCTTCGGCCGAATCGGACGGCTGCTCGCCCGCATTCTCATCGCTCAGCACGGCAACGGCAACGGATTGCGTTTGCGGGCCGTGGTCGTGCGCAAAGGTGCCGAAAACGACCTCGTCAAGCGCGCCAGTCTGCTTCGACGCGACTCGGTTCACGGCTCCTTTGCGGGGACAATCTCGGTGGATGAGGCGAGCAACACCATCACCGCGAACGGCACTCGCATCCAGGTGATTTACTCCAACGATCCGGCCGACATCGACTACACGAGCTTCGGCATTTCGGACGCCATCGTCGTCGACAACACTGGGCGCTGGCGGGATGCCGACGGTCTCGGTGAGCACTTGCGCGCAAAGGGTGTGGCCCGTGTACTGCTCACCGCGCCGGGCAAATCGCCGCTCAAGAACATCGTGTTCGGCATCAACGACGACACCATCGAGGAATCGGACCGTATCGTCTCGGCGGCGTCGTGCACGACCAATGCCATCACGCCGGTGCTCAAGGCGCTTGATGACGCCTTTGGGGTGGAACGCGGCCACGTCGAGACCGTGCACTCGTTCACGAACGACCAAAACCTCATCGACAACTTCCACAAGGGAGACCGTCGTGGCCGCGCCGCGGCGCTCAACATGGTCATCACCGAGACCGGTGCCGCGAAGGCCGTTGCGAAAGCGTTGCCGCAGCTCGAGGGCAAGCTCACCGGCTCGGCGATTCGCGTCCCCACCCCGGATGTCTCAATCGCCATCCTGAACTTGCGTCTGGCGACTCCGACGACGCGGGACGAACTGAACGCCTACCTGCGCGAGGTGTCACTGCATTCCGAACTGCGTCAACAAGTGGACTATGTCGAATCGCCCGAAGTGGTGTCTACCGACTTCGTTGGCTCGCATCGGGCCGGGATTGTTGACGGTCTCGCGACGATCGCGAACGGCCAGGATGTCGTGGTCTACGTCTGGTACGACAACGAGTTCGGCTACAGCTGCCAGGTGGTGCGCGTGCTCGAAAAGATGGCGGGCGTGCACCCGGTCGTGGTGCCACCGCGCTCCCGCGTCAGCATTGCTGACGTCCGAGCCCACCTCGCCTCTGATTGAAGCTAAACGGCCGGGCCCGCATGGACCCGGCCGTTCTGGTTGTGGCGTGATTATCGCTCAGCGCGCGCAGCGACTCGACGGCGCTGGCCGATGAGCACGACGGTGGCACCGAGGAGCGCGAAGCCGGCCGAGAGAGCGCCCCAAGCGGGGCCCTGTGCACCGGTCGAAGCGAGCGCTGCGGCAGATGCCGACGGGGTCGACGCGGGTTCAGCTTCCGGGAGCGCCCAGTAGTTCGTGCCGTTGACGAGCGCGCCGATGTCGTCGTTCGAGATGTTGCCGATCTGGGTCCACGAGCCGAGCGATTCAAAATCGACCGAGACGAAACCCGACCACGAGTTTGCATAGATGGTGCCGTCAGGCAAAAACGCGGCGCCATACATCGTCTGGTTTCCGCCCGCGGCGATGTCGGTGAACGTCCCCGTCGCCGGGTCCCAGGTGTACATGTCGTCCAACTGGTGGGAGGTCTGCATATAGAAGTTGCCGTCTTGCGGCGAGACGACCATAAAGTTCATGACCGCGTTGTTCGGCATCGCCCAAAACTCTTCCATCGCACCGGTCTCGAAGTTCACCCGCACCAGGTAGGTGTTGGCTGCGGGCTGTGAACGGATGCCCATGTAGAGGGTGCCATCGGGAGCGAACACCATCGAAGTGCAGTCGCGCACAACGCTGGACGAATCGGGGAACGTGCCGTTCGGAACGACCTCGGTGTCGGTGCCGATTCCGGTCTGAGTGTCGAGCTCCCAAATCTGGCAGTTCTGGGGCTGCGAGTTGATGAAGTACAGCTTGCCGTCGACCGGGTTGATCGACGCGCCGAGGATGCTCGAGCCGGGCCCCATTCCAATCTGGTTCGGGAGCGGAGTGCCGACGCCGGTCTGAGTGTCGACGACGTATGCCTGGTCGCTTGAGTACCCGAAGGCGTAAATCTCAGTCGTGGCCGACAAGTTCGGCGCCGGTTCAGCCGATGCTGCGCCAGCCCCGACAATCGAGAGCCCGACAAGTGAGGTTACGAGGGCAGTCAGGGTGCCAATGCGAGTGAACGTCTTCATGGTCTCAAGCCTAAGTTGCGTGCGCCCTCGGCCAAAACTCTCGACACATGATGGGTCACCTGGCCGGTCCGATCGCGCCTCTACTGGCAGCCAGTCCGGTACCCACTGCGCTCGCCGCGGCGACGACGATTCCGTTGTTGAACCCGGGCATTGAGAGGACCGCGAGGGCAAATGCGAATGTGATACCCGCAGCAATGAGGGACTTCACGGCCGGGCGCCTGCCCTGAAGGGAGGCGACGAGGCCGCCGACCGCTCCAGCACCGAGACCAATGCCTCCCGCAACGATGAGGCCAAAACTCACGAATCCCGCGCCATTCGAAATGGCTGGAATCGTGACGAAGAGCGCTCCAATCACTGCAGCAATGCAACCCCCGAGTGCGGCTCGGGTTATGAACGACAGTCGGGACACGAGCTGCCTCCGGGGATTTTCTGCATGTCCAGGTGTTGAACGCGCTTCTCAATTAGTCGTTGGAAGTTCATCGTGTTCGGCCTCGTCGGACCGCACAGCTCTGCACACCTCTCCCCGATAGGGGGGCGGCGGAAAACGGATCCCTGACTTACGGCGTCGTGTGGCGGTCGAGGAACTGGTACACCTCGGCGTCGTCAACGCCGGGGAACGTGCCACTCGGCAACGGTGACAGCACGTGCGCGTGCAACCGCGCGCTCGGCCAGGCCTGCGTTGCCCATCGTGCGGCGAGATCACTGTTGGGGCGGCGGCAGCATGACTCGTCGGGGCAGCGTGATTCTGCTCGAACCGTGGTGTCGCGTCCGCGGAACCACTTCGCCTCGTCGAACGGCACGCCGATGGTAATCGAGAACTCGTCGTCGCTCGTGTACCCGGTCTGCGTGGCACACCAGTAGGTGCCGTTCGGGGTGTCGGTGTATTGGTAGTTCTCGGTGGTCCGGTTCGTTTCGCCGAACGCGGAGCGGGCACTCCACTTCTTGCACACCCATTGCCCCTCGACCGAACCGGTCACGTCACTCGGGAGCGGCAGGCCGTCGTTCTCGTAGGCCTTGAGGAGCGCACCGTCCCCGTTGACCCGCAGAAAATGCATGGTGAGGTCGAGGTGGGAGGTGGCAAGATTCGTCAGGCGCAGCGCCGCAGCCTCGTGCGTCACGCCGAACGCGTCGCGGAAATCTTCGACCGCGAGTCGTTTCTCTCGTTTCGCCTCGGAGAGGAACGCCACGGCCGCTTCCCGCGGCATCAGGCACGCCGCCGCGAAGTAGTTGATTTCGAGACGCTGCCAGAGGAACTCCGCATAGCTGTATGGGCGCTGGTGGTCGAGCAGTCGGTGCGCCATCGCCTGGAGGGCCATCGCACGCAGGCCGTGCCCGCCAGGAATCGACGCCGGCGGCAGGTAGATGCGGCCATTTTCGAGATCCGTGATGCTTCGCGTCGAGTGAGGCAAGTCGCTCGCATAGATGAGTTGGAAGCCGAGCTGTTCGGCCATCACGCTCACCTCGCGGTGAGTGAGTGCACCGGAGCGGTGACCGGATGCGCGCACGCGCTCCTCTGCGAGCTCCTCGAGTGCGGGCAGGTAGTTGTTCTTCGAGCGCATGAGCGCGCGCAATTCAGTGTTGGCCCGGCGAGCCTCCTCGGGGGTGGCAATCGCTTCGTTTGCCCGCCGCTCGAGCTCGCGATGCAATCCCACAATCGCCTCGAGCGTCTCATTGGGCAAGCCTTTGCTCGGCTTGATCGCCGGAAGCCCCAGAGCGGCATAGAGCGGGTTCGCTTGGGCGCGCTGCAGTTCGAGTTCGAGCGCGGCGCGAGTGTTGGGGGCCTCCGGACTGAGGAGTTCGGTGAGCGGTACGCGGAGCGCTCCCGCGATGTCGGACAGGGTCGAAAGCTTCGGCTCCCGCTTGCCGTTTTCGATGAGCGAGAGCACACTCGGCGCGGCCCCCACCTGAGCGGCGAGCCCATCGAGTGTGAGGCCGGCGGCGGTGCGAAAGTGACGAATCCGCTGTCCGACCACCGCGACATCGAGTCCCAGACCGGCCATAACTTCTCCAAACGTAAAGAATGGCAAAAGTTTATTCGGTTTTTCGGGCTCGGTGGGGTGAAAGTGGGCGAAAAATAGAGCTAGCGGCAACAGTTTCACTATTCGGAGGGGCGAGATCGTGACACTTTCACATTCCACGCACAGCACCGGCGCTGACGCTGCCCCGCAGAGTGGCACGAGCGACCCGGCCCTCCGCGCCTGGGTTTCCGAGGTCGCGGCGCTCACCCAGCCCGACCAGATTGTCTGGTGCGATGGCTCGCTCGCCGAATCGGATCGCCTCACAAAGCAGCTCGTTGCCGACGGCACGCTCATCAAACTCAACCCGGAGTGGCGCCCGAATAGCTACCTCGCCCGCACCGACCCGAGCGACGTCGCGCGCGTTGAAGACCGCACGTTCGTATGCTCGACCTACGAAGAAGACGCCGGCCCCACCAACAACTGGCGTGACCCGCACGAGATGCGTGGCGAGCTCTCCGGTGTGTTCGCGGGCAGCATGCGCGGCCGCACGATGTACGTCGTGCCGTTCTCGATGGGCCCGGTCGGTGGGCCGATTTCCCAGCTCGGCATCGAGATCACGGATAGCCCGTACGTGGTCCTCAGCATGGGCATCATGACCCGCATGACCGAGCAGGTCTATCGCCTCATCGAGGCGGGCACTCCGTGGGTGCGCACGGTGCACTCGGTGGGCTTCCCGCTCGTGACCGCCGACGGCCCGCGAGCTGACGTGGCCTGGCCGTGCAACGAGACGAAGTACATCGTGCAGTTCCCCGACTCGCGCGAAGTGTGGTCCTTCGGTTCCGGATACGGCGGCAACGCCATCCTGGCAAAGAAGGCGTTCGCGTTGCGCATCGCCTCCGTGATGGGCCGCGACGAAGGCTGGATGGCCGAGCACATGCTGCTCATCAAGGTCACGTCGCCCGCCGGCAAAGCGTTCCACATTGCGGCGGCGTTCCCGTCGGCCTGTGGCAAAACCAACCTCGCCATGCTCCGCCCCACCATTCCAGGTTGGAAGGTGGAGACACTCGGCGACGACATCGTGTGGATGCGACCCGGCGAGGACGGGCGACTCTACGCGATCAACCCCGAAGCCGGATTCTTTGGGGTGGCGCCGGGCACCGGCGAGTCCACCAATCCGACGGCAGTTCAGACACTCTGGGGGAACGTCATTTTCACCAACGTCGCACTCCGCGAGGATGGCGATGTGTGGTGGGAGGGGCTCACCGACGCGGTGCCCGAGCGCCTCACCGACTGGCAGGGCCAACCGTGGAGGCCGAATTCGGGCCGGCTTGCCGCGCACCCGAATTCGCGTTTCACGGTCGCGGCCGCGCAGTGTCCGCAAATCTCGGACGACTGGGAGGCGTTCGCCGGGGTGCCGGTCGATGCCATCCTGTTCGGTGGCCGCCGCGCAACCAATGTGCCATTGGTCGCACAAGCCCGCTCGTGGAAGCACGGTGTGTTTATGGGGGCGACCATCTCGAGCGAGAAGACCGCTGCGGCGGAGGGGACGGTCGGTGAACTCCGCCGGGACCCGTTCGCGATGCTGCCGTTTTGCGGCTACAACATGGCCGACTACTGGGCGCACTGGCTGAAGATGGGGCGCACGCTCGGCACGAAGGCTCCGGCCCTGTTCCAGGTGAATTGGTTCCGTCGTGGCCACGACGGCTCGTTCCTGTGGCCTGGTTTTGGCGAAAACTCGCGCGTTATCGAGTGGATTGTGGGACGGCTCGAGGGCACGGTGAGAGGCCGCGAGACCCCGATTGGCATCCTGCCGGCAGCGGACGAACTCGACGTCGAAGGCCTCGACATTGCGCCTGAAGCGCTCGCCGAGCTGTTCGAGATTGACCCGGAGAGCTGGCTCGCCGAATGCGAGCTGACCGAGGCCTACTTCGAGCAGTTCAACGGCCGTGTGCCGGCAGCTCTGAACGCCGAACTGGCAAGTTTGCGCTACCAGCTGGAACGCATGGAGTAGCGAGTCTTCGATCCGGTCGCGGTGGCGTGTGCCCGGCCGGATCGAACCCCCGTCCGGCCCCCATCGTTGCGTGTGCGATGGGGGCCGGATATGTTTCAGCGCGGCGCTTGCACCGATGCGCGACAGACACGGTATGTCATTTGTGCGTGCGAGACATCAGCGGCCTCGCCAGTGCTGCGCCCAATGTATGGAAGGACAGGCTTTCCGGCGCAGAGATTCAAACTGGCTGCTGTCGAGACGCATGCGCAAGTGATTGCGAGAGATGGCCGCGAGGTCAGGGTAGCGTGGCATCGCGGCCGGGAGGAATGTTCTGCCGAATCGTATGTGCGTCACGCTGGGCTTGGCGCTGCAGGGGAACCACCAGGGGCGAGCCGGTGACCGGATCTGGAACGACGATGCACTCGAGGTCGTAGACCGACTTGACCGTCTCTGGGGTGATGACTTCCTCAGGTGTTCCCGTCGCGACGATGCGTCCGCCGGCGATGGCAAACAAATGGTCGGCATACCGAGATGCAAGATTGAGATCATGCAACACCATGCCGATGGTCGTTCCATGGTCGCGATTCAATTCGGCAATGAGCTCGAGCGTGTCAATTTGGTGGCGCACGTCGAGAAAGGTCGTCGGTTCGTCAAGAAGGACGATGTCGGCCCGTTGAGCAAGGGTCATGGCGAGCCAAACACGTTGACGCTGTCCGCCCGAGAGCTCCTCGATTCGTCGCTGAGCGAGGTCCGCCACGCCTGTGGCGTCGAGCGAGGCTTTCACGATGTCATCATCACCGTGGCTCCATCGACCGAACGCGCCGAGGTGGGGGTAGCGCCCGCGACCTACGAGATCGGCGACAATGATTCCGTCCGGGGCAATCGGATTTTGCGGCAATAGCGCGAGTGTTTGCGCGACCTGACGCGTGGGAAGGTGCGAAATCGATTGGCCGTCGAGAGTCACGCGCCCGTCATGTGGTGCGATGAGCCGAGCGAGCGCGCGAAACAAGGTCGACTTCCCGCTGCCATTCGCTCCAACGAAGACGCTGATTTCTCCCGCTGGTAGGTGAAGGTCGACCGCGTGCAACACCCGATGGCCGTCGAAGTTCACCGACACCTGCTCGGCATGCAGGCGACTGTCGCTCCGGGGAGCAATCACATTCATATTGATATTCCTTGTCGGTGAGCGCGGGCGAGGAGGAACAACAGGAAGGGAGCGCCGATAAGGCCGGTGACGACACCGACGGGATAGTTCACGGGTGCGAGATGTTGACTCACGAGGTCGGCGCTGAGCACGATGATTGCCCCGGTGAGACCGGCCGTTACCAATGGAAATGACTCGCGTCGAACGAGCCGTGACGCTATTGGCCCGGCAAGAAGGGCGACAAACGCGATTGGCCCCGTCGTCGCGGTGGCTACGGCGATGAGCAGCACGGCGATAATGAGCAGTGTGGCACGAAGCCGGCGCGGCCGTACCCCCAAACCAGTTGCGACATCGTCCCCAAGCTGCAGGACGGGGACAGAACGAGCGGCGAAGAGGAGAAACGGCGCGACGAGCGCGAATCCGCTGAGCAATGGCCACAACGCCGGCCAAAACGCGCTGTTCAAACTCCCGGTCAACCATCGGAGGGCGGCCAACACATCCCATTGATTCGCTCGAGCAAGCATCCACTGGGTAACGGCGGTGAGCAGTGCCGCACAGCCAATTCCAACCAGAATGAGACGGAGCCCCAGGGTGCCGCCACGTTGGGACAGCAAGAAGATAACGGCTGCCGTCGCGAGACCGCCCATGAGCGCCAAACCGGTCAGCGCCAAACCGGTCGCTCCAAACAGCAGGATTCCGGCGACGGCACTGGCGCTCGCTCCCGCGCTGATGCCAATGATGTCGGGGCTTGCCAGCGGATTCCGCAGGAGAACTTGAAAGGTGACACCGGCGAATCCAAACGCTGCGCCGGCCACAACTGCGGTGAGCACTCGGGGTAATCGCAGTCCGGTCACGACAAATGACTGCTCCGTGGATTGGCCGATCAGAATGTTGAAGACCTGGTCCAGTGCGAGGGACTGAACGCCCAGGCAGAGTCCCAGAACCGCAAGTGAACAGACGGTCAGCGCCAAAAGGGCGTTCACCAGCCGAGTTCGGCGCTGACGCTGTTGGCGTTTCAACCTGAGGGTCGCGGAGGAACTCACAGTTGGGCAATCCGATTCCGGCGAGCAATTGCAATGAAGATAGGGGCGCCAATGAGACAGAGAGTAATGCCGACTTCGATCTCGCTCGGCCGCGAGAGGATCCGTCCGAGGACATCAGCCGCGACGACAAGGATTGCTCCGAAGCCTACTGACGCGGGCAGAATCCAGCGGTAGTCACTGCCGAGTAGGAGCCGAGCGACGTGAGGTGCGACGAGGCCAACAAAGACAATCGGTCCCGCCAATGCCGTCGCGGTGCCGGCGAGCATGACGGCACCGGTTGCGCCAACGAGGCGGGCACGTGGCACGTGGAGCCCCACCCCGGTGGCGAGTTCATCGCCGAGCGCGAGCGTGTTGAGCGCACGCATTGAACTGAGCGCGAAAACGCCCCCCACGATGAGGAACGGAGCGGCGGCGGCGAACAGGTGGACATCCGCGCCGCCGATGCTGCCGATCTGCCAGAACCGATATTCGGTCATGATGTCGACGCGAGGCAGGAGAACTGCGTTGGTGAGCGATGCACACACGGCGCTCACGGCCGCACCGGCAAGGGCGAGCTTGAGTGGGCTTGCCCCACCAGGTCCGGCTGAACCCAGCACAGCGGTAACGATTGCAGCGAGAGTCGCACCAGCCAGCGCCACCCACATGAGTGTCCCGGGTGCCGGTGTTCCGGCGAGAGCGAGGGCACTCACAACTGCGAATGCCGCCCCAGCGTTCACCCCACTCAGACCGGGATCGGCAAGCGGATTGCGGGTAATGCCCTGCATCACTGCGCCCGACAGCCCCAGGGCCGCCCCAACGAGGAGGCCGAGTATGGTGCGGGGAATACGCTCTCGCACGGCTGCTTCAGCGATTCCGTTCGCGGACGGATCAGTGAGTGCAGTGATGACTTCGGAGATTGCGACGTCGCGTGATCCCCAAACTATGGAGGCCACTGACGTCAGGGCGAGCGCGGTCACACTCAGGGTGAGCGTGACCGCGAACCGCCGAGCTCGATTCACTTAACCTGAATGGCCGCGGCTTGGAACAGGCCGAGGTAGCGGTCCAGCGCCCACGGAATGGACAGCACCGTGGGGCCCGACGTTGCGGCAGCGAGCGGCGTCGCATTGGGCAAGATGACAACCGAGCCGCGCTGGACGGCAGGAATCTTGCCGATCAGCGGGTGAGCCTGAAGGAGGGCCAAGGTGCTGTCGTCGCCATAGGTGACCAAAATGTCGGCATCAATGCTGTCAGCGTTTTCGGCGGCAATGGTGGCGAAGAACTCCTGAGAGTCGCCGATGATGTCCTTGAGCCGCGGAGACAGCCCCAAACCGAGGTCCTGTGTGAACTGCACCCGGGCGTCGATTGGCGTGTAGACGCTAATCGAACTCAGATCGGATGGGTTGAGGTAGGTGTACGCGACCGTTTTCCCAGCAACATCCGGGTATCGGCTCTTGGCTTCGGCAATCGTCGCGTCCACTTTCGCGACAAGCGCTTCGGCCGCCGAACGCTTGCCCAGAGCGGCACCGTTGATGAGTGCCATTTCGCGCCAATTCGTTCCCCAGGCGAGTCCGGGATATGCCACAACGTGCGGGGTAATTGCGCTCAGCGTTTGAAAGTCCTCGGCCGACAGGCCCGAGTATGCAGCGAGGACTACGTCGGGATTGACGGAGGCGACCGCTTCAAAGTTGATTCCATCGACTTCGTCGAACAGAACGGGGAGCGAAGCGCCCGTCGCGCCGAGGCCATTGAGGGCGTCAAATGTCCACGGCAGGATTCCGTCTCCGTTGTCGTCGCCCCAGGCGCCGCCGGCCATTCCGACAGGGATGATGCCGAGCGCGAGCGCCACATCTTGATTGCCCCAAGCAACGGATGCGACTCGTTGGGGGACCTCAGAGATTACCGTCTGACCGAACGCGTGGTCGATGGTTACGGGGAATGAGTCGGTTGGCACATTGGCGTTGGTGGCACCAGGGGAGCCCGTAGCACAGGCGGTGAGGGCCAAGCTCGCGGCGGCAAGGAGAGACGTTGAGACGGTTCGATACCAGGTGCGACGGGACATAAAGGCGATTCCTAACGAGTTTGCATGAACTTTCATTAGGTTAGCCTTACCTAATCGCCCTGTCCAATTGGATGTCAGAACGAACTTTGACCCATTCGCCAATACCCCATGAATGCAACACTCTGCGGTGGTACCCCGAGTTCGGATACGAGAAGGCGCCGAAGCGACTTAATTGCGGCCGACTCCCCAGCGAGCCAGGCGTACAGGCCGCCCGCATCCGTCGATTGCGCGTCGTCCTCGACGTCTGGCACCTCCCAGAGAATCTCCGTATCGATGTCAATCTCTGATAGCTCGACAGGCGCGACCGTGGTTGCTGACGCAATGGTCATAGCCGCAGCCGCCACGGCGGGGACAAGGCGACTTCCCGGTTCGCCAGATCGGACCACCACCCGCAGGTCGATTCCGGGCGGTGCTGGGCTGAGAGCTTGCACGTCTCCCGCATGCGGCACCTCGATCACAGCGATGCCTTGGGTGCGATTATCCATTCGTTCGAAAATCCCGGAAACAGCCGGAAGTGCCGTCTCATCGGCCGCAATCAAGACCCGCCCGACCCCGGTAGGTGGATTCCAGTCGATACCACCGTGGCGGCCAGAATATCCGCGCACTGGCACGACAACAGCAATCGTGTCACCCGGTTGTGCATCGCCCGCCCAAGCGGAAGCCGGACCGGAGCGTCCGTGCAGGACAAAATCGACGTCAAACTCGGCCGACTCGGCACGCACTTCACGGAGGGTGTACGTGCGCATGATGGGCCGATTGGCCTCGGGCGCGGCGCGCCAGGCTGCGTACCAATCGTGGTTTCCAACGAACTCTTCGAGATTGCTCGACGGAGTGGGGAGGAGCAACTTGATTCGCTGGTCACATCTCGTGTCGGCAATCTCTCGGACGGTTGGCCCGGTGAACGTTACACGACGGAAAGTGGGGCTCAGCATGCGGACCCGCGCAACCGATACCAGCATGGTTGCGAAGGGCGCTCCCGATTCCTCGGCTGCAGTCATTTTTGGCACCTCATCTTCAGGTGAGGAGCTGGGTCGCGGCGAGCTCGCGGTAGAGCGGCACCGACTCGAGCAACTCTTCGTGTGTACCTGAGCCGAGCACGCGGCCCTGTTCGAGCACCACGATGACATCCGCGTCGACCACGGTCGAAAGTCGGTGGGCAATCACGATGAGCGTGCGGTTCGACGACGCCGCATCGATTGCGGCACGCATGCGCTGCTCGTTCACGCCATCGAGGCTCGAGGTCGACTCGTCCAAGAGCAGCACCTCGGGGGCTTGCAAGAGTGCCCGCGCAATCGCGAGCCGCTGGCGCTCGCCACCGGACAGCATCACGCCGTCCTCACCGACCGGCGCGTCCAAGCCGCGCTCGTCGCGGTCAAGCACCTCGCCGAGGTTCACCGTGCGGAGCACACGCTCACAGTCGTCGTCGCTCGCCTCCGGCGCCGCGAGCAAGAGGTTCTCACGCAGGGATCCGGCAAGCACCGGCGCCTCCTGCTCGACATAGCCAATCCGTGAACGCAGGTCTTTGCGCTCCAGGCCGCGAATGTCGTCGCCAAACAAGCGAACCGCACCCGCGGTGGGGTCGTAGAAGCGCTCGATGAGGGCGAGTGAGGTCGACTTGCCCGCGCCCGAGGGACCCACCAGCGCGAGCCGTTTGCCGGCGGGTACCGCGAAGCTCACACCGTGCAGCACGTCGCTGCCACCCTCGTAGCCGAAACTCACGCCTTCGAACGCAATTGCCGGCGCGTTTGTCGGTGCGAGACCGGCCGCGAGACCCTCTGCGATGAGCGCGTCACCCGCGGTTTCGGCGGGGACGTCAAGCACTTCGGTGATGCGGCCGAGCGCCCCGAGCGCCTGATTGACCGAACTGATTGCGCCGAACGCGGTGCCCAGCGGGCCGACCATGAGGAACAGGAACATGATGAAGGCGACGAGCGAGGCGACGCTGATTGCGCCACTCGCGACCCGGAATCCGCCAAGACCCAGCACCACCAGAAGCGAGACCTGCAGGGCCACCATTGCCACCGGTACGACGAACGCGGAGTAGCGCGCCACCTTCACACCGGCGTCATATGCACGGTCGGCCTGAGCCCGAATGGCCTCGGTTTCACGCTGCTCGGCGGTGTTCGCTCGAATCGTGCGGATGGCCGAGAGGGCGCGCTCCACGGCCGCGGCAAGATCGCCCACCCGCTCTTGCTGTTCCCGGCTCGCCTGGCGCATCCGGCCGCCGAGGGCGACGACGAGGATGACGGCGACGAGCACCACGAGCACGGTCGCCCCGAGCAGCACGGGGTCGAGCACACACATGGCGATGAGTGCGCCGAGGAGGACAAACGCGCCACCGAGCGAATCGATGAGGCCTTGCGTCATCACCGCGTACAGCAATGTGGTGTCCGAACCGACACGAGAGACGAGGTCGCCGGTGCGGCGAGTGTCGTACTCACGGATGGGCAGACGCAGCAGGTGGTGGGCGAGCCGAACGCGGGCCGAACGCACCACCGCGGTGCCGGCACGCTGCAACAGGTAGTGCTGGACGGCACTGATCGCCGCCGCCGTAATGACGAGGGATACCAGGAGAGCGACCAGAGCGCCGAACGGTTCCTGGCTCTGTACCTTGCCGATGACGACGGCGACAATCGTGGGCTGAGCGAGCTGGGCGAGGGCGCCAATGACGCTGAGCACGACGGCCACGGTGAGCATGGTGCGGTGCTCGGCAAGATAGGGGAGCAATTGGCGGAAGGATCCGCGCGGCCCCTCACTCATTCGGGAACCGCGTCCACCGCGACCTCGCTGCGCCATGCGCTCTCCAATCGAGTTGAAATCTTGGGCGACCCATCCGACGTCATCGGCAGAAACGGGGATACGCTGAGGCCATGGAACTCTTGCCAATCCTGCACATTGCCACGGCCGTCTTCATTATCGGGCCTATGGCGCTTCTTCCGCACACCGGCATGGCCGCCCTGCGCCGCGGTGACGTGGGTTCGGTTCGCACCGTCGAGCGTTCGACGACAATCTTCGCCTTCGCTTCGCTGCTGGTATTCATGCTCGGCTTCGGCGCCCTCGGGGTGGCCGGCTCCGAGGAAGACTGGAGCTTCAGCTCGCCCTGGATTATCTGGTCGATCGTGCTCTACGTTGTCGCGCTCGGTCTCACGCTGTTCGTCGTGCTCCCCGCACTGCGCTCGGGAGCAGACGCTGTTGAAGCCGGCTCGAGCAAGACCGGGTATGGCGCGCTTGCCGCAAGCAACGGCATCGTCACCCTGCTGCTCATCGGCGTGGTCGTGCTGATGAGCTGGAAGCCCTAGCTCCCGAGCAGTGCTCGAATGCTGAGCGCGGCGTGCACCGCCGCCTCAGCGGCTTCGGCGCCTTTATCCTCGCGTGAGCCGGGGAGTCCAGCCCGATCCAAGCCCTGCTGTTCGTCGTCGAGGGTGAGCACGCCGAATCCGACCGGCTTTCCCGTCGCGAGGGCGAGCTGGGTGAGGCCGTCCGTGGCCGCGTTCGACACGAACTCGAAGTGCGGCGTCCCGCCGCGGATGATGACCCCGAGGGCCACGACCGCGTCGGCCCCGGACAGCAGCGCGGCTTTACTCACGACGGGGAGCTCGAAAGCGCCCGGAACGCGCACGAGCGAGTGCTCTGCGCCGGCGGCGTCGAGGGCGCGCTGAGCGCCGGCGATGAGCCCGTCGCTGATCTCCGTGTGCCACGAGCCCGCGACGATGACGACCCGGAGGCCGTGACCGTTGAGCGCGAGTTCGGGGCGACCGGCGCCGCTCATTCGGCGACCTCACCGACCGACTGGAGCTGCTCCGCCGTGATGAGGTGACCCATGCGGGCACCCTTGGTGGCCAGGTACTGTTCGTTGAACGCGCCGACACCGACGATGAGGGGCACCTGCTCGGTGACCGTCACCCCGTATTTCGCGAGCTGGGCCGCTTTGTCTGGATTGTTCGAGAGCAAGCGCACGCGCTCGAGCCCGAGGTCGTGCAGCATGGCCGCCGCCGCCCCGTAGTCGCGCTTGTCTGCCGGCAGACCGAGCGCAAGGTTCGCGTCGAGTGTGTCGAGGCCGTCCTCCTGCAGACGGTAGGCGCGCAACTTGTTGATGAGGCCGATTCCGCGCCCCTCTTGGCCGCGCAGATAGAGCACCACGCCACCATCACGGCTGATGGTTTCGAGGGCGGCGTCGAGCTGCGGGCCGCACTCGCACTTGAGCGAACCGAGCGCTTCGCCGGTGAGGCACTCTGAGTGCACCCGGATGAGGGCATCCTGTCCGATCTCGCCAGCGACGAGAGCGAGGTGGTCGGCTCCGGTGACCCGGTCACGGTAGGCGCGCATGCGAATCGGGCCGTGGCTCGTCGGGACGGTCGTTTCGACTTCGAAGCTCACGCGACCGAGCTCCGCCGGAGCGGTCGAGTCGAGCGCCTCGCGGTCGGCCGGATTCGCGTCGAGGTAGCGAGTGAGTTCGGCAATGGTGGTGACGAGAAGTCCCTCTCGCTCACCCATCTCGAGCAGTCCGGTGAGGCGCATCATCTCGCCATCATCCTGGACAACCTCGCCGATGATGGCCACTGGCGGCAAGCCGGCAAGTTTCATCAAATCGACCGCGGCCTCGGTGTGTCCGGCACGCTCGCGCACGCCGCCCTCAACCGCGCGAATCGGCACGAGGTGGCCGGGGCGGATGAGGTTGCTCGGGGTGGCGTTCGGGTCGGCGAGCACCCGAGCGGTGTGCGTGCGGTCGGCCGCACTGATGCCGGTCGTGATGCCCTCCGCGGCGTCCACTGTGACGGTGTATGCGGTGCGGCGGACATCCTGGTTGACCTCGGTCATCAGTGGGAGCTCAAGCCGGTCCGCGATCTCGTTTGTCAGCGGCACGCACAGGTAGCCAGAGGTGTTGCGAATGGTCCACGCCATCCAGTGCTGCGTGGCCAGTGCGGCCGAGAAGATCACGTCGCCCTCGTTCTCGCGACCTTCGTCGTCGGCAACGAGCACCGGGCGTCCGGCGCGAAGGGCATCGAGTACTGCGGGGATACTGGCGAGACTCATGCGCTCGCTCCATTCCGTTGAGGGCGGTTGCCCGGTTGGAGTGACGAGGGAATCTCGGCACTGTTCGTGAACTGCATCAAGCGTTGGACGTGGCGGGCAACGATGTCCGTCTCGAGGTTGACGAGGTCGCCAACGACGCGCTCGCCGAGGGTCGTCGCAATCAGGGTTTCCGGAATGAGCGACACTTCACCCCAGTGGCCCTCGGCGTCGGAACCGATCGCGCTCAACGTGAGGGAGACTCCGTCGATGGTGATGGAGCCCTTGTCGACGACGAGCGGCGCGAGGTCGTCGGAGATGCGCACACGCAGCACCCGCCACTGCTCGGCGGGACGCACGTCAATCACCGTTCCGGTGCCGTCAACGTGGCCTTGCACGATGTGGCCACCCAGACGGTCGCCGAGTGCGGCGGCCCGCTCGAGGTTGACCTTCGTGCCGACCACGGCACCACCGAGAGCGCTCATCCGAATGGATTGCGCCATGACGTCGGCGGTGAAGCTGTCCGAGCTTTGCTCGATGACGGTAAGGCACACCCCGCTCACACAGATCGATGCACCGTGTTGCGCGTCGGAAACGACGAGCGGCCCGCGCACCGTCAGGCGCAGCGAATCCGCAACCGGCTCGATGGCCGTGATTTCGCCGATTTCTTCAATCAGTCCGGTGAACATGTCATCCTCTCCGCAATCTCAATTTCAGGTCGGCGCCCAGCTGGCTGACCTCGGTGAACGTCCAATGCTGGGCTTCGGCTAGTGTGCCGATGCCGAGATTCTCGATGGCCCGGCGCGCGCCGCCCAGCAGGAGCGGCGCCTGGTACACGAGCAACTCGTCCACCCATCCGCCCGTGAGGAGGGATGACACGAGGGTCGGGCCTCCCTCAACGAAGAGGGTGCGTACGCCGCGGCCGGGCAGGCTCGCGAGGTCGGCTGCGAGGTCCTCGCCGCTCACGAAGATGGGCTCGTGTTGGCCGGAACGAAGCTTCGCGGTTGCCGGCACCTCGCGTCGGCCGAACACCACGGGAATGGGCTGGTCGGTATACAGTCCGTCGCCACGTCGAGCCGACAGGGCCGGGTCGTCGGCGATCACCGTGCCGGTGCCGACCGCGATGCCATCGGCCAGACTGCGCTCGAGGTGCACGTCGGCGCGAGCCTCGGGGCCGCTAATCCACTGGCTTGAGCCGTCATTGGCGGCGGCACGACCGTCGACCGATTGGGCCCACTTGACCACAATCCACGGGCGGCCAAGCCGCGCCGCCACGAGCCATGAGCCGAGGACCACTTCGCCCTCGGTCGATCGGACACCACCGATGACCTCCACGCCGTGCTCGCGCAGGCGCTCGGCCCCACCCGCAGAGGCATCACCCGGATCGCTGACTGAGTACACCACTCGAGCGATTCCGGCTGCGAGCAAGGCTTCGGCACACGGTCCGGTCCGGCCGGTGTGGTTGCATGGCTCAAGAGACACGACCGCCGTCGTGCCTGCCGGCAGCGGGCCGTCAATCTGGCTGAGCGCGTCGACTTCCGCGTGCGGTGTGCCGGCACCGCGGTGGTGCCCCACCGCGAGCACCTCGCCACTCGCCGAGACCAGGACACATCCGACGCGCGGATTAATGCCGCGTTCCGGGCCGAGGGTGGCGGCGTCGAAGGCGCGCTGCATGAGCGCTTCCCAATCGAAATCTGTTGCCATCGTCCCGTCCGTTTTCTGGTTTCGGGGGTGGCAAACGGCAGGGTCGAACCCTGCGCGTATTTCTCCCATCCGGACTTTGACCGTCGGCACCGGAATTTCACCGGTTCGGCCCACTCGGCCGAAGCCAAGAGGGTTCGCGGGCTTTCACCGCCGGCTCGGATTTTCACCGACCCCGAAACACGTACCTCTGAAGCGTAGTCAACGCACCGGGGAAAAACCTATTCCCCTTCATGGTTCTCAGCGACGTCGCAGTAACCCGACCCGGTCGTAGACACGGGCGAGCGTTGCCTCGGCCCGCTCCGCGGCCTTCTCGGCCCCCGCAGCCAACAGTCGGTCGAGCTCGGCCGGGTCCGCGAGCAGTTCGAGGGTGCGCTCACGAATAGGGGCGACCGTGTCGATGACCGCCTCAGCGACGGCGCCCTTGAGGTCGCCATAGCCGCTGCTCGCGAAGCGTTCCTCGAGGGAGGCAATGGACTCGCCGCTGACCGCAGAGAAGATGTCGAGCAGATTCGAGATGCCCGCCTTGCTGGCACGGTCGTACCGAATCTCGCGCTCCGTGTCAGTCACGGCGCTCTTGAACTTCTTGGCGTTCACGGCGGGTTCATCCATGAGCTTGATGAGCCCGGACTCGCTCTCGGCCGACTTGGACATCTTGGAGCTCGGGTTCTGCAGGTCGTAGACGCGCGCGGCCTCGCCGCGAATCGAAATCTCCGGCACCACGAGGGTCTCGCCGAATCGTGAGTTGAAACGCAGGGCGAGATCGCGCGTGAGCTCAACGTGCTGTTTTTGGTCGTCGCCAACCGGGACCACGTTCGTGTCGTAGAGCAGGATGTCGGCCGCCATCAGGATCGGGTAGGTGAACAGGCCCACGTTGGCCGATTCTGCTCCGCCCTTGGCCGACTTGTCCTTGAACTGGGTCATTCGGCTTGCCTCACCGAAGCCCGTGAGGGTCGACAGCACCCATGCAAGCTCGGCGTGAGCCGGCACGTGAGACTGCACGAACACGGTGCAGCGAGCCGGATCGAGTCCTCCGGCAATGTACTGGGCGGCGGTACGACGAGTGTTTTCGCGCAACACCTTTGGATCTTGCGGAACCGTCAGGGCGTGCAAATCAACCACGCAGTAAATCGCTTCGTAGTCGTCTTGAAGTTTGGCCATCGGAACGAGCGCGCCGAGGTAGTTGCCGAGGTGCAGTGAGTCGCTCGAGGGTTGCATTCCCGAAAAGCTGATGGGTCGGCTCATGCGCGAATCTCCTCAGTGCGGTAGTCGACGACCACGGGTGCATGGTCTGACCAACGGGTGTCCCAACTGTTGGCACGGTCAACCGTGTACCCCTCGGCGACCGCGGCGAGTGCCGGGGTGGCGAGGTGGTAGTCGATTCGCCAACCGGTGTCGGTGTCGAAGGCCTTCCCGCGCTGCGACCACCAGGTGTACGGACCGGCAACCTCGCCAGCCGCAGCGCGACCGACGTCGATCCAGCCGAGCCCAGCGCCCGCGTTGTAGTCGGGTTCACCCTCGGCGCCCAACCATCGGTCGAAGTAGGCGCGCTCTTCCGGGAGGAAGCCGGCGTTCTTGACGTTGCCCTTCCAGTTCTTGATGTCGAGCGTGCGGTGGCCCACGTTCAGGTCGCCGAGCACCACGACCGCGGCGCCCGGAACGGTGAGTTCCGTCATCCGGGCGGTCATCGCGTCAAGGAACTTGTATTTCTCAACCTGCTTGGGCGTGCCGACCTCGCCCGAGTGAACGTACGTGCTGATGACGGTAACGGTCACGCCGTCCACAGCGAAGTCGGTTTCGAGCCAGCGACCCGCGCTGTCAAACTCGTCGGGGCCGAGCGCGATTCGGCTGACGTCGGTCGGAATCCGGCTCGCAACCGCCACACCGGCGCGGCCCTTTGCGGTCGCGGCGTCATGCCAGACGTGCCACTCTGGGCCGAGGAGACCGACGAGGTCGCTCGTTTCGGCACGGACCTCTTGAAGGGCGAGAATGTCGACCCCGCGATTCGCGAGCCACTCTCCCATGCCCTTTCGATAGGCGGCACGGACACCATTCACATTGACGGTCGCAATTCGCAGGCTCACGCCGTAATCCTACCGAGCGGTCCGGCTCCCATCCCGCGCAGGTCGGACCCGTTCGGGAAGCGGCGTGCCCTCGTCGATGGCATGTTCGGCAATCCACGCCGCCGCGGTGAGTGTGACAATTGCGGCGAGTCGAAACCACAACAGGAGCGTGACCAGCACGACGAAGCTCGCCAGGAGCGGGTTTGGGATGCCGCCGACGATGACGTTGGACCCGACGACCTGGAGCCCGGTGAGTGTCGCCCCACCGAGGAGCACCCCTCCGGCCACGTCTCGGACTCCCAACTCGGCCCCCGAAAGTCGGCGGAACATGACCGCGAGCACGACGGTGTCGATGACGAACACGACGCCAAGGCCGAGAGCCTGGGTGACGAGGCCACCGAGACCGAGATCGTCGGTCACACCGAGCCATCCCAGGAGCGCACCGAACAGTCGGGTGGAGGCCGTGGTGACGACAGCCCCGGCGACGAACATCGCACCGAAGGCGAGGGCGGCGATGACGTCGCGAATCCGCGTCCACACGAGCGACGAGTCGCTCTCGGGAAGGCCGAGCACGGCCCGGATGGCCAACCGTGAGGTCGTAATCCACGCACTCGCAGTCCAGAGCAGCACTCCGAGCGCGAGCACGCCACTGAGTCCGAGTTCGGCGACGCGTTGTTGGGTGAGGGCGATGAGTTGGTCCCGAGAGATGGCGCCCCCGTCGCCGATGAGTCCCGGGACGGTGGTGTTGAGCGTATCGACGAGCGGGCCCAAGCGTGATTCGTCGGCGACGAACCAGGATCCAACCGTGACCAGACCGATGTACACGGCGGCAAAGGTGGCAAAGAGGGCTTGGTAGCTGACGCCGGCGCTGAGTAGCAGTCCGTTGCTGTCGATGACGCGGCGCCAGACTCGAGCCGGCAGTGAGTGCCAGACGCGACTCGCCATGCGCCGTGGCCACGATTGACCAGGTCGGTTCCCCTCCATCACGCGCTCAGCCTATCCGGCACCTTCTCGGACCACACCGCACAACGAGAAGCGGCTCGGTACCCAGGGGTACCGAGCCGCTCCGCGTGACGGATCTAGGCGTCGAGGTCAGATGCGAGCACAGCGGCGAGCTCATCGGCTACGCGCTCTGCGTCATCTCCCTCAACGACCAGTTCCAGCGAGTCGCCGTGGCTCACAGCGAGGGCGAGCACCGCAAGGATGCTGGCGCCGTCGGCTGAGTCGCCACTGGCTTTGCTGATGGTTACCTCGTGGCCGCTGCCGCCGACCGCCTGAACGAACAGGCTGGCCGGACGGGCGTGCAGGCCGACGCGGGAACCAACGGTCACAGAACGAGTTGCCTTAGGCAATCGCTTCCTCCAGCTCTTCGTCGCTTGCGGCGTTCTCGCCCTTGCCAAGACCCTTGGCAACGATGACGAGGAGCGCGGTCACGACGGTGCCGATGGCGACAGCGAGGAGCCACATGAGCGGGCTCGACACCATGCCAGCAACCCAGATGCCACCGTGCGGTGCGCGGCTGCCGACCTGGAACAGGCCGACGAGAGCACCGGTGACGCCCGAACCGATCATGATCGAGGGGATCACGCGAATCGGGTCAGCTGCAGCGAACGGAATGGCACCTTCGGTGATGAACGATGCGCCGAGCACCCAGCCAGCGTTACCGGCCTGACGCTCCGACTTCGAGAACAGGTTCTTGCGAAGCGCGGTTGCGAGGGCGAGACCGAGCGGCGGGGTCATGCCGGCAGCCATGACGATTGCCATGATGACGAGCTTCGGGTCGTTCGGTGCAGCGTCTGCGCCAGCCTCGGTGAGGAGGGCAACAGCGGTGGTGTATGCCACCTTGTTGACCGGGCCACCCATGTCGAATGCCATCATGAGGCCGAGGAGGACACCGAGCAGAGCCAGGTTGCCACCGGTCAGGCCGGCCATCCAGGTCTTGAGCGCCTCGAGGACGGTTGCCACCGGAACACCGATGACGGTAATCATCAGAACGGCGACGATGAACGACGACACGATCGGGATGATCAGGACCGGCATGAGCGGAGCAATGCCGCGCGGCAAGCGGAGCTTGGCGAGGTAGTGTGCAGCAGCACCGGCGAGCAGACCACCGGCGATAGCGCCGAGGAAGCCCGAGCCGTTGTTGATGGCGATGAAGCCAGCAAGGAAGCCCGGAACGAGGCCCGGACGGTCGGCGATTGCATACGCGATGAACATGGCGAGCACGGGGACCGCGAAGGTCAGCCCGAACTTACCGAGGCTCGCGAAGAGTCGCGCCCAGCCCATTTGCGTGGTGAGGTTGACCGCTGCTTCGCCGTCGTGCCCACCGAGGTAGGCCTGCCAGCTCCAGTCCCACTTACCGAGGTCGAACCCGCCGAGTGCGAAACCGATTGCAAGGAAGATGCCGCCAGCGGCGACGATCGGGATCATGTAGGACACACCGGTCATCAGCCAAAGGCGGAGACGGGTGCCCGGTCCCATAGTTGAACTACTCAATTGAAGCCTCCAATGCTTCTTTGCGTTAGGGGGTGGTGCTTTAACCGAAGAGCTTTCCGAAGAAGCCCTTCTTTTCGCCGGCCGCAGGCTTCTCAGCCTTCGGGGCAGCTGCGGGCTGAGCCGCTTCGCCTGCTCCGACGATTTCTGCCGTACCGTCCGTTGCGGACTTCACGGCCTCAGCGACGACGTTGTCCGCGTCGCTGAGAGCTTTGGATACGCCGACGCGCAGCACGGGCTTGCCGTTGAAACGGCTGCGCTGCTTGACCTCGAGGTCGGCGGCGAAAATGACCACGTCAGCTGCGTCAATGACGGACTGCTTGATCGGGGTCGATCCGGCCGAGCCCTGGGTCTCGACGGCGATGGTGTGGCCGGCACGCTTCGCGGCCTGCTCGAGCGCTTCGGCAGCCATGTAGGTGTGGGCGATGCCGGTGATGCAGCTGGTTACGGCGACGATGTTCATGCCTGAACCTCTTTCTGGATGATGGCGGCGATTTCGGCGCCGCTGGTGGCGTCGCGGAGCGACTGGCGGAAGTCCTCGTGCACGAGCTTGCGGGCGAGTGCGGCGAGGATTGTGAGGTGACGATCGTCGGCCCCGTCGGGAGCGGCAATCAGGAAGATCAGGTGGGCGGGGCCGTCCGGGGCGCCGAAGTCGATGCCGGCCTGCGTGGTGCCCACGGCGACGCTCGGGGTGACGACGCCAGCCGAGCGGGCGTGGGGGATACCGATACCACCGTGCAGGCCGGTCGCCATCTGGGCTTCGCGGGCACGCACATCGGCAAGGAAGACCTCGAGGTCGCTCACGCGACCAGCGGCCTGCAGGGTGTCCGCAAGTTCGCGGATGGCGTCGTCTTTCGTCGTGGCCTGGAGGCCGACAACGACGATGTGTTCGTCGGTCAGTGCCGGTGCTGCGGTCATGCGTGGAGCTCCTTGATTGATGTGGTCAGGGGAACGTCGGCGCGCAGCACCACCTCGCCCGGGCGGATGAGGTCCGGGGATGGCACCGTTGTCGCGGGAAGTTGAACTGCGGCCGTACCCCATGCGACGGCCGAAACCAGGCGCGCCGCAAGGGGGTCGACTTCGGCGGCACCATCGTGTCGAGCGCGGGCGTCGTCGGCGAGAAAGCCCGCGAGCGTGCAATCGCCGGCACCGACCGTGCTGTCGGGAACGACCGGCGGGTGGCCCGCCCACAGGACGCGTTCGCGATTAACGAGAAGTGCACCATTCGCACCGAGGCTGACCAGGATGCACGCGCCGGGTCCCCCGGGGAGCGACCGGCAGAATTCAACGACCGCACCGACCGTGTCGAGTGAGCGTTCGGCGAGATCCTCGAGTTCTTCCAGGTTGGGCTTGAGCAGGTCGGCAACACCGGCGTGAGCCACGGCTCCAAGGGCTTCGCCAGACGCGTCCACAGCGAAACGCACGTTGGCTTCGCGGGCGAGCGTGCCGAGTTGGACGTAGAAGTCACTGTCCACTCCGCCCGGGAGCGAGCCCGCCGCGACAAGCCAAGCAGGCCCGGTAGCGAGGGCTTCTCGAACGCGTTCGGTCAGAGCTTCGACTTCGGCGGGGGACAGTGTTGGTCCGGCCTGGTTGATCTTGGTCGTTTCGCCCGAGCCGTCCACGACGGTGATGTTTTGGCGCACTTCGCCGGCAATGTGGATGCTCTGGGTCGGAACGCCCAGCTTGCCGAGTGAATCGATAATCCAGGCACCGCCGGATCGGTCGGCCGGGAACACCGCACTCGTGACGATGCCGTTGCGCGTCAGTGCCCTCGCGACGTTGATCCCCTTGCCGGCCGGGTCTTTGCTCGTGGCAGTGGCGCGGTTCACTTCGCCGACGATGAAGCTCGGAACCTCGACCGTGATGTCGATGGAGGGGTTGGCGGTGACGGTGACGATCATGCGCGGACCACGTCCACTCCGGCCGCCTCAATCTCTGCCGCGAGTTCTGCGTCGAGTTCGTTGTCGGTGATGATGCAGTCGATGGCTGCGAGTGGCGCGACCACGCCAAAGTCTTCACGACCGAATTTGGTGTGGTCGGCGAGCACGACGGTTCGGCGAGCGGAGGCAATGAGCTGGGACTTCACCCGAGCCTCCTCAATGTCGGGGGTTGTCAGTCCGCGACTGGCCGTGATGCCGTTCGTTCCGATGAACGCAACATCGACCGCGACCTTGCGCAGCGTCTCGTTCGCCCAGGCGCCGACCGTCGCGAGCGTCAGCTGACGGACGTGCCCGCCGAGAACGTGCAGGTCAATGTTCGGGCGGGTTGCCAGCTGTGCGGCAATCGGGAGGGAGTTCGTCACAACCGTCAGGTTCGTCTCGGTGGGAAGGAGCTCAGCCAGGCGAGCGGTCGTGGTTCCAGCATCAAAGAGGACCGAGCCGTTCTCGGGAATTTCGGCGAGCGCGGCGCGGGCGATGCGTTCCTTCTCCGATGTGAGCAGGCCTTCGCGGTCTGCGACCGGGGGCTCGATGCTCAGGCGTTCCATCGGAATCGCTCCACCGTGGGCACGCTGAACGAGACCACGACGTTCCATGAGGGTAAGGTCGCGGCGGATCGTTTCCGGCGTGACGTTGAAGTCTTCGGCGAGCGAGCGCACTTCCACCCGGCCGTCGCGGCGGGCGCGCGTCAGGATGGCCTGTTGGCGTTCCGGAGCGTACATGCGACCTCGTTGTCAGTCCTGGGAACCGGAGCGCACGCGCTCAGGTGATTGCCAGGATAAATGTTGATTTGTCTGTTTTTACATCCGTTTGTGATTGATTGTCAAGCAACTCGCGGGGTATTCTTTCCGAGCCGTTCCGTTCTCTTGCGAATGGCTCGAGTGCGAGAAGGATGGAACGATGGAGCTCAGCGGAGTAGGCGTCGGTCGCGGTATTGCCGCAGGCAAGGTCGTACGGATGCCGGAACCGCTCGCCGAGCCCGCCGACGTCACGCCCACGCAGACGCCCGACGAAGCGAAGGCCGCGGTCGCCGCAGCGGCTTCGGCGGTGAGCGAGTGGCTCGCCCACCGCGGCGCGCGAGCGGGCGGAGCCGCACAAGAGGTGCTCGACGCCCAGGCCATGATGGCCAAAGATCCGGCGCTCGCCAAAGACATCGCCAAGCGCATCGACACCGGAAAGACCGCCGAGCGTGCCGTCTTCGAAGCGTTCGCGGCCTTCCAAGCCATGCTCGAAGGCATCGGCGGATACATGGCGGAGCGTGCAGCGGACCTCGCTGACGTCTCCCAGCGGGTCATCGCCCAGTTGCGAGGAGTACCCGCACCGGGTGTCCCCGAGAGCGACGAGCCGTTCATCCTCGTCGCACGCGACCTCGCTCCGGCAGATACTGCACTGTTGAACTTCGACATCGTGCAGGCGCTCATCACCCGTGACGGCGGACCGACCTCCCACACCGCGATTCTCGCCCGCGCAAAGTCCATCCCGGCGATCGTCGGCGTTGTCGGCGCCGAGGACCTGGCCGACGGCACCAACGTCATCGTCGACGCCGCGAACGGCGTGGTCTCGGTCGACCCGGACCCGCGCGCAATCGAGGACGCCCTCGCCCGGCGCGAGGCGTGGCTGTCCGCCGCACACGCCCCGGCCACCCCGGGCGAACTCGCAGACGGCACCAAGGTGCCGCTGTTGGCCAATATCGGATCCGCAGAGGATGCGCCCGCCGCGCTCGCCGCGGGTGCCGAGGGTGTCGGTCTGTTCCGCACCGAGTTCCTGTTTCTCGACGCCAACACGGCCCCCTCGGTGGGCGCACAAACCGTCGCCTACAAGGCCGTGTTCGACGCATTCGCCGGCAAGAAGGTCGTGGTGCGCGCGCTCGACGCCGGGGCCGACAAGCCCCTCGCCTTCTTGAACGACGCGCACGAAGAGAACCCCGCCCTCGGTCTGCGCGGCTTGCGCGCGCTCCGCGTCAAGGAGAACATCCTGCGTGACCAGCTCGAAGCGCTCGTCGCCGCCGAACGTGACTCCGGCGCCGAAGTGTGGGTCATGGCCCCGATGGTGTCCGACGCCGAAGAGACCGGGTACTTTGTCGACCTGGCCCGCGAGCTCGGGGTCAAGGTCGCCGGTGTCATGGCCGAGGTGCCATCGCTCGCACTCGTGGCGGACCAGGTGCTCGAGGCGGCCGATTTTGTCTCCATTGGAACGAACGACCTCACCCAGTACACCCTCGCCGCCGATCGCATGCTCGGCACCGTTGCGAGCTACCAGGACCCGTGGCATCCCGCAGTGCTCCGCCTGGTCAAGCAGCTCGGTGACGCCGGTGCGGCCGCGGGCAAGCCCGTCGGGGTGTGTGGCGAAGCGGCCGCCGATCCGGACCTCGCAGTGGTGCTCGTCGGCCTCGGCGTGACCACGCTCTCGATGACCGCTGCCGCGATCGCCGATGTGCGAGCCGCACTCAAGGCCGTCACGCTCGAAGACGCGAAGGCGAAAGCCGAAGCGGCCCTCGGTGGACGCACCGCCGCAGAGGCACGTGCCCGCGCGACCGACTGAACCCTAGACTTGAGTCCCACGAGGTGAGGGGACCCATGGCACGCGCAGAGCGCCCGAGTGTGGCACGGCTTCGTGCGCGACCTCGCGCCGACGTGCTCATCATTGGTGGCGGCATCAACGGCATCGCCACCGCGTGGGATTTGGCGCTTCAGGGAGTCGATGTCGCGCTCGTCGAGCGCAACGATTTCGTGTCGGGCGCCTCGGCCGCATCGAGCCACATGGTCCACGGCGGCATCCGATACCTCGAAAACGGCGAGTTCCGGCTCGTCCACGAGGCGGTCGTCGAGCGCAACGCGCTCCTCAAGACCGCTCCGCATCTCGTCCGTCCGCTCCCGACGACCATCCCCATTTTTTCGACGTTCAGTGGCATCATCGCGGCGCCCTTCCGCCGGCTCATCAACCACGGCGCCGCCGCGCCGCGCGAGCGTGGCGCACTGCTCATCAAGATTGGCCTTGCCATCTACGACACCTTCTCGCGGGCCGGTGGCACCGTGCCTAGGCACCGCTTCCGGAACCGTTGGGAAGCGCGATCAGCCTTCCCGCAGCTCAATCGGAGCGTCCGATATACGGCCACCTATTTCGACGCCTCGATGCGCGACCCGGAACGACTCGCCCTCGACGTGCTCACCGACGCGCAGGCAGCAGGTGCTCGCTCCGCTAATTACGTGAGCGCGGTTGCAGCCGGACCCGACGGTATCCGGCTGCGAGACGAGCGCGATGGCGGCGAGTTCGACTTCCAGGCCCGACTCGTTATCAATGCCACCGGCCCTTGGACGGACCTCACCAATGCGGCGCTCGGCACGCCGAGCCAGTTCATGGGCGGCACCAAGGGCTCGCACATCGTCGTCAAGCATCCCGAGCTCCTGCAAGCCACCCACGGGAATGAAATCTTCTTCGAGCACTCCGATGGCCGCATCGTGCTCATCTACCCACTCAACGGGCGGGTCATCATCGGCACGACCGACATCGAAGCGGACCCCCGTGAACCGGCGGTGTGCACCGAGCAGGAAATCGCCTACTTCTTCGACCTGGTGAAGCACGTGTTCCCGAACATCACGCTCCGTCGCGACGACATCGTGTTCAGTTTCTCGGGTATTCGACCGCTCCCGGCCCACGGCGACCTGGCCCCCGGGTTCGTTTCGCGCGACTACCGTATCGAAGCGGGCGTCGTCGCGGGCATGCCGCTGCTCAGTCTCGTCGGCGGAAAATGGACCACCTTCCGCGCCTCGGCCGAGCATCTCGCCTCTGACGCGCTCTCGGTCCTGCGCCACCGACGCCGTCGCTCGACGCAGGGGATCGCCATCGGCGGCGGCCGCGGATTCCCGATGACGCCGGGTGCGCGCTCGCGCTGGGTGGCCGCGCATCGCGGCGGGCACGACGTCGAGTTCGCCGAGCGACTGCTCGACCGCTACGGCACGCGCGCTACCCAGCTCCTCAAGGCCATTCCTGCCGGCGAGCCCGAACTCGCCCACACGCCCGGGTACACCCCGACGGAGCTTGCCTGGCTCGCCGAAAACGAGCAGGCCGCGACCCTCGCCGACATGGTGCTGCGTCGCACGAGTATCGCCTTCCGCGGCGGACTCACGCGCGCCGCCCTACGCGAGATTGCCGCCGCAATCGCTCCCGTGCTGGGCTGGACAGACCGCGATTGCGCCCGCGAGACTGGAGCGACCGTCGAAGTTTTGGCGGTCCGCCACCTCGTTACCGTCGAAGGGTAGCCATGTCGAAGGTTGTCGTCGCACTCGACCAGGGCACGACCTCGAGTCGCGCCATCCTGTTCGACCATTCCGGAACGATTGTGTCGGTCGGGCAGAAAGAACACGCCCAACATTTCCCACAGCCCGGTTGGGTCGAGCATGACGCACGCGAAATTTGGCGCAACGTCGCCGAAGTGATTGGCAGTGCCCTCGGAAGCGCCCACCTCACCCGGCACGATGTCGTCGCCGTGGGCATCACCAACCAGCGCGAAACGACGGTCCTGTGGGACCGCTCGACGGGGGAACCCATCGGGCCAGCCATCGTGTGGCAAGACGTCAGAACCCAACCGCTGGTCGATTCGGTGATCGCCTCTGGCCGCGCGGCTCGGATCACGGAACGCACTGGACTTCCGCTCAGCCCCTATTTTTCCGCGAGCAAGATCGCGTGGATGCTCGAGCAATTCGGCGTACGTGAGCGAGCCGAGCGCGGCGAACTTGCCTTCGGCACGATGGATAGCTGGCTCCTCTGGAACCTCACCGGCGGCCCCAGCGGTGGCGTCCACGCCACCGATGTGACGAACGCAAGCCGGACCCTCCTGATGGATGTGGGCTCTCTCGACTGGAGCGACGAACTCCTCGAGGTGTGGCGGATTCCGCGCGCGCTCCTTCCCGACATTCGCCCCTCGGTCGGTGACTTCGGCACCATTGCCGAATCCTCGCTCTTGCGCGGCGTCCCCATTACCGGGATTCTTGGCGACCAGCAGGCGGCCCTGTTCGGCCAGGCGGGCTTCACGGCCGGCGCGAGCAAGGCGACCTACGGCACCGGCGGCTTCGTCATGGTGCAGACCGGCACCGACGTCGTTCGCTCCCGGAACGGTCTCATCACCACGGTCGCCTACCAGCGCGAGGGAGAGCCCGCACAGTTCGCGCTCGAGGGCTCGGTGGCCGTTGCCGGTTCGCTCGTGCAATGGTTGCGCGACAATCTCGGCCTCGTCGCATCGGCGGCCGAGGCCGCAGCGCTCGCCGCGGACGTGCAGGACAATGGCGGCGTCTATTTCGTACCCGCCTTCTCTGGTCTGTTTGCCCCGTATTGGCGTCCCGACGCGCGCGGAGCCATCGTTGGGCTCACGCGCTTTGCCGACAAGCGACACCTCGCGCGTGCGGCGATCGAGTCGACAGCGTTCCAAATCGCCGACGTGCTCGAGGCGGTTGCCGCCGATGCCGGAGCGACCCTGACCGAGCTTCGTGTGGATGGCGGCATGGCGGTGAACGGCCAGCTCATGCAGTTCCAGGCGGACCTCCTCGGCGTGCCCGTGGTGCGGCCGCGCGTTGTCGAAACCACCGCGCTCGGAGCCGCCTATGCCGCGGGCCTCGCGGTCGGCTACTGGACTGACCTTGACGACGTGCGCGCGAACTGGCACGAGGACCAGCGTTGGCTCCCGGCCATGGCCGTTCCGGAGCGCGACCGGTTGCTGCGGCAGTGGAAGAAGGCGGTTTCGAAATCCCTCGACTGGGTGGATGCGGATACGCTCTAGCCATGGCAGCGAAACCCACCACGATCGAGGAGTACCTCGACTCGCTCGGCGATGTGCGCGCGGAGACCACGCGGGCAATCATCGAGTCCGTCCTCTCCGATTTCCCCACCGCCACCGTGAAGATCGCCTGGAACTTCCCGCAAATTCAAGTCGACGGACAGTACGTCCTCGGCATCTCCGCCGCGAAGAGTTGGCTCATGCTCGCGAGTTGGAGCGACGGGTTTATGGAGCGCTTCGCCGAACGGCTCTCCGGCTACGAAATCAACAAGCGCACCTTCCGGGTGCCCGTCGACTGGACCCCCGACCGTGCGCTGCTGCACGACCTCGTCGCCGACCGTCTCACCGAACTGAGCTGAATCGCCTCACCGAACTCGGCTGAATCGCCTCACCGAACTCGGCTGAATCGCCTCGCGGAACTCGGCTGAATTGCCATCCGCGGGATCAAAGCGGACTCGACCCGTCCGGATGCGCACTGAGCATCCCTCCCAGACATACGATGATGGGCCCGCCAAGTGGCGGGCCCATCATCCTGTGAGCGAGAGTTGCGAGCTAGCGACCGCGGATGACGGCCTGCTTGACCTCGGCGATCGCCTTGGTGACCTCGATGCCACGCGGGCAGGCCTCTGAGCAGTTGAAGGTGGTGCGGCAGCGCCACACACCCTCTTTGTCGTTGAGGATGTCGAGACGCACCTGCGAGGCCTCGTCACGCGAGTCAAAAATGAAGCGGTGGGCGTTGACGATGGCGGCCGGGCCGAAGTACTGTCCGTCGGTCCAGAACACCGGGCAGCTCGAGGTGCAGGCGGCACAGAGGATGCACTTCGTGGTGTCGTCAAAGCGCTCGCGGTCGTCGATCGACTGGATGCGCTCCTTGCCCGGCTCGGGCGCGGTCGACGAGATGAGGAACGGCTGGATCTCACGGTAGGCCGCGAAGAACGGCTCCATGTCGACGATGAGGTCCTTCTCGAGCGGCAGACCCTTGATGGCCTCGACCGTGATCGGCTTCGAAATATCGAGGTCCTTGATGAGGGTCTTGCAGGCCAGGCGGTTACGGCCGTTGATGCGCATCGCATCCGAGCCACAAATACCGTGCGCGCAGGAGCGACGGAACGTCAGCGTGCCGTCCTGCTCCCACTTGATCTTGTGCAGGCCGTCGAGCACGCGGTCGGTCGCGTACATTTCAACGTCGAAGTCTTCCCAACGCGGCTCACTGTCGACCTCCGGGTCGAAGCGGCGCACCAGGAACGTGACCGTGAACGACTGGTGGGTCGTCTCGGGCTGGGCCTCGGCTACAGCGGTGCTCATCCCTAGTACTTCCTCTCCATCGGCTGGTAGCGGGTAATGGTGACCGGCTTCCAATCAATCTTGATGTGGTCCTCAACCACGGAGGAGTGCGGGTCCCCGGTCAAATAGGCCATGGTGTGCACCAAGAACTTCTCGTCGTCGCGCTTCGGGAAGTCGTCGCGCATGTGGCCGCCGCGGCTTTCTTCGCGGTTGGCGGCCGAGGCGACAACGACCTCGGCGAGGTCGAGCAGGAAGCCCAGCTCGATGGCCTCGAGGAGATCGGTGTTGAAGCGGCTGCCCTTGTCGGCAACGGCAATGTTCTTGTAGCGCTCACGCAGGTTCGCAATGACGCCCGCCACGTGGGCGAGGGACTCCTTGGTGCGGAACACCTGGGCGCCCTTATCCATCTCTTCCTGCAGCTCCTTGCGGATCGCGGCGATCCGCTCGGTGCCGTTCGCGTTCCGCATCGACTCGATGAGGTCGCGCACCGGCCCGGCCGGGTCTTCCGGAAGCGGCACGAACTCGGCGGTCTTGGCGTACTCGGCCGCGTTGCGACCCGAGCGCTTCCCGAACACGTTGATGTCGAGCAGCGAGTTGGTGCCGAGGCGGTTCGAACCGTGCACCGATACGCAGGCACATTCGCCGGCGGCGTACAGGCCCGGGACCACCGTGGTGTTGTCGCTGAGGACCTCGGCGTTCACGTTGGTCGGGATGCCACCCATGGCGTAGTGCGCGGTCGGCATGACCGGAACCGGCTCGACCACCGGGTCGACGCCCAAGTAGGTGCGGGCGAACTCCGTGATGTCCGGGAGCTTGGTCTCGAGCACCTCGGCACCCAGGTGGGTGCAGTCGAGGAGCACGTAGTCCTTGTTCGGACCGGCACCGCGACCTTCCTGCACCTCTTGCACCATGCAGCGGGCGATGATGTCACGCGGTGCGAGGTCCTTGATGGTGGGGGCGTACCGTTCCATGAAGCGCTCGCCGGAGGCGTTGCGCAGGATGGCGCCCTCACCGCGGGCGCCCTCGGTGAGGAGGATGCCAAGACCTGCAAGGCCGGTCGGGTGGAACTGGAAGAATTCCATGTCCTCGAGCGGAAGTCCCTTGCGCCAGACAATGCCGACGCCGTCACCGGTGAGGGTGTGGGCGTTCGAGGTGGTCTTGTAGATCTTGCCGAAACCACCGGTCGCGAAGATGATCGACTTGGCCTGGAAGACGTGCAGCTCACCGGTCGAGAGCTCGTAGGCAACGACGGCCGAGGGACGCTGAACGGTCTTCTTGCCCTCCTTGACCTCGGTCATGACCAGGTCGAGCACGTAGAACTCGTTGAAGAAGTTGATGCCGAGCTTGACGCAGTTCTGGAACAGCGTCTGCAGAATCATGTGTCCGGTGCGGTCTGCCGCGTAGCACGAGCGACGCACGGGCGCCTTGCCGTGGTCGCGCGTGTGGCCACCGAAACGGCGCTGGTCGATTTTGCCGTCCGGCGTGCGGTTGAACGGGAGGCCCATGTTCTCGAGGTCAATGACCGCGTCGATGGCTTCCTTGGCGAGGATTTCCGCTGCGTCCTGGTCGACGAGGTAGTCGCCACCCTTGACGGTGTCGAACGTGTGCCACTCCCACGAGTCTTCCTCGACGTTCGCGAGCGCGGCCGCCATGCCACCCTGAGCCGCACCGGTGTGCGAGCGGGTCGGGTAGAGCTTCGAGATGACAGCGGTACGAGCGCGCGGGCCGGCCTCGATGGCGGCACGCATACCGGCGCCACCGGCGCCCACAATTACGACGTCGTACTGGTGGTAGTGCACGCCGTTTTCGATGCGCTCTTCGGCGTCAGCGTTCCAGGGGCTGGGGGTTTCAGTGCGGTAGGTCACGATTCTCCAGTTAGAGCGTCGAACAGAACGACGGCAGCAGGTCGGCCGGCGAAGACGGTGGGCAGGGGTCGAAGGTGAAAATCACGAGCGTGCCGAGCACGATCAGAATCGCGACAACCGACCAGATTGAGATGCTCAAAATGCGGGCTGTGCGCGGACGGGTGTAGTCGTTCGCAATCGTGCGCATGCCGTTGCCGCCATGGATGAGCGCGAGCCACAGCAGCAGCAGGTCCCAGACCTGCCAGAACGGGTGCGCCCACTTGCCGGCAACAAAGGCGAAGTCGATCTGCTTCACGCCCTCACCGCCAACCATGTTGACGTAGAGGTGGGTGAAGATGAGCACCACGAGCAGCACGCCGGATGCACGCATGTACATCCAGCCCCACTTCTCCCAGTTGGTGCGGCGAACAGGCGTGCGAGGAGCGTCAATTGTCGTCATCGTGCTCTCCTAGTAGCTGAAGATGTGCATGAGCTGACGGGGGATAAAGCCGGCCATCGTGATCGCCCAGAGCACGAGCACCACATAGAACATGGCCTTTTGGTAGCGCGTGCCCTTCGACCAGAAGTCGACCAGGATGATGCGCAGACCGTTGAACGCGTGGAACACGATTGCGCCCACCAGGGCGATTTCGCCGAGGCCCATGATCACGGTCTGGTAGGTGCCAATCACCGCGTTGTAGGCGGCCGGGCTCACCCGCACGAGCGACGTGTCCAGAATGTGCACGAGCAAGAAGAAGAAAATGGCGACGCCGGTGATGCGGTGCAACACCCACGACCACATGCCTTCGTTTCCGCGGTACAGGGTGCCGCCGGGCTTCGTGGATTGTGGGACGTCGGTGGGGACTACTGTTCCTGCCTGCTTTGGCATGAACTCTCCTTGTGGGTTCGTCAAGGCGTGAAGCAATTGCCAATTGTTGAGTGTAGTCCGCTCTCGACGCAGTGTCGTACACGGCACGTTGAGCGGGACTGTTCACGGGCCGAGCGGCGGTCCGCTCGCTAGTCTGGAGGGGTGAATCGCACGGCAACCGGGTCCATCCCGACCATGACGCAACCCATCGAGGGCTTCTATGCCGTCATTCCCGCTGGCGGAATTGGCTCCCGCCTGTGGCCACTGTCCCGCTCGGACGCCCCCAAGTTTTTGCACGACCTCACCGGCTCAGGGCGCACTCTTTTGCGTGCCACCTGGGATCGCCTTGCGCCGCTGGCCGGCGCAGACCGAGTGATGGTGGTGACCGGTCGGGCGCACCGCGCAGCGGTCGAGGAACAGCTCACCGGGCTCGCCGACGCCAACGTCGTGCTGGAGAGCGAGCCACGTGACTCCTCCGCCGCAATCGGTCTGGCCGCGGCAATACTCAACCGTCGCGAGCCCGGGGTTGTCATTGGTTCGTTCGCCGCTGATCACGTCATTCGCGGAGAGCGGCTGTTCCGCCGCGCGGTCACCGAGGCCGTTGCCGCGGCCCGCGACGGCATGGTCGTGACCATCGGTATCGCGCCGACCGAGCCCGCGGTCGGCTTCGGGTACATCGAGTGCGGCGCCGAGGCCGAGATTGCCGGTGCGCCAAGCGCGTTGCACATCGCCTCGTTCGTCGAGAAGCCCGACCTGGCAACCGCCAAGCGCTACGTCGATGACGGTCGTTTCCTCTGGAACGCCGGCATGTTTATCGCCCGCGCCGATGTGCTGCTCGAGGAAATGCGCAAGACGCAGCCTGAGCTCGTGGCGGGAATCGAAGAGCTTGCCGAAGCGTGGGACGAACCGGCCCTGCGCGGACCCGCGGTGGATCGCATTTGGCCCAAGCTCGCGAAGATTGCCATTGACTATTCCGTGGCCGAGCCGGCCGCGGCTGCGGGCCGCATGGTGGTCATTCCGGCCGAGTTCGACTGGGACGACGTGGGCGATTTCGCTTCGCTCGCGAAGCTCAACACCGACGGCCGACCGAGTGACCTCGCCATTCTGGGGGAGCACGCTCGGGTGCTCGCCGACGCCTCGAGTGGAATTGTCGTGAGCCAATCCGACCGGGTCATCAGCCTCATCGGGGTCAAGGACATCGTGGTGGTCGACACCCCCGATGCGTTGCTGGTGACGACCACAGAACACGCGCAACGGGTCAAAAGTGTCGTGGACGCCTTGAAGGTTTCGGGCTCGACAGACGTCCTGTAACTGCTCATTTGAGCAAGATTTCACCGTTTGATAACTGTTCCTTGTGTTTTCGCGTCGTCCAGCGGGCCGTGCCCACACGGGCCGCTAGTTTAAGAAGAACCGGGGTGTCGGCTCGGCGCCCCTTCCCTTATGGAGGACAACTGTGATTACTCGTACCCGCAAGGTCGCAATGAGCGGCCTCGCGCTCGTGTCGTCGGTAGCACTTCTTGCTGCCTGCTCGAGCGCTCCGTCGGACTCGAAGCCGTCGGCATCGAGCGACTTCAAGCCCTGCATGGTTTCGGACTCGGGTGGATTCGACGACAAGTCGTTCAACCAGCTCGGTTTCGAAGGTCTGCAGAAGGCTTCCTCGGCTCTCGGCGCAACGCCGATCACCGTCGAGTCGAACGCCGAGACCGACTTCGGTCCGAACCTGCAGAGCCTTGCTGACCAGGGCTGCGAGCTCATTGTCTCCGTCGGCTTCGCTCTCTCGGCTCCGACCGTTGAGGCTGCGCTGAAGAACCCGGGCATCAACTACGTGCTCATCGACGACGCTGCTGACAACGACTACAACGGCGAGACCGACGCTCCGAACATCGAGCCGCTGCTCTTCGACACCGCCCAGGCTGCCTTCCTCGTTGGTTACGCTTCGGCTGCAACCACCCAGAGTGGCGTCGTTGGCACCTTCGGTGGCATGAACTTCCCGACCGTCGCCATCTTCATGGACGGCTTCAAGCAGGGTGTCGAGTACTACAACTCGCAGAACGGCAAGTCGGTCAAGGTCCTCGGTTGGGACGGCAAGGACGGCTCGTTCACCGGTGGCTTCGAGGCCAACGACACCGCACGCCAGATCGCTCAGAGCCTGATCGACCAGGGCGCGGACATCATCCTCCCCGTTGGTGGACCGATCTACCAGAGTGCCGCAGCCGCCATCAAGAGCTCGGGCAAGGAGATCGCCCTCATCGGTGTTGACGCCGACATCACCAAGACCGACCCGAGCGTTGCTGACATCGTTCTGACCTCGGTCCTCAAGAAGATCGACGTTGCTGTGAACGAGTCGGTCACCGCTGCTGGTGAAGGCAAGTTCGCCCCCAAGGCCTACGTTGGCAACCTCGCCAACGACGGTGTTGGCATGGCGCCGCTCACCAACTTCAGCTCGTGGATTCCGGCTGACCTGCAGAAGAAGGTTGACGAGCTCAAGGCTCAGATCATCGACGGCAAGGTCAAGGTCACTTCGTACCTCTCGAAGTAATCTCACTTCTCGTGCCAAGGGGAGGCTTCGGCCTCCCCTTGGTCGTTCCCGGCGCGCGCGCATGCTCATTTGCGCAGTGGCGTGCCCTTCTGCGCACTCGCTCTTAGGATGATTTCCATGAAGCTCGAACTCCGTGACATCACGAAGCGCTTCGGTTCCCTGGTTGCCAACGACCACATCTCCATCACGGTCGAACCCGGTGAGATTCACTGTTTGCTCGGTGAAAACGGTGCCGGTAAGTCGACGTTGATGAACGTGCTCTATGGCTTGTACCAGGCCGACGAAGGCGAAATTTTGCTCGATGGTGAGCAGCAGCGGTTCTCCGGCCCGGGTGACGCCATGCGCGCCGGCATCGGCATGGTGCACCAGCACTTCATGCTCATCCCGGTGTTCACAGTTGCCGAGAACGTCATGCTCGGACACGAGGAGACCAAGGCCGGTGGCCGGCTCGATCTCGACGCTGCCCGGGCGCGCGTGCGGGAGATTTCGGACCGATTCGGCTTCGACCTCGACCCGGACGCGATGGTGGGCGACCTCCCCGTCGGTGTGCAGCAGCGGGTCGAGATCATCAAGGCGCTCTCTCGTGACGCCAACGTGCTCGTGTTCGACGAGCCCACCGCCGTACTGACCCCGGCCGAGACCGACGAACTCATGGCCATGATGCGTCAGCTCAAGGCGGCCGGTACCTCTATCGTCTTCATCACGCACAAGCTCCGCGAGGTGCGCGAGGTCGCCGACCGCATCACCGTCATCCGGCTCGGCAAAGTCGTCGGCGAAGCCTCACCGACCGCCTCGAACGCCGAACTTGCAGCGATGATGGTCGGCCGTGCGGTCGAGCTCACCGTCGACAAGGCACCCGCTCAGCCGGGTGACGTCGCGCTCGAGGTTCGTGACCTGAGTGTCATCGACCACCTCGGTCAATTCGTCGTGAATCACATTGACTTTGACGTGCGCGCCGGCGAAATCATGGCCGTCGCGGGCGTCCAGGGGAACGGGCAGACGGAACTCACCGAGGCGCTTCTGGGCCTGCACGACAAGGTGACCGGCACGGTTGCCCTCAAGGGTGAGGACATCTCAAGCCACACCGTCCGTTCGCGCATCGAAGCGGGAATCGGCTTTGTTCCCGAAGACCGCACCCACGACGGTCTCGTTGGAGACTTCACCATCGCCGAGAACCTCATCCTCGACCGCATCACCGGTGAACCGTTCGTCAAGGCTGGTTCGCTGCAGCTCGGTGCGATTCGCGCCTTCGCCACCGAGAAGGTCGAAGAGTTCGACGTGCGCACCACCGGCATCGACCAGCACGCCGGACAGCTCTCGGGCGGCAACCAGCAGAAAGTCGTCATCGCGCGCGAACTCAGCCGCGAACTTCATCTTCTCGTCGCGGCGCAACCCACGCGTGGCGTTGACGTCGGATCGATTGAGTTCATTCACCAACAAATCGTTGCCGCGCGCGACGCCGGCGTCGCCGTGCTCGTCGTCTCGACCGAGCTTGACGAGGTTGCCGCGCTGGCGGACCGCATCATGGTGATGTACCGCGGTCGCATTGTTGGCATCGTCCCGGGTGACACCCCGCGCGACGTACTGGGACTCATGATGGCCGGAGAGCAGGTGACCGCATGACCGAAAACGAATCGCGCTGGCATGCCGCGTGGCAAAAGGTGACGACCGGGAACGCAATCATCTCGGTGTTCGCCCTGCTCCTGGCGATGCTCGTCGGCTCCATCATGATTGTCGCGACCGACGTCAAGGTGCTCGACGCCTTCGGGTACTTCTTCGCCCGACCGGGAGACACCTTCCGAGCCATCGGTGAAGCCGTGGGCGGCGCGTACTCCTCGCTGTTCCAAGGCTCCATCTACAACTTCCGCGTCGACAGCTTCGAGAAGGGCATTCGCCCGCTCACGGAAACGCTCAACTTCGCGACTCCGCTCATCGCTGCCGGACTCGGTGTCGGTCTCGCCTTCCGGGTGGGCATGTTCAACATCGGCGGTCGCGGTCAGATGCTCGTGGCGGCTTCCGCCGCGGGATGGGTGTCGTGGAGCTTCCCGATGCCCGCCGGACTGCACCTGCTGTTCGCAGTCCTCGCGGGAATGCTCGCCGGCGCGCTCTGGGCCGGAATCGCCGGCTTCCTGAAGGCGCGCACCGGAGCACACGAGGTCATCGTGACCATCATGCTCAACTACATCGGCTACTACCTGATCTCGTGGATGCTCGCCACCCCGGGCCTGTTGCAGGCACCCGGCTCGAACAACCCGAAGACGCCGGCCGCGCTCGAGAGCGCCCAGTTCCCGAAGCTCCTCGGCCCGAACTACAACGTGCACCTCGGCTTGCTGGTCGCCCTGCTCGCCGTGGTCGTGGTGTGGTGGCTGCTCAATCGCTCGCAATTGGGCTTCCAGATGCGCGCCGTTGGCCAGAACCCGAGCGCCGCGAAGGTTGCCGGCATCAACGTCTCCCGGATGTACCTCTACGGCATGCTCATTGCCGGCGCGCTCGTGGGTCTCGCCGGCGTGAGCCAGGTGCTCGGGACGGTGACGAGCGGATTCGGTTCCGGCATTGACGCCGGCGTCGGCTTCGACGCCATCACCGTCGCGCTGCTCGGCCGCTCCAACCCGGTCGGCATTCTGCTCGCCGCCCTGCTGTTCGGCGCCCTGAAGGCCGGCGGCTTCGCCATGCAGGCCGCCAACGGCATCCCCATCGACATCGTTCTCGTCGTGCAGTCCCTCATCGTGCTCTTCATCGCGGCTCCGCCGCTCATCCGCACCCTGTTCCGACTGCCCGACCCCGAGCGCGCGCGCTCGCGTGCCGCACAGGCGGAGGTAAGCAAATGAGCACGGCCAAGATTGAACTCGAGTCGACGACCCTCGTGTCCTGGAAGTCGGCGATCGCATTCATCGTGATTACCGTGGTGTCCGCCGCGCTGCTGCTCGGCGCACCCAACCCGGGCGAAGTCACCTACAAGCTGAGCCAGAGCGATGACAACTTCCAACTCGCTCCGCTCGAGCTCACCGGCGCGGTTGTCACGGTCGTGACGCTCGTCGTGCTCGCGCTCCTCAGCGTGGCCGCAGTGCTCCTCACCCGGGCACAGCGGCGTGTCCCCATCTGGGTTGCCGCGCTGTTCGGAGCGGTCGCCTTCTTCGGCTTCCTCACCTGGGCCGCGGCCGGGTCGACCACGCCGGTCGTTCCGCTTCCCGGCTTGCTCGCCGGTGGCGTGTCACTCGCCGTGCCGCTCATCTTTGGCGCCATGACCGGCGTGATCGGTGAGCGATCTGGTGTCGTGAACATCGCCATCGAAGGTCAGCTGCTCGCGGGTGCTTTCACCTCGGCAATGGTCGCCACTCTCACCCACAACCCGTGGGCTGGCCTCATCGCCGCCATGGTCGCCGGTGTGCTTGTGTCGCTGCTGCTCTCGCTTTTTGCGATTCGATACTGGGTCGAACAGGTCATCGTCGGTGTCGTGCTGAACGTGCTCGTCATCGGTCTCACCAACTTCCTGTTCTCAGAGGTGATGGCGTCGAACGCGGCCACGCTCAACCAACCGCCGCGATTCGACCGACTGCCGATTCCGTTCCTCGCCGATATCCCGCTCATTGGGCCGATGTTCTTCCGCCAGACGGTCATCGTGTACGTCATGTACATCACGGTTGCCGTGGTTGCCTTCACGCTCGCAAAGACCCGCTGGGGTCTGCGCACCCGCGCCGTGGGTGAGCACCCGACCGCGGCGGACACCGTCGGCATTCGGGTGAACCGTCTGCGCTTCATCAATATCCTCATCGCGGGAGCCATCGCCGGTTTCGGTGGCGCGTTCTTCACCCTCGGTGCGGTCGGCGCATTCAACAAGGAAATGACCGCCGGTGCCGGATACATCGCCCTCGCGGCGGTGATTTTCGGTCAGTGGGACCCCATCAAGGCCACGCTCGCCGCCCTGCTCTTCGGCTTCGCGTCGAACATTCAAAACACCCTCGGTGTGATGGGTTCACCCGTGCCGAGTCAGTTCATGCTCATGCTGCCCTACCTCGCCACCATCTTCGCGGTGGCCGGTCTCGTCGGTCGTTCTCGTCCGCCGGCTGCAGACGGCATTCCCTACAAGAAGGCCTAACCATGACAATCGATTGGGATGAGCTGCGTGCCGCAGCGGTCGTGGCGTCACGGCACGCCTACGTGCCCTACTCCAAGTTCCCGGTGGGCGTCGCCGCCATCGTGACCGACGGTCGGATCGTCACGGGAGCAAACATCGAAAACGCCTCCTACGGTGTCACGCTGTGCGCCGAGTGCTCACTCGTGAGTGACCTGATCATGGGTGGCGGGGGCAAGCTCGTGGCCTTCAGCTGCGTCGACGGCAACGGCGACGTGCTGATGCCGTGTGGCCGATGCCGACAACTGCTGTTTGAACACGCCGCACCGGGCATGCTGCTCGAGACGGTGTCGGGGGTCAAGACCATCAACGAGGTGCTGCCCGATGCGTTCGGACCGCAGCAGCTCGACGACTACCAGACAGGAACCCACAGTGGTTGAAGCTTTTGACGCCGTAGATCTCATTCGCACCAAGCGTGATCGCGGTGAGCTCAGCACCGAACAGATCCGATGGCTCGTCGACGCCTACACCCGTGGCTACGTCGCCAACGAGCAAATGTCGGCGATGACGATGGCCATCTTCCTCAACGGCATGAACCGCCGCGAAATCCGCGACCTCACCATGGCGATGATCGACACCGGCGAGCGGATGGACTTCAGCGCGCTCGGCAAGCCCACGTCGGACAAGCACTCCACCGGTGGCGTCGGCGACAAGATCACCCTTCCGCTCATGCCCCTCGTGGCCACCTTCGGCGTCGCGGTGCCGCAGCTGTCGGGCCGTGGCTTGGGGCACACCGGTGGCACGCTCGACAAGTTGGAATCGATTCCGGGCTGGCGTGCCAACCTCACCCCGCAGGAAATGTTCGACCAGATGGCGGCCGTCAACGGCGTCATTTGCGCCGCAGGGTCCGGTCTCGCTCCCGCTGACGGTCGACTCTACGCACTCCGCGACGTGACCGGCACGGTCGAAGCGATCCCGCTGATCGCCTCGTCAATCATGTCGAAGAAGCTCGCCGAAGGTACCGGCGCGCTCGTCCTCGACGTCAAGTTCGGTTCGGGAGCATTCCTCCAAGACATCGAACGCGGTCGCGAACTCGCTCGCACCATGGTGGAACTGGGCACCGACGCTGGTGTGGCCACGTCGGCCCTCCTCACCAATATGAACGTGCCGCTCGGCCTCGCAATTGGCAACGCCAACGAGGTTCGCGAGTCGGTTGAGGTCTTGCAGGGCGGAGGGCCAGCGGACATCCGCGAGCTCACCGTCGAACTCGCTCGCGAAATGCTCCGCCTGGTCGGACAGACCGACGTGGACGTGGAGGCGGCCCTCGACGACGGTCGCGCCTACGACACCTGGCGCAAAGTCATTCGCGCCCAGGATGGCGACCCGGACGCCCCGATGGCGACCCCGCGTGAAACCCACGTCGTCCGTGCGGAACGCGACGGCGTGCTCGTGCGGCAAGAGGCGTTGCCGTTCGGTATCTCCGCGTGGCGCCTCGGTGCCGGCCGTGCTCGCCAGGGTGACCCGGTCATGCACGCGGCCGGCATCGACCTCAAGGTCAAGCCGGGCGACACGGTTCGCGCCGGCGACGTCCTGTGGGAGCTCCACACCGACGAACCCGAACGATTCGACCGCGCACTCGAAGCACTCGAGGGCACATGGGAGATTGCCGAGCCCGGTACTCCTGTTCACACCGGTGGCCCGCTCATCGCGGACCGCATCTCCTAAGGATTCACCATGTCAGAACTCAAAATCGACGGCATCGACGTTCGCGCCCTGCCGAAGGTGTCGCTCCATGACCACCTCGACGGTGGCCTCCGCCCGCAAACCATCATTGAGCTCGCCGCCACAATCGGCCTCGACCTTCCAGCAACCACTGCCGATGATCTCGGCGCCTGGTTCGCCGAGAAATCGAACTCGGGTTCGCTCGTCGAATACTTGAAGACCTTCGACATCACCACAGCGGTCATGCAGACCCGCGAAGGCCTCGAGCGTGTCGCGCGCGAGGCCGTCGTCGACCTTGCCGCCGACGGCGTCATTTGGGCGGAACTGCGCTGGGCTCCCGAGCAACACCTGCAGCGGGGGCTCTCCCTCGATGAGGTCGTCGAAGCCGTCCAAGCCGGCATCGACGCCGGCATCGACGAGGCGGCCGAGGCCGGGAACGCGATCGGTGTCGGCCAGCTCGTGACCGCAATGCGTCACGCCGATCGCGGCATGGAAATCGCTCAGCTCGCCGTGCGCCACCGCGACAACGGTGTGGTCGGGTTCGACCTCGCCGGGGCCGAGGCCGGGTTCCCGCCCAGCGCATTCCGCGACGCCTTCGACTATCTCGCCCGCGAAATGTTCCCCATCACGGTGCACGCAGGTGAGGCGGACGGCCTCGAATCCATCTCCTCTGCAATCGTCGACGGCCGCGCACTGCGTCTCGGTCACGGCGTTCGCCTCGCGGAAGACATCGCGATTGCGCGCGAGGATGACGAGCACACCTTCGTCACGCTCGGAGCCATTGCCGAATGGGTCCGCGACCGCGAGATTGTCCTCGAGACGAGCCCGAGCTCGAACCTGCAGACCGGCGCGATTGCCGCGTGGGGCGACGACATGGTCGACCACCCATTCGACCTGCTCTACCAGCTTGGATTCGCGGTGACGGTCAACACGGACAACCGACTCATGAGCGGAACCAGCCTGAGCAAGGAACTGTGGCTCTTGGCCGACGCGTTCGGCTACGACCTCGACGATGTCGAGCAGTTCCAGCTGAACGCCGCAGCGGCTGCGTTCTGTCCGCTCGACGAGCGCGATGCGCTCGCGGCGACCATTCGCTCCGCGTTTGATGCACTGCGGTAGTCGCCGAGTTGTGTAGCCTGGAGGGCTGCGCTTCTCGAGGAAAGGTCGACCATGGCTGAACAGTCAACCATGCGGTCATTGCTGCGTTTGTGGCCGATTCTCGGCCGCGAGCGGTGGATGCTTCTCGGCTCCTTCATCGTCGCGCTCGTCGCGATGGGGCTCAGCTTGGCCATTCCGCAAGCGCTCGGTTGGATGATTGACGGCCCAATCGCCTCGAACGATCCGCAGCAGATTTGGATTGCGGCGGGAATCATTTTGGGTCTCGGCGTGCTCGAGTCGTGTGCCTGGATTGTGCGACGCATTGTGTTTTCGTTGCCTCCGGCGTCGGCCATCGAGACACGACTGCGTACCCGTCTGTATGCGCGACTGCAGGACCTGCCGGTCGGTTTCCACGACCGTTGGCCGAGCGGCCAGTTGCTCTCGCGTGCGCTCAGCGACATCGGCACGATCCGGCGCTGGACCGCCTTCGGTGTGGTGTTCTTCGCCGTGAACGTCGTGGTCATCATCGTTGCCACGGGGATTCTGGTCTGGATGTCGCCCCTACTCGGTCTGCTCTTCCTCGCCGTGTCTTCGCCCATCTGGGTGCTCGGCTACCGATTCGAGAAGAAGTATTCGGTGTCGTCCCGGCTCAGCCAAGACCAGGCGGGAAACCTCGCGACCGCGGTTGAAGAATCGGTGCACGGAATCCGCATTCTGAAGGCGTTCGGCCGTGCCGACTATTCGCTCGGTCAGTTCACCCAGCGGGCGCGCGAATTGCGCCGGACGGAACTCGAAAAGGCCCGGCTCGACGCCGGCATCTGGTTTTGGCTCACCCTGTTGCCTGCGCTCGCACTCGGACTCATCCTGCTTGTCGGGGTCATGCAGGTGGCTGCCGGCACGCTCGAGATCGGCACGCTTGTCGCCTTCTTTGCGACCGCGGTATCGCTGCGCTGGCCGGTCGAATCAATCGGCTTCCTCTACGCATTTACCGTCGATACTCGGACGGCGGTCGACCGCATTTTCGAGATTCTTGATGAACCCAACCCGATTCGTGAACCCGACGAGCCGGCCCGCCTTGACGCACCCGAGGGTCGGGTTCGGTTCGAAGACGTCGTGTTCCGGTATCCGGACGCTCCCGCCTCGAGCACGCCACTGCTCGACGGAGTGTCGCTCGAGCTGGCACCCGGCGAAACGGTGGCTCTCGTCGGCCTGACCGGATCGGGCAAGTCGACCGTCACCTCGCTCATGATCCGATTGTTCGACGTCACGAGCGGACGAATCACGATTGACGGTGTTGATCTGCGCGCCCTCTCGCGCGGGGAGCTTCGCCGCCATGTCGCGATTGCATTTGAGGAGCCGACGCTCTTCTCGGCTTCGGTTCGGGACAACGTGCTGCTCGGCCGGCCGGATCTCGTCCCCGGCAGCGACGAAGCCGAGCGCGTGCTCGAAACCGCGCTTCGGGTCGCGCAGGCGGAATTTGTCAGCAGGCTCCCGGACGGCCTCGACACCGTCATTGGTGAAGAGGGCCACAGCCTGTCGGGTGGGCAGCGCCAGCGCCTCGCGCTTGCGCGAGCAATTGCCGCAAACCCGACCGTCCTCGTTCTTGACGACCCGCTCTCGGCGCTCGATGTCGAGACGGAGGAGCGGGCACAGCGCGCGCTCGGTGAGACCCTGCAGCGCACCACGACCCTCGTGGTTGCACACCGCCCCTCGACGGTCTTGCTCGCCGATCGCGTCGCCCTCCTCGAAAAGGGACGCATCGTGGCGGTCGGCCCACACACGGAGTTGCTCGCGAACGATGCCCGATACCGGCACGTCCTGTCGAGCTTCGAAACCGAGGAGGTGAGCACGAATGAGCGTTGATGGCGTATCGGGCGAAGAGCGGACCGACTACACCCGCGAAGAATCACGCATTATTCGCCGTCGTTCGGCGAACCTGTTACGCGAGGTGTTGCGACCCTCGGGTCGCCGGTTGGCGTGGTCGATTGCCCTCATCGTTCTCGGCACGATGGCGCAAGTGGCCGGGCCGGCGCTCATTGCAATCGGTATCGACACCGGCATTCCTGCCGCGCAAGCGGGGGACTGGCACGTCATCGTGTGGGTCAGTATCGGGTTTTTTGCCAGCGCCCTGTTTTCTGCCAGTGCGGTGTACGGCTACGTTCGCGGTTTTACCGCAGTCGGCCAGAACGCCATGCTCGACTTGCGCACCCGGCTGTATCGCCACACCCAGCGCCTGAGCCTCGAGTTTCACGAGTCGTACACGTCCGGCCGCATTATTGCCCGCCAGACGAGCGACCTCGACTCCATCCGGGAGTTCCTGGGCGAGAGCTTGAACTCGGTCATTGCGGGTCTGTTGTTCATGATCTTCACGGCCGGGGCCCTGCTCCTCGTCGACGGGCCGAGCGGTCTCGTGCTGCTCGCCGCCCTCATTCCGATCAGCTTCATCGTGAACTGGTACCAGAAGCGTTCGGAGCGCGTGTTTCGGGCCTCTCGCGTCGCTTCCGCTCGACTCATTGTGAAGTTCGTCGAGACGATGACGGGCATGCGTGCGGTGCAGGCGTTCCGCGCCGAGGAGCGCAATCAGGAACGTTTTAACGAACTCAACCGCACCTACGTCGGGTTCAACAACCAGTCGATGCGTCTGTTCGGCATTTTCGCGCCCTCACTCAACATCGTTGCGGCGTTCACGCTCGCGGTCGTTCTGCTGCTCGGTGGGTTCCGGGTTCTGCAGGACGGCATGGAAATCGGTGTGTTGCTCGCGGTGCTCCTCTACGTGCGGCAGTTCTTCCAGCCGATTGATGAAGTCGCGGCCTTCTACAACGGCTACCAGTCGGCTTCAGCAGCACTCGAAAAGATTTCCGGTGTGCTCGCCGAGGACCCGAGCGTTCCTGAGCCCACGCGACCGGTTCCGCTCCCGCAAGCGACGGGTGCCGTGCGTTTCGACCGGGTGGTCTTCGAGTATTTGAGCGGACGCACTGTTCTGCCCGAGTTCACCCTCGATGTTCCTGCCGGGCAGACCATTGCGCTCGTCGGCGCGACCGGTGCGGGCAAGACCACCCTCGCAAAGCTGCTGGCCCGGTTCTACGACCCGAGCCACGGCGAGGTACAGCTCGACGGGGTGTCCTTGCGAAAGATTTCGGGCGAGGATCTGCGTCGCGCGATCGTCATGGTCACGCAGGATGCGTATCTGTTTTCCGGAAGTGTGGCCGAGAACATCGCGCTCGGCAAGCCCGGTGCGAGCCGCGACGAGATCATCGCGGCGGCGACCGCGGTTGGCGCGCACGAGTTCATCACGGCGCTCCCCGAGGGATACGACACCGACGTCAACAAGCGCGGCGGGCGCGTCAGTGCTGGCCAGCGTCAGCTCATTTCATTCGCCAGGGCGTTCATCGCCGACCCGGCAGTCCTCATTCTCGACGAGGCCACGAGCTCCCTCGACATTCCCAGCGAGCGGCTCGTGCAGCACGCCCTGCAAACCCTGCTGGCGGACCGTACGGCGCTCATCATCGCGCACCGCCTATCGACCGTCGCCATTGCCGACCGGGTGCTGGTGATGGACGCGGGTCACATCGTCGAAGACGGCACCCCCGAGCAGCTCATTGCCGGTACCGGACGTTTTGCCGCGCTCCACGCGGCGTGGCGTGACTCGTTGGTCTAACGCCAGGGTCGGTAGCGGGCGCGAGCGAAGTCGACGCGATACCCGCACTCGGTGTCGGTGGTGATGAGAGGCGTGCCTTCGGCTACGTAGAACTCCCGGGCGCGATCTTCGAGCCCGCGTGGCGGGTGCCCGCCAGCACGCAGTACTCGCCACCACGGCGAACCCTGTCCGTAGTAGGCCATCACCTGACCGACGGCTCGTGCGGCGCGCGAGCCGAGCGCTGCGGCCACGTCGCCGTAGCTCATCACCTGACCGCTGGGGATCTCATCGACGACGGCAAGTACCGCTTCGGCGAAGCCGCGATCGGGTGCGGGCATCGCTAGACCGCGAGGGAACCGATGATGTCTCCGTATGCGGTTTCGCCCACGTCGGTGAAGCCAATGCGGTGGAAGAACTGTCCTGGTCCGGCATCGCCCGGCTCCCACATGACGGTGATCCGGTCGAAGCCACGGCGACGTGCCTCGTCGAGAACGGCCTGCACCGCAAAGCGTCCGACGCCCTTGCCCTGCACGTCGGCGTCGACGTTGATGCGCCAAATGCAGGCGCGGAGCTCGTCGCGAGTCTCTTCGGGATCAAAGTTGGCTTGGACAAAGGCAACGACCGTGCCGTCAAGGACGACAACGCGCTGCCAGGTCGTGGCCGGATTCAGCACGGTGGCCTCGGCGGCATAGGTGACTGGCGCGATGAACTGTGCCTGGCCCGGCTTGAGCGTGAGGCTATTGGCCGCAACGATGTTCGACGCCGACAGTTCTTCGCAACGCAGTTCGCTCATATCGCCAGCGTAACCCGTCAGGTCATTTCGGGGAGTGATTTTTTGCGACGCGCACGCTCGCCGGTGTCGTTCCCGCGACGGACGAATCGGTGCCGTGGCTTAGCGGTCGGCGAGGTCGGCGCGTCCGCCGAACACGCCCGCAATCGCCGTGACCGCGATGAGCGCGAGCGCTGCCCACCAGGCGGCGCCGGTTCCCAGCAGTGCGAGCGCCCCCGCCGTCGACAAGCCAATCTCGACGAGAGCGCGGCCGAACACATCGACCCGGACGACCGACCGGGGCGAGAGGAAGAGTGCCCAGACGAGCACCGCCCCGACAACGGCTCCCGCGGCTACGAGCAGTCCGGGGAACGGGAGCGCGAACCGCACGACACCCCACGCACCGAGCGCGAACGTTGCGGCGAGGGCGGTGAGTGCACGCACGACCTCAAGAACGGCACGAGCGCGGGTCGGGGCGGCGGAAGTCACCCCTCGAGTGTATCGTCGGCGTGACGGTGAGCAGTCCCAGCGCAACGCAAGTTCCGCCTCCTAGACTGACCAAAACTGAAGGGCGGAGCGGGGAGTGAACACGGTACCGGGCAACGGTCAACACGAGTGTGTCGTCATTCCTTCCTCCTCGGACGAGGAGTTCACCGCCTCGATGTACGCGCTCGTCCCGAAGCTTCGCGCGGGCCTCGTCGTGCTCGGCCGCGGTCCCGTGAGTCCCGCTCTCGCTCGTGATGCGCAGCAGGCGCTCCGGAGTGAGCGGGTCACCCTGGTCTGGCTGGCACAACCGCAGCCGACCGAGTTCCACCTGGGCATTCCCGATGGGCTCGCCGAGGACGAGCTGGAAGCCGTGTACGCCTCGCTCGAAGCGGCACTCCCGGAGCTGTTACATCGCGACGTTCGGGTCACGGTGGCGCCGCTCCCGCAAGTGCTCGCACTCAGCCTTAGCGGAAGATAATCGTCCGCTCGCCATCGAGCAGAATCCGGTCCTCGGCGAACCAACGCACCGCCTGAGAGAGGGTGCGACTCTCTTCATCTTGACCGATGGCAACGAGTTCGGAAACCCGTCGTGAATGGTCGACTCGAACCACGTTCTGTTCGATGATCGGGCCTTCATCGAGGTCGCTCGTCACGAAGTGCGCGGTCGCGCCAATCAGCTTGACGCCGCGCTGATGTGCCTGCTTGTACGGGTTGGCGCCCTTGAACCCGGGGAGGAACGAGTGGTGGATGTTGATGATGCGGCCACTCAGCGCCTCGCACAGGTCCGGCGAGAGGATCTGCATGTAGCGGGCGAGTACGACGAGTTCAATGTCGAATTGTTCGACTGCTTCGAGGACGCGTTGCTCGAACGCGGCCTTACTCGCGGCATCCGAAACGGGCCGTGTTTCGAACGGCACGCCGTAGAAATCCACGAGGTCGTGGAGCGTGCCGTGGTTTGACAGCACGAGCGGAATCTCAATGGGGAGCTGGCCGGCGCGCTGGCGAAAGAGCAGATCGTTGACGCAGTGCCCAGCCGTGGACGCGAGCACCAGAGTGCGGAGCGGGCGGCCAACCCGGTCGAGCTTGAACGACATTTCGAACTGGGAGATGACCGGAGCGAGCGCCTCCTCGACGGCCGAGCGGTCGGACGCCGTCTCGATTTGGAGGCGCATGAAGAACCTGCCGGTGTCCTCACTCGTGAATTGCTGGCTCTCGGTGATGTTGCCCCGGGCCGCGACGACCGCTCCCGATACGGCGTGGACAATACCCGGCCCATCGGCGCAAACCAGGGTCAACACCCAGTGGTGCAGTGCCTCATTCATCCGCCCAGCCTATACACTGAACTCGGTCGCGACTGGCGTTTGGATGGTCACCATCGGGAAGCGACGAGCACGGATCCGACCGCGCGCCTGGGCCGGACTGAACCGCCTCAGCGCGCCGTGCTGAGGTTTCAGAACAACACGAGGAACCCACCACATGACCGATTCGTTCTTCAACCAGCCCCTCGCCGAGGTCGACCCGGAAATCGCCGAGGTCCTTGACCGCGAGTTGAACCGCCAGCGCTCCTACCTGGAAATGATCGCCTCCGAGAACTTCGTCCCGGTGTCGGTCCTGCAGTCTCAGGGTTCCGTACTCACCAACAAGTACGCCGAGGGCTACCCCGGCAAGCGCTACTACGGCGGGTGCGAGGAAGTCGACGTTGCCGAAGAGCTCGCAATCGCTCGCGCCAAGGAACTGTTCGGGGCGAAGTTCGCGAACGTCCAGCCGCACTCGGGTGCGACGGCGAACGCGGCCGTGCTCCACGCGATCGCTCGCCCGGGAGACACCCTGCTCGGTCTCTCGCTCGACCAGGGTGGCCACCTCACCCACGGAATGAAGATCAACTTCTCCGGCCGGCTGTACAACATCGTCGCCTACGGCGTCGACCCGGAGACCTCGCTCATCGACATGGCAGAGGTGCGTCGACTCGCCCTCGAGCACCAACCCAAGGTCATCATCGCCGGCTGGTCGGCGTACCCGCGCCACCTCGACTTTGCCGAGTTTCGGGCCATCGCCGACGAGGTCGGCGCGACCCTGTGGGTCGACATGGCGCACTTTGCCGGCCTGGTGGCCGCCGGACTGCACCCCTCACCGGTGCCCTACGCCGATGTCGTGTCGACGACCGTCCACAAGACCCTTTCCGGCCCGCGTTCCGGCCTCATTCTGAGCAACGACGAGGAAATCGCCAAGAAGATCAACTCGGCGGTGTTCCCCGGCCAGCAGGGCGGGCCACTCATGCACGTGATTGCCGCCAAGGCGACCGCGTTCAAGCTCGCGATGACCCCGGAGTTCAAGGACCGTCAGGCCCGCACCCTCTCCGGTGCGAAGTTGCTCGCCGAGCGGCTGACCCAGCAGGATGTCGTCGACGCCGGCATCTCGATCCGCTCGGGCGGCACCGACGTGCACCTCGTGCTCGTCGACCTGCGGAATGCGGCCATTGACGGCAAGCAGGCCGAAGACCTCCTGCACGAGATTCACATCACCGTCAACCGCAACTCGGTTCCCAACGACCCGCGTCCGCCGATGATTACCTCGGGCCTGCGCATCGGTACACCGGCCCTCGCCTCGCGCGGCTTCGGTGACACCGAGTTCGCGGAGGTGGCCGACATCATCGCGCTCGCGCTCCTGCCGGGCGCCGACGTGCCCGCGCTTCGCGCCCGAGTCGCCAAGCTCACCGAGGCGTTCCCGCTTTACCCCGGTTTGCAGCAGTAATGCCGGCAATCCGACTCGACGGCGTCGCAACCGCGGCGGCGATTCAGGCGGAACTTGCCGACCGAGTGGCGGCGTTGCAGGAGCGGGGGGTCACCCCCGGCATCGCGACCGTGCTCGTGGGTGCCGATCCGGCGTCTCAGCTCTACGTGGGCATGAAGCATCGGAAGTCTGAGGCGATCGGGATGAACTCCATTCAGGTGGAGCTTCCGGCCGACGCAACTCAAGCCGATGTCGAGGCGGCTATCGATTCGCTCAACGCCGATCCGACCTGCCATGGGTTCATCGTGCAATTGCCGCTCCCGAAGCACCTCGACACCGACGCGATTCTGGAACGGATCGATCCGGCAAAAGACGCCGACGGACTGCACCCGACGAACCTGGGTCGTCTCGTTTTGAACGTGAACGAGCCGATTACCACGCCGCTTCCGTGCACACCTCGAGCGGTCATTGAACTGCTCCGACGGAACGGCTTCGAACTCGCCGGGAAACACGTCGTGGTTGTCGGCCGTGGGGTCACCATCGGCCGGTCGATCGGTTTGTTGCTCGCGCGCCGGGATGTGAACGCCACCGTGACCCAGATTCACACCGGAACACCAAACCCTGGCGACTACCTGCGGCAAGCGGATGTCATCGTCGCCGCGGCCGGAGTGAAGCATCTCGTGCAACCGGGAGACGTGAAGCCCGGTGCCGCCGTCCTCGATGTGGGTGTCACTCGTGAGGAGAATCCCACGGGTGGCAAGCCGCTCGTGTTTGGCGACGTCAATCCCGCGGTTGCCGATGTTGCCGGCTGGCTTTCGCCGAACCCCGGCGGGGTCGGCCCGATGACAGTCGCGCTGCTCATGACCAACGTCGTCGAGGCGGCCGAGCGAGCCGTCCTCCGCGCGATCTAACCCTCCTCGGAGCGCCCGCCCTTCGCAGAAGGGTGTCGTCGGTATCGAGCAAGAGAGAAGGTCGTACCGGTCAGAAACAGGAGTGCTGGGATTGCCCAAACAAGCGGCCCAGATTCGAGACTTGACATTCCGACGAAGACGATGACCGCGGCGCCTGCAACGCTGGCCAGCTCAATTAGCAGGCTTCGTTGGTGACGTTCCATAAGGCTATGCCTCCAGTCCAGGGTACGTTCAGCTGTGCACATCGGCCGTCTCGGGCCGCATCTTCGGGGGGCTCTCGCAAGAACCGCAGGTTACAAGGCCTTGACTGGGGGCAGAACCCGGTTGACAAGGTTGTGAATGGGTGGCAGGACATTCCGGGCCTTTCGCGCGGCTACTGGTTCTCGCCGCTGGGCGGGAGCGGGAGCGGGTCGTGGCCGAACGCTCAGGTCAACCCCTAAACTCAGAGCTGTGCCGCACCGGTCCAAACGCCCAGCGACGCGCGCCGATGTCGCGCGTCTCGCCGGCGTGAGTGAAAGCACCGTGTCATACGCGCTCTCGGGGGTTCGATCCATCGCGGACGACACGCGCGAACGCATTCTTGCCGCCATGGAGCAGCTCGGATACACCCCAAATGTGATGGCGCAAGGCCTGGCCGGAAAACGTACCGGGCTCCTGGCGCTGCTTTTCCCGGTCGCCGACCGCGGTTTCGCGACAACCGACTTTGAGTATGTCTCCGCCGCGTCTCGCGTGGCGCAGGCGAGTGGCCGGCAGGTTCTCATGTGGCCGAACCCGGTCGATGACCTCGACGCGCTCAGGCTTGTTGCCTCACAGCGCCTCGTCGACGGATTCATCCTCATGGAGGTGCGCAGTTCCGACCCCCGAGTCGCCGTACTGCAGGAGTATCGACTTCCGTTCGTGTTGATCGGTCGAACCGCGAGCGAGCACGGCATGAGCTGGGTTGATGCCGACTTCAGCAAGTGGGGCCCCATGGCGATAGACGCCCTCGTCAGCCACGGGCACAGCGACGTCGTGTTCCTGACTCAGCCGGAATCGTTGTTCCAAGCCGGATACGGTCCGCTCGTTCGCACCGAACGAGACCTCGTTCGCTATGCCGCATCGCAGGGCGTCAACCTCCACGTGATTCGAGCCGAAGCCACCATTCGCGCCGGCCGCGACGCTTTCGCGCGCATGCTCGCAGAACGACCGAATGTGACCGCCATTCTCGGGTTCAACGAAATCGCCATGATCGGCGTGCTCGAGGGAATCAGTGCGTCGGGACGAAGCGTGCCCGCGAACTATTCGGTCCTGCAGTTCGGTATCGGTCCAGCCGCCGCCGAGTACACCAGCCCGCCTCAAGACACGATTGGCGTTGACGGAGCGATTCTCGGGGCACAGGCGGCCGAGTTTCTATTGCGGCACCTCGATGGACTGGTGGAGGAGCCGCAGCAGTACCTGGCCGACCCGGTTCGGGTCGATCGCGGCAGCGTCGCGGACGCTCCAAAGCGGACCGGTTCGCCAAAACGCTAGGCGAACAACGCAGCTCCCCATAGGCTGACACCAACGGTGCATGGTCTCGTTGGGGGTGTGAATGGATTCTTCGATTCCCTTTTCTGCGGCAATGTTCGAAGCCATCGGGGAACCGATCGCGATCGGTCGGCCGGTCTCGATCGAGGGCGAAATCGTCGACGTCGAAATCGTCTGGATGAGTGCCTCGCTCCGAGAGCTCGCCATTGCCGCGAACATCACGAGCATGCGGCTCTCCGAGGTCTACCCGGAGATGGTCGACAGCGGCTGGCTCGAAGAGCTCGTTATCGCGCGAGCGACCGGCCGACCGTCGACCCGCTTCCGGCCCCGACAGCTCGAAGGCCAAGTGCTCGAAGTCATCGAAATCACTGCTCGGTGGGCGGGAGACTGGCTCGTCGCAACCGTGCATAATCTCAGCACGCGCGCGAGTTCAAACGCCGACATGATTCGAGCCGCGGCCATGGTCACCGAAATGATGGCAGCGAACCCGGTGTTCGCGCGCATCCTCCTGCCGAACCAGACCCTCGAGTTTTCGACTCGTGCGTGGCTCGAGGGACGCAGTGGAATCGCGGCAACATTCGACGAGATGGTCCTCGAGGAGGAGCGCGAACGCGTCGAGACCTGGCAGGCGACGCCGGTCCACGAGCGCGAACCCGTTCTCATGTTTCGCGCGCACCATGGAAACGGGCAGGTGCGTTGGTATTCCGTCCATGCCGAGGTCATCGCCGAGACCGGCATCGAGGTGCAGGTGGTCTCGGATGTCGACCACTATCTCCGGGAGACCCGAGCGTCTGAGCGGCTCGCACGCGACCTGCACGGCCAGCTGGAGGTGCTCACGAGCGCGCTCGATGCATCGACCGACGGTTTTGCGATCTGGCGCGCTCAACGAAACGAACGCGGCGAGATTATGACCTTCATGCTCGAATTCATGAATACGGTCGGGGCGGCGCCAACGGGGCTCTCGCCCGACCTCCTCGTCAATCGAACGATTGAATCGGTCGTCGGACCGGAGCAGAGCGAAGGCCTCAAGGCGGCGTTCGCCCTGGTGATTCAGCGCAACGAACCCCAGGTTCGACGGGTCACGGTCGACAGTCCTGCTGGATGGGTTGGCACGTTTGAAAACCGTGTCGCCCCCATCGGCCACGATTGCGTCGTGGCCTCGTTCCGCCTCGTCCCTTAGCTGAGAAGCGCCCCGGCCAGCGCGACAAAAATGCCGACGAAGATGGCTGGCGTCAGAAACATCGGGACCCACAACCAACGAGCGTGCGACCGAGTGGCTCGAGCGCTCGCCGAGGTGGCGTTCACCGATGCGAGGTCCTCGGCGATGGCTTTCGCGTCGGCGGCCGCCCCAAACTCGGCAAGCGCGCCAAGAATGCCCGAGGCGAGCAGAATTCCGAGGGTTGCCCACACGGCGAATGTGCCCGTCGCCCGAATCTCGTCGATGATGCCGACCGTTGTGATGAGCAGAAATGTCGGGGCCAGTTGGGCCACGATGAGTTGGTTCCGGGCGCGCGCCCAGGAAGCGAGCAACTCGTTCTCGGTCATGTCACTCCTCTCTGCAAAGCGGTGCGCAACGAGCGTAGCAAGCGTCACTCGGTTTCGAGACGACGGCCGGCCTTCCAAGCCTCGACGGTCGTCTCAAAGATGAGTTCGGGGCCGTCCTCCTCGTCAATTTGGACCCCGATTTCCGGAACGTCAAGCCGGTGAATCAACGCGATGGAGGGTGCGTTCGTTGGTGAAACCGTGTAGCGCAATCGGCGCACCCCCTCTTGCGTGCTCGCCCAGTCCCACATCGCCCGGACGGCTTCTCCAGCGAATCCTTTGCCTCGTTCCGCTTCGGCAACCCCAAGCCCAATCTCGGCCATTCCGCTCGCGTCCGGAGCGGCGTGGAAGGAGATGCTTCCGACCGCCAGATTACGTGCGCGGTCGACCATGATCCGGTAGTACCACGAGATGTGCGTCGGGTTGGAGGCGACGTCTGCGGCACGGTTCGCCCGCGGTAGTGGCTCGTTCGAGTACACCCCGTGCGGGTTCGCAAATGGCCGGTCCTCGAGCGTTCCGGTCTTGAGCTCGCGTTCGGTGACGAGCACGAGGTCGAGTCGAGCGGATCGGATCATTGTCATCGGTTCGTGAGGCATAGGTTCAGGCTAGGGCCCACCGCGACGATTCCCGCTCCGGGTGGCTCAAGGCAAACACATCGAACGTCGAACTTCGGGGTTTCCTCACGGGAAATCCTGAAGAGTCTCGAATCGTTCACAAACGCCGAAAGCTGGCCCACCGCACGGGCAGGCCAGCTTTCGAGGTTCGCGCGACTAGGCCGCGCGGCGGCGTGCGAGCATCAGGCCCGCGACGGCGATGAGGGACAGCGCAATCGCGCCGGCCGCGGTCATTGCCGAAGCGTCCACACCGGTCGATGCCAGAGCTACCGGGGTCGGGGTCGGCGTCGGGATCGGGGCCGAAGACGTCCAGTTGATGACGTTCGCGTTCTCGAGACCCACGTTCAGGCGGCCGCTGAAGGTATCGAACTCAACCGAATTGGCGGCGACTCCATCGGCCCAGGTGATCTGGTCCGCGCTGACGCAGTCGTCGTTGTTGTAGTTCGCAGCGAACAGGGTGTCCGGGTCCCACAGGATGAATGCGACGACAGTCGCAGAGGCGCCCGGTTCGATGGTGACGTCGTCGATGTGGACGTACCACGAGTCGCCCGACATTTCCGAGACCGTGGCGCTGTATTCGGCTCCGGCGTCGCCCCATGCCATTGTTCCGGGAGCGTCACACTCGTCGCCGTGGGTGGCCCACATGGCGCTGGCATCGTTGAGAGCGGCCATAGCGTCCTCGTCCTCATCGACCGGCAGATCCAGCGAGCTCGTGGCGGAGTTCTGGAACGCGCGCAGGCCGCCGCCGTCGACGGTGGAGCTGCTGCTGCCCCAGTCAGTGTAGAAGCCGAGGTCGACCGTGATGGCCTCGGTGCCGACATTCGTGTACGTCACGGCGTGACGAAACAGGTCACCTTCGACGTAGTAACGCTGCTCGGACACAGCCGAGAGGTTGTTGTCGGCCAGTACCGAGTTCGACGCAGTGCCGGTCAGGGTGACATCGCCGTTATCGGCTACAACCCGGTCAAGATCGGCGTCGACGTTAGTGGCGAGCGAGTCGTAGCTGCTCCAGTCGTCGAAGCTGATCTGCGCTTCGAGGCCCGTGTCGAGCACGTCGGTGTACTCGTCGAAACCGTCACCAATGAGGTCGGCGTCGTTGGCGTTGAGATAATCCGATTCGGCATCCCAGCTCGAGTGGCCGACCTCGACGGTCGAACCGTCCCAAGGTGCTGCATGTGCGGCCATTGCCGGAACGATGGTGAGCGCTGCGGCTGCTGAAACAGCAGTCAGGCGCACGAGTGTTTTCTTCATTGAGTTGCCCCTTCGTGGACACGAATCGGCGGGTATGCTCCGCCATCGTTAGCGTAGCAGCGGGTCTCTCTCGGACCGAACGCGTTCGCGACTCGAGGTGGGCAGGCGGCGAGTGGAGAAACAGTGCGGGCCCGAACAGTCCACAGTTCGCCTGTGGCGCCGCTCCTCACGAGCGGATACGGTAGGCCCCGTCGGGCTCGAACCGACGACCCACGGATTAAAAGTCCGTTGCTCTACCAACTGAGCTAGAGGCCCATGCCCAAAGGCACGGCTCCAGTGTACGACGTTGTCGGTATGGCAAAAACCAGCGGGAAACCCCAAAAAAAAGCATGAAACTGGCACGAAATTGGCGTCGCGCTATATAGAGGCACAATACCCTTGAAACATGCGGTGGTTGACAGCAACCGCGGTGTCCGCGCGCCTTCGCGCCGGTGCCGCGGCTGTGGCGACCCTTGCGCTCGTGGCCTCTGGTCTCGTTGTGGAATCCGGGGTCGATGCCGACGGCGCCTGGGGCGCTCCCACGCGTGTCGCATCGAACCTGCTCATCAACCTCGACGGCAACGACACCACGAGCCTCGCCGCGAGCTCGCCGACGAGCTGGAACAGCATCGCTCCAGCGTCGTCGCTCGTGTCGAGCACGCTCCGCAACGTGACTCGGTACAACTCCGGTGGCATCGGCGGTCTGACACTTCCAGCGGCTGGCCAAGCTGCCGGAGGCGCGGCATTCGTGGCGGGAACCGGGGCCGTCGCGGGAGCACAGTCGGCCGACATGTGGATCAACCCCTCGAACCTCAACACCGGCTGGAACATCATCGCTTCCCGATGGTTTTCCGATAGCGCGGGTTCTTCAGCTGCCGTCCAAGACTGGCACTTCGCCATTTTCGTGAGCGGTTCCACCGGTCTGCTTCGCCTCGACACCACCTCCCGCACCGGCAGCAACCCGATCTACGGCTCCCAGACATTCCCGACCACGGGCGCGAATGTGTGGTACCACGTCGGGTTCACCATCGATGCCAGTGGAAACGCTCAGCTGTACGTCAACGGTCGAGCCGACGGAAGCGCGACGGTTGCAAACGCAATCACGGGAAGCTCGTCTGCGCAACTCTGGGTCGGCGACCAACGCGGCGGTATGGGTTCGTTCCCGGGCGTCATCAGCAAATTCCGGATCTACAACACCGCGCTGACCGCCGCCCAAATGCAGCAGAACTATCAGGCGGAAGGCTCGCTCTACGGCTACCCCGTGGTGACGTTCAAATCGAACTACAGCGGCGGTCCGGCTGACACCTTCCAGAACGTCGGCTACAACGTGGCGACCGCCCTGACCGGGAACACCTTCACCCGCACCGGATACAGCTTTGCCGGTTGGGCGACGAACGCCAACGGCACGGGCACGACATATGCCAACGGCGCAAACATCACGACAACGTCGACGAGCGGCGTGGACCTCTACGCGCAATGGGCGCTCAACCCGGTGAGCCCGACCGTGAGCGGCACTCCTCGGGTCGGTCAAGCACTCACCGGCACCGCGGGTGTCTCAACAGCCCCGAGCGTCACGTCGAGCTATCAATGGCAGCGATCCGTCGACGGCTCGACCGGTTGGACCGATATTGCCGGTGCGACCGCCATCAGCTACACGGCCGTGACGGCCGATGCGGGCAACTTCCTCCGTTTGCGCCAGACCATCACCGACGGCACCGTGAGCGCGAGTGGGACGAGTACCAACACGACGGTCGTGCTCTCGGCCAACAGTGCGGCAGCCACGGCTGGCGTGAACAACGCGGTGACCGATCTCATCCCGGCCGTGCCCAATGACAGCAACGTGGTGAACGTCACGATTGTGTCCTCGAACCTCAGCACCGGACGGCTGAAGTGGAACGCGACCCCGGCGAACCTCACCGGGGTACTCGGTGCCGACCCGAACACCACCGGCTGGATTCCGAAAGAGACGCATTCGAGCACATGGGCGACCGCGGGATTCCCGATTCTCAGTTTCCGCGGAACCGGTGCCGACGTTCGCACCGCGATGGCGACACTGAACTACACCTCGACGACGGTGCAAACCGACACGCTGCGCATCTATGTGAACTCCGGGAGCAGTCAAGACGCGCACGCTCTGAACTACATTCCGATCGTCGACAACGGCAACCAGCTCACCTTCCACTACTACGCCTTCCAGACCCAGACCGCGCGAATCTGGACCGACACCCAGGCATACCTTCAGGGGCTCACCGACATCGGCACCGGAGTGGTTTCGCCGAACAAGTGGCACCTCATGACACCGCGGTACTGGATTGAAGACAGCCGCGGTTGGGGACTCAGCGCCTGGGCCGGCAGGCCTGCCGCAAACAACGTGCTGCTCGGGGGCACGGCAAACGCTGGCTCATCGAGCTGGTACTACCCGGCCGGCACGGACGGGTACACGAGCCAATCCATTTTCTCGGTCAACGCAACCGCGCAAACCGGCTTCTACGGAGCCACGTGGTACCCGCAAGACGCCGGCACGTCTGTCAGCCGCGGCATGGAGTACTGGTGCAACAGCTGCACGATGTCGAACGGAAACATCTCGGGGACGGGAACGTTCTTTGCCTGGGATGACATTCCTCGTGACACCACCGCCATCGGCGCGTACATTGCGGAGACCTGGTCGAGCACTCCGCTCGCCACCTCGACAAGCTCGACCGCCGCGCAAACCGTTCGGACCGTTGTCGGCCCGGACGCTCCGACCGGACTCTCCGCGACACCGAGCACATCGACAAGTGTCACCCTGAACTGGACCGCTCCCGCGAGCACGGGCACGGACCCCGTCACCGACTACACGATTCAGACCTCCAGCGACCAGTCCACTTGGACGACCTTTGCCGACGGAGTCTCGAGCGCGACGACCGCGACCGTCACCGGATTGATGACCGGGCAAACCTATTGGTTCCGAGTTGCGGCGGTGACGAGCACCGGCGGTGCGTATTCGACGACGGCTTCGGCGTTCACGACGCTGACCGGGAATACCAACGCGCTCGGTGGATACTCCGTGCCCTCGAACCTCACCGGAACAATTCGGGTACTGCTCTGGTCGAGTAACCCGAACGGCAAGCTCTCTGTCACCTCGGCGACCAACATCGACGGCGGCATCCGGAACACCGCGAACTATCCCGACACGAACGCCTACACCCCGATCAACGGATTCAACCCGGCGACCATTCTGAGCGCGGGCCGCATGATCGGTCTCGTCGACACCAGTGCGAGCGAACTCAACGCAGCGCTCGCAACGCTGAAGTATTCCTCCGCGACCGCCTCGACCGACACCATCCGAATGTGGGTGTCGAACGGAACCGAGTACATCCCCATTGCGAACGGATCGAACGTTGAGTTCCACTACTACGGATACGTCGGTTCGAGCCAGACCTGGGCAAACGCACGCAACACGAGCAACGCCGGTGCCGCACGTACCATCGACGGCGAATCATTGGCGGCGGGCACGTCGTTCTTGGCAACGGCGCGCTATCGCGCCGAAGACCTGTATCTGAAGTCGCTCAATTCGAGCTCGGCCTGGTTGAGCGCGGCCGACTTCAGCACGGTCGATGGGAGCAATGCGGAAGGCTCCTGGAAGTGGTACGGCGCCGACGCGAACGGCAACACGGGCGTGCAGTTCTGGTCCGGCGGGCAGGCGGGGTCGTCGGTCGGTGGCGAATACCAGAACTGGGTTGCGTCGGCTGCGACCACCCTGCTCGAACCCAACGGAGGCACCGGCGAGAACTGCCTCGGCTACAACGGTGGCGGCACGTTCAACACCGCGCCGACCTCGGGAGTGGCCTGGAACGACTTTGGCTGCACGGGAACCACGACCGGGTATTACTGGGAAGCATTCAAGACGGGTGCGCCGTATGGGTCGAACACCTCGAACCCCGGCGCGAGCAACTATGCCGCACCCGCGGTGTCGTCCACCATTTCCGTCGCGGCTCCCGTCGCCGCACCGACCGGCCTCACGGCAACGAGTGCGACCGCCGGTCAGATCGACCTGAGCTGGACAGCCCCCGCCGGTGTGAACGGCATCACCAGCTATTCGATTCAAACCACGACCGACGGCTCCACCTGGACGGAGACCCGCACCACCGCATCGACGGCGACGACCCACACCCTGACGGGACTCACGAGCGGCACCTATTACCACATCCGTGTCGCCGCAATCACGGCGAACGGCACGGGCTCGTACGCCTCGACGTACTTCACGCCCAACGGCGGGAACCGCATCAGTGCGACGACCAACACGGCGAAGACCATCACTACGATGCAGGTGGATACCGCCATCGGTTCGACGCGCTACGTGCGCGTCGTGCTTCGCGCCACGAACGCCGGTGCCACCCTCAAACTCGCCGGATCGACCGCAAACATCGGCGCCCAGCGAGGAACCGCGAACGCGGCAAGCCTCAGCGCCGCCGGGCAGATGATCGGTCTGACCGGAACCGTCGCGAACGTCAACCTCGCACTCCAGGGTCTCAGCTACACCGGACCGGGTTCCGCGACGACGGACTCGATTGCGATGTGGGTCTCCGCGGGAACGACCGCGAGTACCCCGCGGGATTTCGTGCCCGTCGTGAACAGCCGAGGCGAGGTGGAATTCCACTACTTCGGATTCACCAACAGCACCCTCACATGGCAGGGGGCATTCAACGCGGCCGCCGCCGACTCCACCCAGATCAACGGCGTCAATGCTCCGGGCAAGTTCCTCGCCACGCTCGAGAGCCTCGATCAGCAGGTCGCCGCCATGCAGTACTACACCAATGGCGCCTGGCTCGGCGGCGGTGACTACACGGCCGTGAACTCGGCGAACGCGGACGGCGCATGGTACTGGCTCGGCCCTGACACGGGCGTGACCCAGTTCTACAGCGGAAGCAACGCGAGCGGCACTGGCGGCATCGTGGGCGGATCGTTTGTCGCCTGGGGCGCGAGCAACTCGACAACACAGCAGGAGCCCAACAACGGCGTCCAGCAAAACTGTCTGGCGACAATCGCCACCCCGAACGCCCTCACCAACTCTGGATTCGTTGCGGTCTCGGCCGTTGGCGGTTACGCCTGGGACGACGGCTCGTGTACCAGCACCCAATCGTCATATGTCTGGGAATACGTCTCGAACGAACCCGTCGGTGGCGCGACCCCGGGCGACAACTACGCGACCATGACGGCGCAGGCCGTTGTGGTCAACCCCAATGCCGATGCGCCCACCGCCGTCACCGCGAACGCTGCCGGGTCGACGGCCGTCGCGGTCGGCTGGACAAGCCCGACCGTCTACGACTCCAACCCGCTCACCGGCTACACCGTCCAGTATTCGACGAGCTCGAGCTTCACTTCGCCATCGTCATTCGCAACGGGCTCGACCTCGCCGTTCGCACTCGTGACCGGGCTCACCGCGAACACGACCTACTATTTCCGCGTCTTCGCGACCGGTTCCGGTTGGACGGGCCTCACCAGCGCCGCGACCGGGGCCGTCACCACCCCATCGAGCGCAACCAGCATCACCATTGTCAGCTCGGGCGGTGCCGCCGCGAGCGCGTACAGCCTGACCGGTGGCATTGTGACCGTGAAGACCGGCACGAGCGTGAGCATCAATGCGGCGGACGTGGTCACGCAGCTTGGCGCCCGTGATGTGCAGATTGCCGCGGACTCCGTCACGATCAACGCTGCCCTCGCGTGGACTGCCAACACCCGACTCACTCTCGGCTTGTCGAGCGCCTCGACGGTGAACGTCAATGCCGATATCTCGTCGGGCTCCGCGACCGCCGGAGTCGCCATCTTGCCGGCGGCCTGTGCGTTCAGTTCCGCTGGTAGCTACTCGGGCTGTTACTCGCTCGATGTCAAGAGCGGTGCCAACATTGCCCTCAGTGGAGCGACGCCCACACTCGCAATCGGCGGCCAGGCGTACACCGTGCTGAATACGGCCGCGCAGGTTCGGGCACTCAGCAGTAACGCGGGCACTGGCCTGTATGCAGTGACGAACGACGTCGACCTGTCCGGTACGACGGCAACGACATCAATCGCGTTTGCCAGCGGGTTCTCGGGCACGTTCGACGGTCTCGGTAACACCGTTCGCGGCATTACCTCGAGCGGAAGTTCGTCGTTCGGGTTCATGCAGTCGATCCAGTCGCCGGGTGTGGTGCGGAACCTCGGCGTGAACGCAAACATCACCCTGACGGCTCCGGGCGCGACTGCAGCCATTGTCGGCGGCGGTCTGGCCGGGTTCGTGGGCACGGCGGGAAACACCACGATTGACCAGGTGTGGACGACCGGTTCGATTCAAACCGGAAGCGGCTCGTACGGGGCCATCTCGGCCGGTGGTCTCGTGGGAAACGCCTGGGGAAGCTCGCTCAGGATAACGCGCTCGTGGTCGAGCATGAACATCGATACGAGCGCCACGCCCACCTTCAGCAACGTCGCGCTATCGGGCGGCGGAAGCCAAGCGACCGGCCCGTGTCTTGGCATCGGCGGCCTCGTCGGAACGAACACCGGATCGTTCTGCACGAGCAGCGCCGGGGCGAACATCTCCGTTGAGCAGGTCTACAGCACGGGCTCGCTCAAGCGGGGAGCCGCTCCGACGTGGCACGGCGTCGGCGGCCTGTTCGGTGTGGTCACGACGGGTTCTACGGTGTCAGCTACTGACGCGTTCACGTGGGGCCGATACAGCTCGACCGACAGCTTGGCAAGTGTCGGCGGCATGACCGGCTTTGGAACCGCAAGCTACACCCGGACGTACACCTCGCACTCGGCATGTGCGGCGAACACGACGGCAACCGGGTGTACCTCCAGTGTGCGGCCCGGAACGACCGGCACCTATTCGACCGCGGCCTGGACCTCGACCAACGGCACCACCCTCGCGAACCTCGCATCCCCGACCATCGCCCTGTTTGTCCGGCCCACCGCCCCGAGCGACGGGAGCGCGGCAACGGTCGGATACTCGGTGACCGACGCGGCTGGCAACGACTACAAGTCTCTGATGGGTACGACCGGATACCCGACGCTCTCGGGGGCACCCACCTGGGACACCATCACCACCAGTTCGGGAATCGGGTCGTACAGCGTGACCTATGCCTCGGGGCTGTCACTCACCGGTTCCGGCTCGAGCGCGTACACCTTGAATGCGGCGCCGACGGGCACGACCATTGCCATCACCAAGGTGGCCCAAACCATCACCTGGTCTCCGACCACCGCGCTCGTTCGCACCGACAGCGGCACCGTGCTTCCCGCGGCAACGACCGACGGCGCTGGCGCCATCAGTTACGCGGTGAGCGCGGGAACGGCCTCGTGTGCCTTCAACGCGACGACTCGCGCACTGACCTTCACTGCGAGCGGAACCTGTGACATCACGGTCACGGCCGCCGCCACGAGCACCAACCTCCAAGCGACCCTCACCCGAACCTTCACCATCGGAACGGCCGCACCGCTCGCACCGACCGGACTCACAGTGTCGGCGGGCGTCGCTGACGGCCGACTCGACGTCTCGTGGACGGCTCCGGCGACCACAACGACCGGCGGCACGATCGCGAGCTATACGGTCGAGTATTCGAGTGACGGAACCGCTTGGACGACCGTGTCCGGCATCCTGACCACCTCGACAACGATCGCCGGGTTGACGAACGGCACCGCGTACACCGTGCGGGTTCGTGCTGTGAACTCCGAAGCGATGACGGGTGCGAACGCGACTTCGAGCCCAGCAACTCCGTATTGGCTCCCTATTAATACGAGTGTGCCGACAATCACTGGAACGGCTGCCGGCGGTCTGAGCCTCACCGCGGCCGACGGGACCTGGTCGGCCAATGGTGGAACCGTGACCGCGACCACCTACCAGTGGCAACGCAACGTTTCTGGCACCTGGTCAAACATCCCGGGGGCGACTGGCGCCACCTATACCGTGTCGAGCGCGAACGACACCGGCGCAGTCCTTCGCGTCCTTGTGTCCAAGACGAACGGCGCGAACGGCTCTGCCTACGTGAGCGCGTCAAGTGGCTCGACCGCGACGGTGCGGTCAGGCCTCGCCTCGGCCCCGACTATCGGTACCGTGACGCCGGGGAACCGACAACTCACCGTCACCTGGTCGGCCCCGAGCACCACGAACGGCGGCACAATTTCGTCGTACACGCTCAAGGTGTCGACCGACGGAGCCACCTGGCAGTCGGGCCTGACCGGCGTCAGCCCCACCGCGACGAGTGCCACCATTCCGGCGCTCACCAACGGTACGGCGTACTTCGTCCAGGTGCTCGCGGTGACTGCCGCAGGTGACGGGCAGACTGCGGCGACGACAACCGCGTCCACGCCCGCAACCACCGCGACGAACACCATCGCGCCAGCCGTCACCGGAACGGCAGCCGCCGGAGTTGCGCTCACCGCAGGAAACGGAACGTGGACCGACGGCGGCGCGATAGTCACGTACAGCTATCAATGGCAATCCTCCGCAACCGCTGGCGGCAGCTTCGCCGACATCGCGGGAGCGACGGCGGCCACGTATACGCCGGTTGCGGCCGATGTTGGGCGATTCCTTCGGGTCACCGTGACGGCCACCAACAGTGCCGGCGCAACCGCCGCCGTTTCGGCAGCGACATCGAGTGTGCAGAGCGGTCTTGCCGCGGCGCCCACGGCACTCGCATCGAGCGCAGGCAATGGGCAACTCTCCGTGACCTGGACCGCGCCGACCGTCCTCAATGGCGGAGCGATCTCCACCTACAACGTCTACGTCGCGACAGCCGGAAGCGGCAACTGGAGCCTGGTGACCCGAGCGGCCACAACGACAGCCGCACAGGTTGTCACGGGCCTTGTCAATGGGACCGGCTACGACGTCAAGGTCGAAGCGGTGACGGGCGCGGGCGTCGGTGCGGCAGCAACCCTTTCAGCGAGCGCCTCGACCACCCCATTCACGACGCCACTAAACACCGCGCCCCCCACCATCGCCGGTACGGCCGCGAGAGCGATCACGTTGACGGCCGCGAACGGGACCTGGGACGGCTACGGCCGAGTCATCACCTACAGCTATCAGTGGCAGGTCTCCGACGGCGGAACGGGACCCTGGGTCAATATTCTCGGCGCAACGTCGCCGAGCTACACCGTCGCTTCCGCCTACGTCGGTTCGACAATTCGAGTACGCGTCTCCGCCGACAACTCGGCACCGGCCGCCGGGAACGCCGTCTCTTCGCCGACCGCGATTGTCCAGAGCGGGCTGGCAGACGCTCCAGCCATCACCTCCGTGGCCCGCGGTGACCGCCAACTCTCGGTCAACTGGACCGCCCCCGGTAGCACCAATGGCGGCACCATCACGAGCTACACCCTGCAATACACCTCGAACCAGCTCGACTGGCAGACCGCGTCGTCGAGCATTTCGCCGTCAGCGACGAGCGCGACCATCACCGGCCTGAACAACGGCACGGGCTACTTCGTTCGGGTGTTCGCAACGACCGCCGCCGGCGACGGAGCGATTGCCACCTCGAACGCGGCGACCGTCCCCTCAACGGTCGCCACCAATACCGCGCTGCCCGCCGTGACCGGAACGGCGGCCGTCGGGGTGTTGCTTTCAGCGACGAGCGGAACGTGGACTGACGGCGGCGCCAGTGTGGCGTACACCTACCGGTGGCAATCCGCGGCGACCGCGAGCGGAAGCTTCGTCGACATCGCCGGGGCAACCGCCGCCACCTATACCCCGACTGTTGCCGACGCGGGCACGGTTGTTCGCGTCGTGGTTACCGCAACGAATAGTGCCGGAGCCGTCTCGGCATCCTCGTCGGCAACCTCCGCCGTGCAATCGGGACGCGCTGGTGCGCCGAGCGGCCTTACCCCGACCGCGGGCGACGGGAGCATCGCGCTCAGCTGGACTGCACCGAGCGCCCTGAACGGCGGCACCATCTCGAACTACGCCATCGATTGGGCGGTCGCCGGTTCCGGGAACTGGGTGAGCGTCAGCCGTGTCGGATCGACCGCGGCGTCACAGACCATCACCGGGCTCAGCAACGGCACCGCATACGACCTCCGGGTTGCGGCGATTACCGCGGCGGGGGTTGGCGCCGCCGCAACATACAGCGCAACCATCGCATCCACTCCCTTCACCACCCCGGTAAACGGTGTCATCCCCAGCGTGACGGGCACCGTTGCGGTCGCACGCACCCTGAGCGCGAGCACCGGATCGTGGACGGAATACGGGCACCCCGCCACCTACAGCTATCAGTGGCAGCGATCGGTTGACGGGCTGCAGGGGTGGACCGATGTTTCCGGTGCGACGGCGTCGACGTACACGGTCCGCGAGGCCGACCGCGGGCTCATCCTTCGGGTCCGAGTCACCGCCGACAACGGAGCGTCATCAACCGCCGCCGTCGCTTCCCTGGGCACCTCTGCGGTGCAATCTGGCCTTGCGAGCGCGCCACAGAACCTGGTCGTGACTCGGGGCGACCGTCAACTGTCGGTGGCCTGGTCTGCTCCCGAATCTGCCAACGGCGGCATCATCCGCTCCTACACGGTTCAAGCATCCACTGACTGGGTGAGTTGGACGTCGCCGACGACGGTTTCGGTGAGCGGAACGAGCGCAACGGTGACCGGGCTGTCGAACGGCACCGGCTACGTGGTTCGCGTGTTCGCGGTGACCGATGCGGGTGACGGAGCCGCCATATCGACTCCAACGACGACGGTGCCATCGACCTCACCGAGCAACACGACGGTACCGAGCCTTCCGGCCACTCCGGCTGTTGGCGTCGCACTCACCGCGGAGCCCGGAGGGTGGAATAACGGTGGTGCGTCGGTCACGTACGGCTATCAGTGGCAGCGGGCATCTACGAGCGCTGGCCCGTTTGCGGACATTGCCGGCGCCACCGGTGCCACGTACACCCCGGTCGCCGGCGATGAGGGCCTCTCCCTTCGAGTGGCCGTGACGGCAACAAACGTCGCCGGAACCGCAACCGTAGCTTCAGAGGCCAGTGACGTTGTGCGGTCCGGTCTCGCGGGCGCGCCGACAGGGCTGAGCTCGACCGCGGGGGATGGGCAGCTGACCATTTCGTGGGCGGCACCGGCAGAGCTCAATGGCGGTGCCATCCTCACCTACAACGTGTACACCGCGGTCGCGGGTTCACTCCAGTGGATCCCGGTCGACCGACCGGGCTCGACCACACCCGAGCAGACCATCGGCGGGCTCAGCAACGGTGTCGCGTATGACCTTCGCGTCGAGGCGGTGACCGCCGCCGGGGCGGGTGCCTCGCTCATCGTCTCCGCGAGCACCGATTCCACTCCGTTCGGTACGCCTTCGAACATCGAGCTGCCGGAGGTGTCTGGCTCGGCGGCGGTCGGCCGAGTTCTCTCATCAACGGTTGGAACCTGGATCACCGACGGTCACGCGGCCACCACGAGCATTCACTGGCAGCGGTCCAATGACGGGGGCCAGAGTTGGTCCGATATCGTCGGAGCCACCGAGGCTCTCTACACCGTTCAGCCCATCGATTTCGAGGCGCAGCTGCGCGTTCGGGTGACCGCCGCGAATGGTTCGGCCATCGACGGGGTCGCGGTCTCGAACGCAACGATGACGGTTGACACCGGCCTGCCGGACGCGCCCACCATTCACACGGCGGAACGCGGCGACGGTTCGGTCGCGCTCGGCTGGAGCGCTCCCTCCGCTCTGAACGGCGGGGTCATTCACGGATTCACCGTGCAGCTGTCGACCGACGGTGTGAACTGGACGACCGCGACCGAAACGCTCGGCGCTGACGCCGACGACGTCCTCGTGACCGGTTTGACGAATGGCACGGGATACCTCTTCCGCGTGTTCGCCGTCTCTGCAGCGGGTGATGGAGCAGCGGGAGCCACCGGCGACTACGTGATTCCCGCCACAGCCCCGTCGAACACCGTGTTGCCTACCGTTTTGGGAACGCCGGCCGTCGCTCGCGCCCTGACCTCAAGCGCAGGCGATTGGAGCGATAACGGCGATGCGCTGAGCCTGAGCTACCAGTGGCAGAGCGCGCCGAACGCCGAAGGCCCCTTCGTCGACATTCCCGGAGCGGTGGCCGAGCGGTACGTCCCGAGCGTGACCGACGTCGGAAGCGTGCTGCGACTGCGGGCAACCGCCACAAATGCGATGGGCGCGACGAGTGCCTATTCGGAGCCGAGTGGCAGCGTTGCCTCCGGTCTCGCGGCCGCGCCAGGCGCGCTCACCGCCTCATTCAACTCCGCGGGAAGTTTGTGGATTGATACGGCGTGGGAAGCGCCAAACGACCTCGGCGGCGCCATCGGCATCACCGGATACGTTCTCGAATACCGGGCGGAAGGAGCCAGTACCTGGGTTGTCGCGGCGGACGATTTGCCGAGCGACGAGTACCGGACCACCGTGACGGGCATCGCCCCCGGGTTGCACTATGAATTCCGTCTCGCGGCCCGCACGGCCGCCGGCATCGGCGACTATGCCCAGACTGCCGGTTCGGTATTGTTCGGCGGCGCACCCGGGGTTGTCGTCGCGGCGCAGATGTTTGGCCACCGCGGCGTCGGCGAAACCCTGCGAGTCACCGAAACGACCTGGGACGATTTCGGGGTTGCCCTGACCGGAGAAACGATCCAGTGGCAGCGCTTGGTTGACGGTGAATGGGTGGACATCGCGGGAGCGACCGAGTCGACCTATACCCTCGACATCGAGGATGCCGAGACCGAGGTCCGCGCCGCAGTGACGGCGACCAACCAGGTCGGGTCCACGACGACCGTCGTGAACGCTGGGCTCATCGGAACCGCCATTCCGACCGAACCGTTGGACGTGACGGTCATCGACGGTGATGCGCTCATTTCGGTCATCTGGTCGGCGCCCGCCGATCTGCGCGGTGGAGTGCTTCGCGGATACCGTGTGGAGCTGAACGACGGCTCCGGATGGGGCAACTTGGTCCGGGAGTACCCCGTCACCGCCCTCGGCGCGGTCATCGGCGACCTTGTCAACGCCCGCTCGTACGACGTACGGGTCCGCGCACTCACCAGCCGAGATGGCGAGCCCGTAACGTTTACCGGTCGGATGCCCTACACCGTGCCGAGTTCCGCGGTTGCCCCGGCTCTGAGCGGCCTGGTTGCCGTGGGAGAGATGCTCGAGGTGACGGACGGTGAATGGTCCGCCAACGGTCGTGCACTCCTCGGGCCGTCGTTCCAGTGGCAATCGTCGACCGACGGCGGTCAATCGTGGAATGACGTGCCTGATGCGACCGCGGCGACGTTCCGTATTCCGGAGGGCTCAGCGGGTGCGCAATTCCGGGCTCTCGTGACCCAGCGCAACGCTGCCGGACCGGCGAGTGCGCCGACCGAGCCGACGGAGGCCGCCCAAAGCGGTCTGGCACGTGCGCCATCAGCGATTGGTGTCACGCGCGGCGACCAGGTCATATCGCTCACGTGGAATGTGCCGACCGAACTCAACGGCGGCATTCTGCGGGACTATCTCGTCGAGTACCGAGCGTCCGGTTCGGAGTCCTGGCAAACGGCCAGTCGTGCAATTTCGACCGAGCCGAGTCACACCATCGCCGGTCTCACCAATGCGCGCGAGTACGAGTTCCGGGTGAGCGCCGTCACCGGCATCGTGGGCGAACCATCCGAAGTGACGACTGCGGTTCCCGCTGGCAATCCCATCGTTGCTTCGCCGGCCACCATCGCCGATGGAGTGCGTGCGGTTGGGTACGAACTCATCGGAACCCCCGCCGAATACATCGTGAACGACGCCGGCTCGGTCACGATCGCGCATCGCTGGGAAGCGTCCCCTGATGGGATTTCCGACTGGACCGCGGTGCCCGGCGCCACCTCGGCATCGTTCACGCCGGGCGAAGAACATGCCGGAGTGTTCCTACGCTATGTCTCGATTGCCTCTAACAGTGTCGGTGCGACCGCCTCCGTTTCTGCGCCGACGGCGGTGATCGGCAGTGGGCTGATTCTGCCGCCGGCCGACATCGCTGTTGCCGACGGTGCGGGAAGTGGCGTCATTGATGTGACATGGACGCCGCCGACAGGGCTCGACCTGAACGGCGCCGTTCTGGGTGGATTCGTCCTCGAGTATTCGGCCGATGAGTCCACGTGGACTCGCGTCCCGTCAACCGTTGCCCCCGACCAGTCCTCCGCACGCATCGATGGTTTGGCGAACGGCACCAGCTATCGCGTGCGCATGCTGGCGGTGAGCACCCTCGGGGTCGAAGGCCCGGCGTCGGAGCCAACGGCCGAAGCCGTCCCGTATGCGGCGCCCATCAACCTGGCGGCGCCACTGGTATCCGGCACGGCGGCTCGCGGATATGCGCTCTCCACCGATGAAGGTTCGTGGAACGCCAACGGCCGCGACATCACGACGGTGACCGTTCAGTGGGAGATGTCCGAGTCCGACGGGGCGGCCTGGACGGACATCCCAGGCGCGACCGAGTGGACTTTCACTCCGGGCGAGAGTCACGTCGGTGCGCTCGTGCGATCCCGAGTGACCGTTCGCAACCTGGCCGGGAGCGAGTCGTTCGCGAGCGCCGCGACGGCCGCGATTGCCTCGGCCGTCGCCGACGCGCCCACCGCGCTCTCCGTGGAGGCCGGTGACGGGAGCCTTCTCGTGACCTGGGCCGCGCCGGAGCAGCTCAACGGGGGCACGATTGTCGATTACGTCGTCGACGTCACGTCGGACGGGGCGAACTGGACCACGGTGAATCGCGCATCCTCGACCGACACCCGTCAGCTCATTACCGGCCTCAGCAACGACACGAGCTACCGGGTGAGGGTTGCGGCCCGCACGACAGTTCTCGGTGTCGCCGCGGAATCGGCCACGGATGCCATCCCATATGGCCGGCCCGTCCCGACGGAGCTCCCTACGGTTTTTGGATCTGCCCGTATTGGCGACACACTCTTCGTGACCTCCGGGAGTTGGAACGCCAACGGACGCGAGCTCGCCACCGCACAGACCCAGTGGCAAGTCTCGTCCGACGGTGGCGCCAGCTGGACGGACATCGCCGGCGCTACGTCGACGAGCTATGTCCCCTCCGGTGTATTGGGCAAGCTGGTGCGCGCTGCGGTGACGCGAGCCAACCTGGCCGGTTCCACGACCGCGGTCTCAGCACCGACCGAAGCGATCGAGATCGGAACTCCTGGCGCCCCGACCGACCTCGCCGCACGTCCCGGCGATCTGGTCGCTGTGTTGACCTGGACGGCCCCGACCTGGCTCGCAGACGGCTCGATTGCGGACTACACCATCGAAATCAATGATGGATCCGGTTGGCGCACCGTACCTCGCACGCCGACGGCGACGGCATCCCAGACTGTCAGCGGACTCGTTGACGGCGCCGACTACGAGTTCCGGGTGCGCACCGAGACGGGCCGCTCAAGCCTGTGGTCGAGTCCAGTTTCCTTCCGCGGAATTGCCAAGCCATCCAGCGTCAGCCCGCCGGTCATCACCGGGACTCCGCTTGCGGGCCAGGTGTTGTCGTCCAGTGTCGGCGGTTGGGAGGGCCGAGAGCTCGACCGTGCCCACCCGCTCATCCAGTGGCAGCAATCGTTCGACGGCGGTTCGACCTGGGCCGATGTGCCGGGCGCAACCGGCCCGACAGTCGTCGCGGCTTCGGGCCGTGTCTATCGCACCCAGGTGACGATGTCGAACCCGGCGGGATCGACCATGCACGTGAGCGAGGCGACTCCCTTCGTGGTCTCGGTGCGCCCGAGTGGTGTTCGCGCACTGACCGTCGCGCCGGGTGATCATTCCCTCGCCGTGTCGTGGACGGCACCCGCAGCGCTCGGTGGGGGAACCGTCTCCGAGTATCGCGTGAGTTATTCCGTCGACGGTGACACCTGGGTTCCGGTGCCTCGAACGGATTCGCTCGCGGCGGCTCAGGTCATCGATGGCCTCAGCAACGGCACCGACTACTACGTTCGGGTGCAGGCCGTGACGACAGTTACTGGTTCGTGGGCTTTTGCGAGCGGTGTGTTCCGACCCTTCGGTGCACCCATTGCGCAGGGTTCCGCTGAGCTCATCACCGGGACGCCGACGTTCGGTCAGACCGTCCTGGCCAGCTCGGGGAGCTGGGACTTCAACGGCTCCGAACCGGCACAGCCGTCGTTCCAATGGCAAGCGTCATCTGATGGCGGGGTCACCTGGCGTGACATCGTCGGGGCAACACGCGCGTCACTATTCCTCGATGGCTACGTCGGGGACATCATCCGCGTGCGCGTGACCGCCAATAATGTGGCGGGACAGACCTCCTCGGTCGATTCCGTCGCCACGTCGGCCGTCGCGCCAATTGCGCCCTCGGCGCCGCAGGGCCTCACGGCGATTCCTCGCGATGGGCAACTCGAACTGCACTGGTCAGCGCCGAATAATCTCGGCGGGACCCCGCTGGTGGGTTACACCGTGCAGCTGTCCACGGACCGCGTCAACTGGACCTCCGTTTCGCGAAACGACGCTCGCTCGACCAGCGAAACCATCACCGGTGTGACGAACGGGACCGAGTATCACGTTCGAGTACGCGCGGAAACCGCCCGCAGCGGGAATTGGGTCACGAGTGAATCGACCCTGATTCCGTTCGGACTGCCTCTCAACACTGCGGCTCCGGTCGTGTCCGGCGTCGCTCAATTCGACTCGGACCTCTCTGCGACGGCGGGGACGTGGAACACCAACGGCTCCTCGACGACCGTGAGCTACCAGTGGCAGCTCGACGCCGGGGCGGGATGGCGCGACATTGCCGGTGCGACGTC
>DATGWF010000078.1:0-16805 GCA_035299585.1 Microbacteriaceae bacterium
GAACGAACCAGCATGCCAGCCGGGGCGACGGCCAAGACGTCGCTCATGTCGTCGTGTTGGCCTTGATCGAGCTCATCGTGCACGATGGCGACCGTCGTTCCGAATCGGCTCGTCGTGAGCCCAAACTCCACCACGTAGTCAGGGTTGTCGGCTCGGACGAGTTTCGGACCAACGACCCCAACCGATGGAGACGTCTCCAGCTCGGCGAGCAGGGCGGCGAGGGCACCCGGCTCGGGCGCGGCATCGTGCGGGAGCAACCAATAGGCATCGCCCGGCGCCGGCGCGGGGAGTGAGCGAGCGACGGTCGCGACGGCGTCACCGAAGCTCAAGCGATGCTCAACGCGAACGAAGTCCGTCGGTCCGACCGCGCGGGCAATCTCCGGGGAGGAATCCCGAGAGGCGCAGTCGATGATGACGAGCGCGTCGGGGCGACGACTCTGCGCGGCGAGCGCTTCGAGGGTTGCCGGGAGCTCGCGTTCGCCGTTGCGAACGACCACAATCGCCGTGACCACAGACATAGTGCTGTCAGCCTAAATTCGGCGGAGCAATCGCCTCGGCTGCGGACCGGGCGAGTCGAAGACTGGAGTGCGAGTTAGGCGCGCTTGCGAAGCTTGCGGCGCTCGCGCTCGGACAGTCCGCCCCAAATGCCAAACCGCTCGTCGTTCTGCAGGGCGTACTCGAGGCACTCGACCCGGACCTCGCAGGAGGCGCAAATCTTCTTGGCGTCGCGGGTCGATCCGCCCTTTTCCGGGAAGAACGCTTCAGGGTCGGTCTGGGCGCAGAGCGAGTCGGCTTGCCAGGCAAGCGGGTTGCCCTCGTCGGCGACGGCCGGACGACGCACACCGGGAACTCCGAGGCGAACCGGATCGACAAACCAGTCCTGCGGGACACTCGCTCGATACTCAGACGATGTCATTGCAGACCCCTCTCCCCAGTCCGTTCTGCGAATTGCTTACACGTAATTACACCGGTGTAACTCTGGGGGCGCAACCCCCGGGGGACAAACCTTCAAGCACCGCCTTGAGAGTTGAGCAGGCGCTCAATATCTGCTATTCGACGTGAAGTTCGTCGCTGGACGACCCGGTGCGACGTCCCGGTAGCGCGACGAACACGCGCTCTCCGACCACGTCGAGGGCGCCCTCGTCCGGCGTGACGAACACGGCGGATCCGCGTGCGAGTTCGACCGCGCCGGTCGCACCCCGAACCTCGGCCGCGGAGCCGAGATTCAGCACAATCGCCGGCCCGTTCAGCTCGACGCGGGCGGCGCTTTCCACCCAGACAAGCTCGAAGTCGGGAACGTCGCCGGCGAAGACCTTTCCGCCGGTTCGCTCGACCGGTTCGATGCGAGGCACCGGGAGCGCGTCCCACACGGTCACTGCGAGCAGCTCGTCAATATCGATGTGCTTCTCGGTGAGACCGCCGCGCAAGACATTGTCGGAGTCGGCCATGAGTTCGACGCCGATTCCGCTGAGGTACGCGTGCAGATTCCCGGCTGGAAGATAAAGTGCCTCGCCCGCTCGCAACGTGACGAGGTTGAGCAGGAGGGACAGGAGTGCTCCCGGGTCGCCCGGGTATCGTTCGGCAAGTTCGCCCATCCATCGGTACGCCTCCGCAAATGGGCTCGCCACCCGTCGATTCGCAGCGGCGACCGCCCGATTGACGAGCTCGTGAACGGCGGGCGTGCCACGGCCAGCGAGCAGTCGAGCGAACACCTGGGACACCGACGCATCCCCGAGGACATCGACGAGGTCAAGCTCCCGGGCAATCGCCTGACGCTCGGACTCTGGTCGAATACCGCACAGGGCGACAAACCCATCCTCGAGGGCGAGGATGAGTTCCGGTTTGTGATTGTCGTCACGGTAATTGCGATGCGAGGCATCACGCGGAATCCCGAGCGCATCCTCGCGCGCGCAGCCCTCGATGGCCTGCGCGCGAGAAGGGTGCACTTGCAGCGACAGCGGCGCACCGGCCGCGAGCACCTTGAGGAGGTATGGAAGGCGGTCGCGGCCGCCGAGAGCTCGTGCTTGGTTTTCGGCAATCCAATCGTTCAGGGCACGTTGCCCCGTCTCGCTCGAAACGAGCGCGGGCGATGCTGGATGGGCCCCCAGCCAATACTCCGCCTCAGGTCCACCCTGCGCCTCACGGCCGAGCAGACGGGAAATCGCACCGTCGGCCCCCCAAGAGTAGGCACGCGGGGAATTGTGGAGAGAGAGAAACACAGCACTCGATTCGGGAGGGGACTCCTCACGCTAGCAAGCGCGAACGGTGCTCACAGTACGCTTGAGCCGTGAGTTTTCCGAGTGTTGCCTCGTCCGTTCGTAGCCGGTTCTGGTTGCGCACGTGGGCGACGGCCACGCTCTTCCTCGCCTTTGCCGGCCAGTTCGTTCGCAACGCGTTCGGCTACTGGGTGTACAGCGGAATCGCCATTGCGGGCGTGCTCATTGCCGTCGCCGTCTGGATTGCCGTCCGTCCCGAGTGGAAATGGCGACGAATCCCCAAAACGCTCGTCGCGTTCCTCCTCCTGACGACGGCATCCCTCTCCTGGTCCGCCTACCCGGAAGGCTCCAGTATTGGCGCCACCACCCAACTCATGAGTGGTGTCGCGGGACTCGCGCTCGGCCTCACCCTGAGCTGGGCCGAATGGGTGCGCACGCTCAGCGTCGCGCTCCGTTGGATTCTCGGCCTCTCGCTCGCATTCGAAGCCTGGGTGGCGTTCGTTCTGCAACAGCCCTTGCTTCCGAACTACCTCTCTGCCGACGGCCCCGTGCCGAAGGCCTTCTACTGGTCGCGGAACCTGCTCTTGCACGGCGGCCCGCTCGACGGAATTGTCGGCAATCGCAACCTGCTCGGCTTCATCGCTCTCCTGGCGGCCATCGTGTTCGCGGTGCAACTCGGCATGCGAACGGTTCGCCGGGGTTGGGGCATCGCTTGGCTCGCGTTCGCGGTGGTGATGCTCGGCCTCACCCGTTCGGCGACCGTGCTCGTCGTCGCCGCCCTGGTCGTCCTCGCGGCACTGTTCGCCCTCTGGATGCGCAGTCGCGAACCCGGTAGACGCACACCCGTGTACGCCATCGGGCTCCTCGGCGCGGCCGGGCTCGCGGTCGGTACCGTGGCGTTGCGCGGCGTGTTGCTCTCCGGACTGGGCCGAAGCGAGGACCTCACCGGCCGGTTCGACATCTGGGCCACGGTCTCGGGCATGTTTGCCGAGCGGCCTCTTGCCGGGTGGGGCTGGATCGGCTACTGGCTCCCCTGGGTGCCACCGTTTGGGTCGCTCGCCAAGATTGATGGCGTCGTCTACCTCCAGGCCCACAACGCCTGGCTCGATATCGCCATGCAGCTCGGCATTCTCGGGCTCATCGTGTTCGGCGCGTTTGTCGCGGTCACGCTCTGGCGCTCCTGGGTGCTCGCGGTCGACCGTCCGCTGCGCGACCTCAATCCTCGACCGGCATACCAGGCGAGCGCGCTGCTCCCCTGGCTGCTCATGATTGCGCTGCTCGGACAGTCGTTGACGGAGAGTCGACTCCTCTATGAGGGCAACTTCATTCTGCTCGTCATGATCGCCGTGCTCTCCAAACAGCAACAGTGGCGCAATGCGGAGTTGCCGTAATGGCCAGCCGCGTCCCCCACATTCCCGACCTCCTGCGACCTCTCCTCGAGAGCGCGGCACTCGCCCACGTCGTCCTCGTGGCGGGCCTCGGTCTCGTCCTCGCCAACCCGTTTTGGCGGGCGATGATCGGTGAGGCGGGCTACACGTCCGCGCTCGTCTGCCTCGCCAGCATCGCCGCACTCTCCGCACGAGCCCGAGCTCAAGCCATCGACTGGACAAACGCCCTCCCGCTCTCGCTCGCGCTCTATCTCGGCTGGGCGGTGCTCTCGCTCACCTGGAGCTACCAACCGCTCGATACGCTCTGGCGACTCGGGAACCTGCTCGCCACCGCGCTCCTCGGGCTCGCGATTGCATGGACGCGAGACACCATCCAAATCGTGCGTGGCCTCGGAGACGTCCTCCGGGTATTGCTTGTCGGTTCTCTCGTTGTTGAACTCGTCATCGCTCTTCTCGGCGTGGACTGGCCACTCGCCTTCATTTCCGGCACACTCTTCCGCGGAGGCCCGATTCAAGGCGTATTCGGCTCGCGCGGAGCGATGGCATTTCTCTCCCTCGTGGCGCTCTTCACGTTCATGATTGAGGTGCGCACCCGCTCGATCCGGCGTTCGATCGGCATTGCCTCCCTCGTTCTCGCCGGTGTGGGGATGGTCCTCGCGAGTTCACCGATTGGGTTCTTGGCCGCCGCCGCGGTCGCCGTCACGGGCGGAGCCGTCTACGTCCTTCGCCGGGCTGCCCCGCGCACCCGCTGGCGCTGGAACGCATCCTTTACGGCCTTGGGCGTACTCGGCGTCTTCGGCATCTGGCTGGCTCGGTACTCGATCATCGTCGCACTCGACGGTCGCGGCGAAACCTCCACTCGCGTCCACGTCTGGCAAGAAATGAGTCGCTACCTCTTCTACCGCCCGCTCAACGGGTGGGGGTTCTCGGGCGGCTGGTGGGTCGGCGCGCCGTACACCTGGATTCAGCAGGCCGAAGGCAAGACCCTCGGCAGCGGCTTGAACGGATTCATCGACGTGTATTTCCAGCTCGGCGCAATCGGACTCGTCCTGTTTCTCGCGCTCGTAGGCACCGCCTTCGCGCGCTCATGGATGCTGGCCGCAAACCGGCGAAGCTCTATTTACATCTGGCCCGCGCTACTGCTCGCTACGCTCATCGTGTCTTCGCTCGCCGACAGCTTTGTGCTGAGCGGCGCCGGCCTCCTGCTGCTCGTTGTTGCATCGGTCAAGTCGGCTCGGGAGCTCACCTGGGGTGACGCTTGGCGCTCGCGCGAGCGGACACCACTGCCCTCGCGTGCCGGTCGCTAACCGGAACGAGACTTCGATTCGGGCCGACTGCTACACCGGCTGAACAAGATCGCGCAGGGCGTCCTGCGCGCCGAGCCCAAAGCGGCGATAGTCGCCTCGTCGCCACGCAGCGACGACCCACGGCGCCCGCCGCAGCCGGGAGGCCGGCAGAGCGGATCGACCAATTTCGTGGGCGAGCTTCGCTGCCGCGTCCGGTCCAGCGAGGCCCGGCCATCCGGTCGCGCGTTCGGCGAGCGCCGATGCACGCTCGAGTAACCGCATATTCCGTGACGACCGTGGCGAGGCGAGACGGCTGATTCGGTCTCGGAGGGTGAGCCGCGCCCGCATGCCAATCTGGTTGGCGGAATGTTGCCGATAGTCGATGGTGGGCTCGTCCACGAGGCGGAGTCCGCCGTGAACGGCGGCGACGACCGCCAGCCACTCGTCGTGCACCCACGATGTCGGGAAGCTTCCCGCGAGGGTGAGCACATCGCGACGAAGTAGGACCGTGGCACCGGTCACGACGTTTCGGCGGAGGAGGACTCCCCACGCTTCCCCGTCGCGCAGTCGCGTGCGCTCCCACTCGGAGAGACCGAGACCCTGGAACAGCCGCGGGGACCCCTCGAGTGGCAAGCCGTATTCGTCGACGAGGTCGGCGTCGGAAAACGCGAGGAGGCCATCGCCGAGCCCGCCGATCATGCGCTCGAGTTTGTTCGGATGCCAGACGTCGTCTTGGTCGCTCAAGGCAACGAGGTCACCCGTGCACGCCGCAAGTGCGCGCTCGAAGTTGCCGGTCACTCCCAGTGGTTGCGGTTGGGCGGGAAGCACCACCAGTCGACCGGACCAATCGGAAAGCTCGGCGCGCGCACGGTCGAGCGTGCTGTCTGTCGATCCGTCGTCCGCAAGAATCAGCTCATCGACAGGCACGGTCTGGGCCCGAATCGATCGAAGCTGCTCGGTCAGGTACGCCGCGCCGTTGAAGGTTGCGAGCGCGACCGAAATGCGTTCCGCCATGGCAGAAATCTATCGCTGCACTCGACGGCGGCGCGCTCCGGGCAGGTGCCGTTGAATGCCCCAGACGGTGACGTTCCGCATCGCCTCGATGATGATGTCGCCGCTCATCTTCGATTGTCCGAGCTCGCGGTCGCGGAATTCAATGGGCACTTCCACGATCCGCACGCCGGCATCGACCGTGCGCAGGGTCATGTCGATTTGGAAGCAGTACCCCTTGGAGTCGACGCCGTTGAGATCGAGCGAGGCGATGAGTGACGATCGGTACACCCGGAAACCGGCGGTCGCGTCCTTCACGTCGATACCGAGCATGAATCCGGCATAGGCGTTTGCGCCGCGGCTGAGGAATTCACGACGTTTGGGCCAGTCGACCACTGAACCACCGGCCGTCCAGCGTGATCCGATGACGAGTCCAATGCTCGGGTCTGCGGCGGCAACGCCCAGCATCTCGGGGAGCTTCTGCGGTGGATGCGATCCGTCCGCGTCGAGTTCGATGAGAAATTCGTATCCGCGAGCAATTCCCTCGGCAAAACCGGCGAGGTAGGCGGTACCCAGTCCAAGCTTGCCGGTCCGGTGCATCGTCGTGATACGCGGGTCGGTTTGAGCCATGTCGTCCGCAAGTTCACCGGTACCGTCGGGGCTGCCGTCGTCGACAATGAGCACGTTGGCTTCGGGAACAGCGTCGAAGAGCTTGCCAAGGATGATGGGCAGGTTCTCGCGCTCGTTATAGGTCGGGATGATGACGAGCGAACCCGCCCCACTTTCGGGAATGCTCAACGGGAATCCTTTCTGAATCGTGCCGGGACGGAACCGGTTGCGGTGGGCTCAACGAAGAGCGCAAGTTCGGCGAGTTCGGATTCGTCTTGGGCGCCTTCGATCTGCTCAAAGCGGTGGTTTCCGTATACCCAGTAGCGGTAGAGCAAGAATCGGAAAATGGTTCCCAGCCCGAGCCCAACGACATTGCCCGCGATGTTGTTCGCGAGCAAGCTGTGATAGCCCAGCACGTGGTGAGTGAACCACAGCACGGCGAGCGCAATGAACATCCCCCCGACGGATACGGCAACGAACTCGAGAAGCTCTTTCAACACGTCTCTGCGGCGATGCGCACGGAACACCCAGTAGCGATTGCCGACCCAGTTGAACAAGATGGCAACGGACGTGGAAATCATCTTTCCGCCGACCGGCGAAAAGACCCAGGAGGAGTTTCCGGTACTCAACCCATAGGCCCAGAGCGCGTTCGATATCGAGAGATCGATGACGTACCCAAAGCCACCTACGACACCGAACTTCAGTGCATAGCGAGCGATTCGGTCCCAGATGTATCGGGACGCCGACTTCAAGCGGCGCATCTTTACCTCCAACACCGACACGTCCGCCTAGCTTACCCGAGCCGGACAAAGCGCGGACTCGGCTGTCCGACGGTCCCGTAAGAAGTGGTGCTGGAATTGCCCGTGTGAAGCGGGTTCGCAGACCGGACTCGATATGCTCAGTTTCGTGGAGAGTCAGTGGTCGCGAACGCTCGTCGTCCTTCCCGCGTATAACGAGGCGGAAACCGTTGGGGCGACCGTTGCCGAAGTTCGCGCGACCCTTCCCGGTATCCAGTGCCTCGTCGTGGACGACGGCTCACGCGATGAGACGGCAGCGGTTGCCGCAGCGGCAGGTGCCCAAGTGGCGAGCTTCCCGTTCAACATTGGCGTTGGTGGGGCGATGCGCTTCGGATATCGGTACGCGGTCAGGCACGGCTTCGAGACCGTGATTCAAATCGATGCCGACGGGCAACACGACCCTCGTTATGTTCCGCAACTTGTTGACGCCCTCTCGGGCTGCGACATTGTGATCGGTGCGCGATTCGCCGGCGAAGGCGAGTATTCCGTGACGGGACCGCGAAAGTGGGCGATGTCGATGCTCGCCTTCATTATCGGACGAGCCGCACGTGTCCGCCTGACCGATACCACCTCCGGTTTTCGGGCCACGGGTCCGCGCGCAACCGCGTTCTTCGCTCGCGAGTACCCGGCCGAGTATTTGGGCGATACCGTCGAATCGCTCGTCGACGCAATCCGGGCCGGGTTGCGCGTGAGTCAGGTTCCGGTCGCGATGCGCCCTCGACTGGGTGGCATCCCCTCGCAGAACGCTTGGAAATCAACGGTGTTCTTGGTCCGCGCCGGGGTGGCTCTGGTGTTCGCCTTCGCCCGTCCACGCCGACACTCGCACGGAGAATCGAGCCTGACATGAGCCTCGTTACCTATCTCATTGGACCGATCTTGGCATGCATCCTGCTTGCCCTGATCGTGATGGCACTGTTGCGCAAGCGGCTTCGTGAACGGCACGCCGGCTGGTGGCTCATCGGTGGGTTCGTGGCGCTCGTCGTCAGCCTGTTTCCCCAGATTCTCGTGGCGGTGAGCTCAGCGTTGGGAATTGTGGTTCCACTGAACCTGGTCTTCCTTTTCGCGACAGCGGTCGTGTTCTTAGTCAGCCTGCAACACTCGGCGGAGCTCACGAAGCTTGAGGAGCGCGTGCGTACGCTTGCCGAACAGGTCACGCGACACGAAATGCTTGTCCAGGATGGGCGGATGGCACCGCCGGCACCTCCGGTCGAACCAGGCCGCGACACCGACTGACGATCGACTTCAGCGAGCCGGCGGCGCCTGGGTTGCTTCCCCAGCTCGGAGAATCCGCCGAAACGCCCCCAGGCCACCGACCAGCAAACACAGACCGAGGGCTCCCTGCGCCAGAATCCAGGCGGAGAGGTCCGGAAGCACAAGCCAGGCAAGTGCCGGTTGGATGGCCACCGCACACACCAATTGCCACATCATGAGACGTGAACCGCGGGTGGTGAGTTGCGTCACCAACGTCTGGGAAAGGATCCACGGCAAGAAGGCGAGACTCATCGCTAAGGTCAGTGCGCCGAGCCCGGCATACTTCTCCCCCAGAACGAGCTCGAGGAGGTCGGGCCACAGCGCGAGCACGCCGGTCAAGCCGATCGCGCCCAGTCCCGCCGCGGCCATCGACCACGCCACAGCACGAACCTGAAATCGCCGATTGTCGACGTTGTGGGCAAAGCGGGGAAGCAGATACAGCGCGAGGGTCGTCGGCACGAGAAATGCCATTTTGACGATGGTCGTGGCCGCCGAATACTGCCCCGCCGTGGTGTCGTCCGACCATAGCCGCACCCAGCTGACGTCCATGCTGATCAACCAGGAAAACGCCAGCGTGATGACGAGGGCTCGCACCGTAATGGGCGCGAAGGGGCGTGCCGCCGACACCAGCGACAGTCGCCGGGCATCGAAGCTCGCTCCAACACCGGTCGCTACGGCAACCAGTCCGGTACTGGCGAGGACACCCAACCAGCCGAGCTGCGCACTCAGCACCAGCCAGGCCAAGAGCAACTGCGCGAGCTGCGCGGCCGTTGACCACACCAGCACCCTGGCAACGCGGCCGGCGCCCTGCATGAGCCCTTGCGCTCGAGCAAACACGAAGTATGGGATGACCGCGGCCAACACGAATATGCCCCCAACCGCCGAGGGGTAGGCGCCTCCGAGAAGCAAGACCACAACGACGACCGCGAAGACGCCGCCGTACGTGAGCGCCTCGAGCTGCGTACGGTCCCGAGCGCCGGCTCGGTGCAGGTCTACGCGGGCCACGCCGACCGCGACGCTGTTTCGCACGGCAGAGCTGCCGATGGCCGCGACATTGATCAGGGCAAGATAGGCGGCAAGTATGCCGAAACTTGCCGGGCCCAACGCGCGAATCACCATGATTTGAAACAGCGCCGACGCCATGATGCCCGCGATGCTCAGCACGAACAGTGGCGCAACCGCCCGGACGGCCCCGCTCGAGGGCTCAGTCGTCACCGGGTCGACCGCTTCGCTCGGACGACGAAGCCACGCACAATGCCGGCCCAAAACACTGTGGCAAACGGGACAACATAGCTGGCAAATGATGCGAGGGCTCGTGCCGGAGCGCGATTGACCGCTGCCACGGCGAGCAAGGCGAGACCCATGGTTATGGCACCACCAACGACTGCGCCAACCAGCGGCATGGCGTGCAGCACCCATGCCGTACCGACCAGAACGAGAGCCACCGGCACGCTCGCCGCGAGCGCCACCAACACCAGGCTGCGGAGGAAGCTTGTCCCGAAATAGCTGTCGACAAAGAGGGTGCCGCGAAGATACCCGTGGGAGAGGAACTTGCGCAGATTGGTCCGGGGACGGTACTCGGCCCGGAACGCGGGTTCAAGCACGATCGGCGAGCGTGCTGCAATATCTCGCAAAAGCTTGGTGTCATCTGAGACGAATCGGTCACCCGGACTCGCGATGCGCTCGCTCGCTTCGCGGAACGCGCTCGAGTCGATGGCAAGGAAGCCGGTCCCCTTCGGAACCCGGTCGAAATTCTCCAGGGTGACGACAGTGCGGGTCGGTTGCCGCAGGTAGCTTCCCCAAAAGACGTGCGTCGGAACCTCCCAAAAGCGGCCAACGAGGGGAACGTCGGTCGCGGTACCGACGTGGCCGACCACGGCAGCGACTGGCGGACGGTCCGGCAGTGCCGCAAAGACTGCGAGTGCGTCCGGGGCACAGGTGACCCGAGCGTCAACGAACAGCAGTGTTTCGCTGCGTGCGACTGCCGCGCCGGCGAGGCGGGCAGCGAATACGCCCTGGTTCGCCGTTGATACCACACGGAGTGGCGTGGTGAGTTCGGATGAAACCTCGTCGATGACCGCGAGGGTATCGTCCGTCGAGCCGTCATTGACGACGATGATTTCGACTCGAAGTGGGGACTTCTCGGCGCTCTCATCGAGCGCTCGAATCGTCCCGGGAAGCCACACTGCCGAGTTAAAGCTCGGGATGATGATGCTGAGATCTAGGCGGTCCGCCATGAGCTCAGACCCCTGGAAGGTCTCGGACCGCGTGCTCGCGCGCCGAGCGCAGGCTTTGCTCAATGACTTCGACGGTGGCGACACCTTCGCGGAGCGTGCACAGTCCGGTATCGAGGCCGTTCACAGCGTCGCGGAATGCCTCGAGCTCACTGCGCAATGGTTCTCGCTTAGGAAACGCGAATCGGGTGACGTCGCCTTCAGACATCCCGCGAAAGCTTGCGACGGACTCCCATTCAGTCGGCGCACTTCCGTTCTTGTAGAACGTCAAGTCCCCCGTAGCGGTATCGGCAACAAACGCGCCACCCTCGCCCGTGACGACGGTCACTCGCTCCTTGATGGGGCTCAGCCAGTTGACGAGGTGGTTCGCAACAATGCCGCCCTCGAGTTCAGCGTGAATGGCGATGAGGTCCTCGTGACCTCGTCCACTTCGACTCACGGTCGAGGCGGAAACTCGAAGGTAGTTCGCTTGGCTCACCCAAGCCGTGAGGTCGACATCGTGCGAGGCAAGGTCCATCGCGACTCCGACATCGGAAATCCGACTCGGGTAGCTACTCAACCGCCGAGTGGCGACCTGATACATCTGACCGAGATCGCCGTTCTCGAGCCGCTTCCGCAATTGACTGATGGCCGGATTGAACCGCTCGATATGTCCGACCGCTCCGATCAAACCCGCGCGTTCGAACGCCTGAGCAAGCTCGCGACCCGCTTCGGAGGAATCTGCAACGGGCTTTTCGATGAGGGCATGTACGCCGTTTTCGGCGAGTTGCAAACCGATTGCCGAATGGTACTTCGTCGGTACAGCGACCACCGCCATATCGATTCCAGCGCGGATTGCCTCATCGAGGTCGGCGTACACCGCGGCTCCGCGGGCAATACCGAATGTATCTCCGGCTGGGTCCACGACGGCAACGAGGTCGACCCCGTCGATTTCGTGCAGAACACGGCCATGGTTTTTGCCCATCGCGCCAGCGCCGATGAGACATGCCCGCAACACTAGGCGCCCGCTCCGGCAAGCGCGTCGACCGCGATCACAATGCGCTCGAGATCAGCAGGTGTCAGAGACGGGTGAACCGGCAGCGACAACACTTCAGCCGCGGCGCGCGCGGTTTCAGGAAGCTCAAGCTGCTCGGCGAAACGACGCAGCGAGGGAAGCTCATGGTTTGGAATCGGGTAGTACACACCCGAACCGATACCGTATTCCTCCCGGAGTGCGGTCGCGAATCCGGCGCGGTCCTCCGGCACGCGGATCGTGTACTGGTGGAACACGTGACGATAGCCGTCCGGAACGGTCGGCGTGACAACACGCGAGATGTTCGCGCTGAGGAATGCCGCATTGGCTTGACGCTGTTCGGTCCACGCCGGAAGCTTCTTGAGTTGTTCGCGACCGATCGCCGCGTGGATATCGGTCATTCGCGCGTTGAAGCCGATGACTTCGTTCTCGTATTGACGCTCCATGCCCTGGTTGCGCAGCAGGCGAGCTTGCCGAGCGATCTCTGGCGTGGCGCACGCAATCATCCCGCCCTCACCACTCGTCATGTTCTTTGTTGGGTAGAGACTGAACATCGCGAATTCTCCGAAGGTACCCACGCGCTGACCGTGAATGGCGGCGCCATGCGCCTGTGCGGCGTCTTCGTAAATCGCAACTCCGTGGCGTCGGGCGATTTCGCCAATCGCCACCATATCGGCGGCCAAACCATAGAGATGAACGGGCATGATGCCCTTCGTGCGCGGCGTGATTGCCGCTTCCACGGCGACCGGGTCGAGTGTGAAGGTCACGGGATCGATGTCGACAAACACCGGGGTTCCGCCGGCAAGCGCGACTGAGTTTGCGGTTGCAGCGAACGTGAACGACGGCACGATGACCTCGTCACCGGGACCGACTCCTACCGCGAGCAAGCCGAGGTGCGAACCCGCGGTGCCTGAATTCACTGCGACAACGTGCCGACCGTCGAGCAATTCGCCGGAAAATTCGCACTCGAATTCGGCAACAACCGGGCCCTGAGCAATTTGCCCGGAGGCCAAAACGGCGTCGACTGCAGCGCGCTCCTCGTCGCCAATGAGCGGCTTCGCTGCGGGAATGAAATCGCTCATGCGTCGTCCTCCACCAATAGTCCGTCTGTGTTCTCGAAATATCGTGCACCTGTGCTCGGGCATCGCCAACCATCGGCGTCCGCTTCGAGCGGCACTCCGGCGCGGCCAACCCAGCCTACCCGGCGTGCCGGCACGCCGACCATGAGGGCAAAGTCGGGAACATCCTTCGTGACCACCGCACCGGCCGCAATCATTGCCCAGCGACCGATTCGGAGCGGGGCGACGCACACCGCGCGGGCACCGACCGAGGCGCCGTCACCAATCGTCACACCGACGGGTTCCCAATCGTGCGCCGATTTCAGGCCTCCCTCGGGTGTCACCGCCCGTGGGAACGTGTCGTTGGTGAGAACGACGGCCGGGCCGATGAACACGCCATCGCCGAGAACGGCCGGTTCGTATACGAGCGCGTAGTTCTGCAGCTTGCAGTTGGCGCCCACCTTCACACCAGACCCGACGTACGCGCCTCGACCGACGATGGTGCCCGAACCGATGACCGCATCCTCACGCACCTGTGCGAGATGCCAAATCTTCGCACCCGCACCGACGGAAGCACTCGGTGCGACGTCCGCACCCTCAGCCTGCATGAAGTCGCTCATGAACCCTCAATGTAGCGGTTTCCGAGCTGCGGAACCGCGGATCGCGTGACGGCACGCGCCGACACGATGGCAAAGGCCGCGAAACCGAGCGCGCCGAGGATGCAGAGAACATTCGGGGACCACAGCACACCCAGCACACCATCACCGGTTGACCACCACCAGCTTCGGGCCGTGTTCAGGGACAGCGACTGGTTTCCCCACCCCTGGACGTACCGTTTCATCGTCATGTACAGGGCGACGCCGTGTGCCATCGAAATGAGCGAAGCCAACACGACCGCCTGGGAGCGTTCGAATATCCGCTCCTCATTTGTGCGCGTGGTTGCAATCACCACGATGAGAAGGATGAGGAGCGGGTACGAGTACCGAGGCTGAACATACGCGCCGACGATGGCCGAGTCGTGCATCAGGACATAGAGCGGCAGCGCGAATGCCGAAAACAGCACTCCGCCCGCGACAACCGATTTACGCCACCAGGTGCCCTTGATTCCCAGAATCAGCACGGTCGCGAACGCTCCCCAGGCGACGGCTGGCACGACGGCCGGCATCGTCACGTCAAACCACCCCAGACCCCAGCTTCCGAAGGCCCCCTGCCAGAGCGTCGGCAGATTGATGATGTTGTAGTACAGCAACCCACGGTTCCATGGTTTGACTTCTGACGTCAGGTTCGAGGCGGCACCGGCGGCGCGATACATGGCGAACGCGAAGGCGATGAGCGCGAGAACATACAGAGCCTTGCGCCAATCTCGCCGCACCGAGGCGCCCGAGACAATCCACGCGCCAGCAATAGCAATCACGCTGTAGATGGCGGCATCGACGCGCGCTCCCGAACCCATCACCACGGCGAGCCCGGCGACCACGCCCGAACCGATCACATTGCGACGTGACTCGTCCGTGAGGAAGCTCAGCACAGCGGGGAACACTGCGAATGCGCTCGCGATTGCCCAGCTGCTCGGGTTGGTACTCGGAATGAAAAACGCACCGAGCGGAACCAGGGTGAACATTCCCGCAATCAGAATCGACCGACGAATACGTTCCGAACTGAACAGGTAGGCCAATCCGCAGAGCACTACGGCCAGCAACACGTTGAGCAAACGGATGGCGAGCACTGACGCCGTCGGCGCCTCACTCGCAAACGCTCCCGTCACCGCGTAGAACACGTCCGGGTAGGAACCGACCTCGTTGTTCACGAAGTCCGTCTCAACGGTGGTTGGTGTGTCAGCTGCAGCGCCACACGTGCCCGCAACCATCGGTGCTTTCAAGCAGTCCGAAGCCGTCCGCAGTCCAGCTCGGACTTCAACCGTTCCGGACTGCTGGACGTCGCACAGACCGTCGCGGTCGCCGAGTCCACACCAGATGCTCGGCAGATGGAAGTTGTCATCCGGGGACGAACCGATAGGCGATGCGGCCCCCCACGCCGTGAGTGCGAGCGCGATGCCAGCGATTGCGGTGGCGACTGCAACCGCAGTCTTGCGTGTGCGGAACCACTGCCGAATATTCCGTGGAATCGAACGCGCCATTACTCATTCCCCCTGTGTGTGCTGTCGGAGTTTCCGACAAATCCCCGTCGAATCAGATCCGTGACGATGATGTCGCTCGGGCGGCTCTCGGGTACGTCTGGCGCCGAACGGTATCTTTCAGGATTCTGGAGGAACGACGCGACAGCGTCCAGGTCCCAACCAGAGAGGACGACGTTTGCCCCCACGCCGTCGGGACTTTCCGTGACTTGACGGTGCAAGAGGGTTGGCACACCCAAGACGGCCGACTCTTGTTGCAAGCCACCCGAGTCGGTCACGAGAAACTCCGCGTCACGCATGAACTGCACAAAATCTCGATACGGGCGTTTCGGAATCGGACGAAGCAACGGCGAGTTCACCCGCGCGATGGCCGCTTCAACCGGCCCACCGGAGAAGGCATCGGTAATGACGTATACCGGAATCGTCGCATTGTCAGCGATGGTCCGGACCGTTGCATCCACGAAACTCGGCTGCGAAATCAACTCGAACCGGTGGAGCAGGGCGATGCCGTAGCGTTCCCCACTGTTGGCGGCGGGCGCCGATGCGAGAGAGTCGAGGACGCCGTCGACCGCCGTGTTTCGGAAGGTGTTCACGACGTCTTTGCCCGCAAGATTGTCAGCCGCCACTGCATTTGGGACGTAGTGAATGTGGGCGATCCGGCCGGTCAGCCGCCGATCAATCTCTTCGGGGAACGGGCGGAAGAGCCGCCCGGAACGCAAACCGGCTTCAACATGCGCGGCGGTCGCGCCGAGCACACGTGCCGCGATTGCCCCAAACACGGTCGTGACAGTGTCTCCGTGCACGATGATGAGCGGGCGCTCCCCTAACCGCTTCCGGAGCTCCCGTCGATGCGTGAAGAGCATTCGGATGCAGCGAGCAAGCCACCCGATCATTTGCGTCGGTCGCTGAATGGGTTTGCCCCGAGCGCCGCGAGCAAAAACGAAGCTGGGTTGCGGAAATCCGTAGGACGAAAACATGCGATCGAGCGAATCGGTGTGCTGATACGTCGCCCAGAATTGCACGGGTGCGCCACGGTCGAGAAGTCGCTGTGCAACGGGTTGAACCTTGATGAGCTCAGCCGAAGTGCCGACGATAAACACAACCACGCGATGTCCTCCCGGTTCGACGCCGTTTAGCCTATCGAGCGTGCTGCCGTGATGCCTTCGCGGCTGCGGCGCGTCTCGGCAGCGGATGAACCCCGCCATCATCTCGGAATTGAGGGCGATCCTTTCCGGTGGCTTCCGCGCACCTCGCCGCGGATTTGGACAGGCATGCGCGTGATGTCCTCGAACCACGCTGATGTGCTGTCCGGAATCGGACCGTATCCGAAGGGTCGATCTCCTACTGAGGAATCGAGACGGCTCCATTGCGGAACGACTGAGTACAGGTTCCGGCCGAACACGTCATGTCCGAAATGGGCCAACCCATCACCGCGATGCCCCCGCGAGCATTGAACGCCGTGCGCATTGCGGCGGTGAGAACCCGGACACCGCCGGTCGGACTCGACAGGATCGCCCCACCGGTGAAAATTTGTGCCAGTCCGCCACCGCTTGCCGCAATGGAGATCAGACCGGTCGTTGCGACCCCCAGCGTCCCTGTTGGTCCGCCCGAAGCGCTGTAGGCCGGTGCCAGGCGAGCGTCGACGACGAATGCGGACCCCGAAACGTCGTACACCGTCGCGCTTTGGAAGCTTTGGGAGCACACCGAGCCAGCGCACGAGGCGTCGCTCGTCGGCCAACCGAGCACCGCAATTCCGCCCTGGCTGTTGAAGGCAGTTCGAAGAACGCCCGTGAGCACGCGCGAACCGCCGGCACTGCTCCACGCGATTGC
>DATGWF010000079.1:0-7156 GCA_035299585.1 Microbacteriaceae bacterium
TTGGTCGACCACGTGTGGCCGCCGCCGGTGCGGGTGAGGAGGTTGCCGTTGGCGTCGTAGTCGAGGGAGACGGTGCTGCCAGCGACCGAAACAGAGGTGACGGCGTGGGGCCGGCTGCCGCCATAGACGTAGCTGGAGAGGGCGGTGCCATCGACGCCCGTCTTGGTCTTGATGTTGCCGTTGTCGTAATACTCGGTGGTACCGCCGATGGAGGAGGTCTTGAGGCGGTTGAGGGCGTCGTAGGCGAAGGATTCGGAGGCGGGGCCGGTGCGGCCGGTGAGGTTGCCGAGACCGTCGTAGGAAAACCCGAGGTTCTGGATATCGGTGGAGCCGACGGTAGGACCGGTCTTGATGGCGGTGAGCAGACCATCGGTGGCGCGGTAGGTGCGCGAGGTCCAGTGGCCGTTGCCCTTGCGGACGAGCACGGGGCGGTCGAGGTGGTCGTAGCCGGAAGTGGTGTCGGCCTGCCACCATGTGCGGGGTGTGGAGGCGGTGTCCTGCAGGGTGAGCAGGTAGCTCTCAGCATCGTAGGTGTAGGTGTAGCCCCAGTCGTTCCAGTAGTAGGGGGTGTCGGAAGCGGAGGGGGCGGCGTCTTCATGGCCAGCAGGGCGCCAGAAGTAGCGGACCGAGGAGGGTCGGCTGTAGGTGTCGTACTCCAAGCTGGTGTAGAAGTACTTCCGATCCGCTTGGTTGAGGTTGAGGTACGGTCGGCCTTTGGTATCGAAGTAATGGACCGAGGCGGTACCCGGATCGCCGTAGCCGGGGGCGCCGGTGGTCTGCGAGGTCTCGCGCTGGGGGGCACCGATCCAGCCGCGGTCGGAGGAGCCGACGATGTGGCCGACGGTGTGCAGGGTCGAATCGGTGGAGAAGTCGTAGTAGTACCAGTCGGCAGTCTCGACAGGGCCGGCGGTCTCCGTGGTTTTGCGGGAAAGCGGGCGGCCGAGGCGGTCGAAGCTCGAGAGCGTGACGGTGCCTTTGGCGTCGGTCTGCTTCACGACGTGGCCGAGGGCGTTGTTGACGTAGGTCCAGTTGCCTTTGTCGGGGTCGTTAAGAGAGAGCTGGCGACCGAGGGCGTCGTAGGTGGCGGTGATGTGCGCGGACTGGTCTTTGAGGACGGTCTCACGCATGCGGCCGAAGCCATCGAGCTTGTATTCGATGGACGCGGTGGTGCTGGAGCCTGTGGAAGGATCGAGCGAACTCGGAGCGTTGTCGGCGTTCCAGACCTTGATGGTGCGGCCTTTGGCGTCGACGTAGGTCGTGTTGGACTGCGGATCGCGGTCGGTGGCGTCGACGGTGACGGTGGTGCAACGACCGTTGTAGGTGTTGGTCGTGACGGTGCCGTTGGGGGCGGTGACGGTGGCAACGCGGCCGAGGGCGTCGTAGGTCGTCTTGGTCCAGAGGATGTTGGCGGCGGTGGTGCCGGCAGAATACGGCAACGACGTGGCGATGGTCTGGCCGAGGGTGTTGTAGACGGTGTCGGTGACGGCCTGCTGGCCGGCGAAGCCTTCCTTCACGGTGCGGATGACGCGGCCGAGGCGGTCGTAGTAGGCGGTGACTGGCGGCTGCACGGTGGCCGTGGTCCGGATCGCATAGACGGAGCTGGCCGTGATGGCGGAGACACCGGTGATGGGCGCGCCCGGGCCGACGCCGGTCACGCCGGAGGGAGGCGTGACGGTGACGGTTTTCGTCCAGTCGGAGGCGGAGGTGAGGGTCCAGGCGTACTCGTAGGTGGTCGTGAGGTTCTTGAGAACGTCGGTGACGATGCGCTTGCGGCCGAGGGCGTCGTAGGTGGTCGTAACTTCGGCGTTGTTGGCGTCTTTGACGGAGGTCGGCAGGCCGAGGAACGCGTGGTAGGCGACGGTGGTGGTGTGACCGTAGGCGTTTTCCGATGAGGTGGGCTGGTCCCACTTGGAGTCGAAGGCAGTGTTCTTGGCGGTCGTGAAGGAACCGATGTGCTGGGCCTTCGCGCTGTCGCTGGTGGAGCCGAGGACCGAGGAGTTGGAATTGAGGTCGGTGCCGGCGATCTCGGTCCTGGTGACGCGGCCGAGGTCGTCGCGGGTGTAGGTGGTAGTCAGGTCGAGCGCATTGTCGGTGGCATCGACCTTTTCGGTGGCGGGCAGCGGTGTCCACGTGGTGCCCTTCTGCCAGTAGGTGTAGCGCTTGATCGGGGCGGTCTCAGTGCCGAACGCCGTGGAGCCGGTTGTCGTGGTGACATCCTTGACCAATCCGGTGAGCCCGCCGACCTCGGAGGGGGTGAAGTAGTTCGTCGACACCGACTCGGTGAAACCGTCGCCGAAGTTGGTCGTAAGCTGCTTGAGGTTGCCGTAGGTGATCTTGCGATAGCCGGTGGCATCGAACAGCGAATGGAAGGTGCCGTAGCTGGTGGAGCCGGTCACAGTGTTGGTTCCAGAGGATGCCCAGTCGGCGGTGCGGTCACTGGCCTTGTAGGAACCGGGAATGGTGGTTTGCGCGGTGGTCTGGTTGTCGAAGAGCGACTCGGCCGAGATCGCGATGTGATGGCCGGCGGGACGAGCGGCGGTGAAGAGCGCCTCGGGCTTGGACTCGGGGCAGCCGGCCTTGGCGTAGGTGAAGTGGGCGGTCGTCGCATCTTCCCAGCGGTACTCGATCGCCTTCGAGATGAACGGGTACACGGTGCCCCACGCGGTCGAGTTGGCCGGATTGACCACCTCGTCGAAGACCACGGTGTTGTCGTGGGAGTTGACCAGGCGGAACTTCACGTCGCTCCCCTGCTCCCAGTACCGGTAGGTCTGCTCCCGGGCCGTCAGGCCCGTCATCGGGAAGGACTGGGCGAGGAACTGGTATTTGAAGAGGTTGGTCTGCCGGTCGATGGTGACGAAGCTGTGGAAACCGAGAGCTCCACGCCCGGAGAGATCGAGCCGGTTGCCGGAATATTGGTAGGAGAAATGCGCGCGGTTGGCGGTGTCCGTCGAGCCGCTGTCCTTCCACATCTCAGATACGACGTAGGTCGCATTGCGCAGCTCCCGGACCGGATAGCCGATCGCAACACCCTTGGTGTAGACAGAGTTGTCGGTAATAGGTTTGTAAGCGATGTCGGTACGGCGATTGAGTCCATCGACGATCGAAGCGAGACGGAGTCCCTGGCGGCCGGAGCTGATGTGATAGCCTTGGACGCCGGGTTTTAACTCGTAGCTATCCCCGAAATATGTGTAGTCGGAGATGCCATCGCCATTGAGATCAAGGCCCGAACGCGTCGACATCGGCGGATGCTGGTCACCAGATGCCCATGCTAGGCTGGGTTTCCAACCGAGCTTGTCGGCCGCAAGTTGGGTCGGAGCGGCGAACCGGGCTCCCTGGGAGTACATGACCCACCAACCTTGGCGGTTGGGCGTAATACTATACCAGACATAATCCGTCCTTCCGTCGCCGTTGATGTCGGTCATCGTCATATTATCGCCATTGCCCGATAGGCCGGAAGCGAGAATGAGAGGTCTGACCGGCGCCGCCGCCAAACCCGGTTGCGAATAGCGGTCGTTCACCCAGCTGCCAATCGGGACCTTATCGAACCACGGATTGCCCCACACGCCGTTGAGGTTCACTTGGGCAATGGAGTTCGTCATCCCTCCGCATAAGTTAAGCGCAGAGAAACGAGGCTCACCCGGAGATCCAAGCGAGATATGGGTCTGCATGCGGAGGAGGCATTGCTTCGTTCCGGCCCAGCCGCCGTTGTTGTAGACGCTGGCGTCGTCCTCCTCCGCCCGCATCATGACTGTCAGGTCGGTGAGCCCGTCGCCATTGACATCCCCCGGCATGAGCACAAAGGCGTTCGCACGATGTGCACCACGCGCAGCGTCATTCCAGTACCAGCTCGTTCCGGCAATATAGACCAGCTGCGAAAATCCACCTCCCGGCAAGGCCGTAACTGCATAAACGTTCTTGGAGCCGGATACAGTCGAGGTTGCCGCCCCCCCGATTGTCTCATTCTTCCAGTCCTGCATGGTCTCGGTCCACACGTAATCCACGAGGCCGTCGCCGTTAAGATCACAAGGCAAAGGGGAGACGCTGAAACGGTACGCGACGGAAAAACCGAGGTACCGGAGACTGAATGGTTCCGACAAGTGTTCGCCCTGTAACTGATTAGCTCCGATACCAACCAATGATAACTTGATAAATGATGCACCGGCAGAGCGCAGCACCTGCAGTTGTCCATCGTAGCGATGGATCAAAATATCATCGCGACCATCGCCCGTGAAGTCAGCAACGGAGAGACGTGCCACGCACGATTCCCGTTCCAGTTTGAGAAAGGCAAAAAGACCACCAGCGGCTGGAGGATCACGAAACTCATCAACAATCGTGTAGAATGGAGCGAGGTTTGTGCCGCCGCCGAACGGCTTGAAAGAGCTGCCGTCGGAGACCAATGCGTAGAGTTTTAGCTCGGTCTCGGTATCGCGATATCTGGCGAAGACAATGTCCTTCAGGCCATCGCCATCAACGTCGCACATCCGGGCCATTGTTGCCGGCCCGGTCCAGAACGCAGAATTGGAAATCCAGTTCGCCGGAGCATCGAATCCGGAACCGTTGGCCAGCGACACCGTGAGCGATCCAGCGGTGCGGAAATCGATCAGATCGTCGCGTCCGTCACCGTTAACATCGGCAAAAGCATGGAGTTCCTGCCCATTTGCGGCGGGATACTGCGGGTTGAGCGTGGTCCCCGCAGCGACAGTATTGTATACTGCATCTTTGGTTTCCCAGTTGAACTGGGTCGCTGGCGCCTTCTGCAAGGAATCACCCGCTTCGGCACGGAATGACCCGGCCAGACTGACCAACCGGGTGGGGCCGCCGTCGGGCGCGTACTCAAACGCGAGATCATATTGGGATACAACGGCGTAGTTCTGACCGTCGGCAGTGATCTCTGCCACAATCTGGTCGAGGCGGCCGCTAAAGGCAAACGATCGCAAGGCCACATAGCGCGTGGCCTTGTCGCGACGGGATACGTCCCCTGAGCTGTTGCCGGTTACAACGTTCTGGTTGTAGTTGAAACGAACCCGGCCGGCAGGGACCACATTGGCCACATTGGAGTGGCCGGTGTATTCGAGGCTCCCAAGCAGATACTCCCCTCCGCCAGCGGCGATATATTTCAGATCAACCTTGCCACCGGCAACGTCCTCAACCCTTTTGAGCGCCCACTCGTTGGCCATTGTGTCAGGTACCCATGCACCGTTCTTGAAAACCATACCATATTGGTACCCATCTGTTTCCGTCCCAAGTTTCCCGAACGTGGACTTCACGCCAGACTTGTCCGTAACGACAAAGGTCTCGATGTTGCCATTCGATCCCGTGGTCGTGATCGAGACAAAGGAGTCCACCTCGGTGCGGTAGATGGAGCCGGGTGCGCCGTAGGTACCCGAAACACAAATCAGCCGTTTGCCGTCGAGATAGAGTTTGTCCTTCGTGTTATCGAAGGTGACGCCTCGTGTCTCGCCGTCGCGGGCCAGAATCGAGCGGCCGCGGGTGATCGCTTGCGGGAAACCGGTTGATAGCGAGAACCCTACGCCGAGTGGCCCATTGCCCAACTGACTGTTGTAGTTGAGCGAAAGTTTCGGCTGCATGCCCTGCCGACCAGGCGGAATCGACAGCGGGATCGAGTAGTTGGCCGAGCCCTTGTTATCGACGGAGAACTCGCCCGGCAACGTGCCAACGAGATCGGCGGCAACGCCAGTTGCGCACAGCTGCACCAAGATTGTCGCAGCGGCCAAAGCCACCGCGCGGGGGAACAGGGAGCACTTCATTGGGGGAAGGTCAGTTTGCAGCTGCAGATAAAGTTTGAGTCGTATTGGTCGCTTGGGGCGTCAGTCCCTTGAGCACCATCGTTTCGAGGATGCGCCGATTGGTCCCCGAGTCGGGGTCGGCCACTTCGGGGTCGCGCAGCGGTGCGTGGGCCAAATACATGCGCTCGGTGGCGGCGACCTCGTCGGTCGGAGACGGCGTCGGCTGGGCAGTTGGAGCCGCGGCCGCGGCGGAAGCAGCGGAAGCCGGCACCGGGACGGGGGCCGGCGTATTCGCGATCGCCGGGATCAGTGGGGCCTGCGAACTCGGATGGGGACTCACATCCGGTGCGGCAGGCGTCGGAGCGGATTCAGCCGCGGTCGCAGGAGCGAGCGGAGCGACAGCCGAGGCCGGCGGCACGGGCGCCGCAGCGGTAGGCGTAGAAGCCGGGGTCGGGCGTGAGAGTAGCCACCAAACGAGGCCAGTCGCAGCAGCGACGGCGGCAAAGGCAGCGCAATGGATCGGCCGTGGGCGTTTCATCGACAAAGAGGGAGCCAGAGCGGTTGTGAATTGCTTCAGGGGTTCGCGACTCCGGTGAGAGTCCAGTTTCCGGTTGCAAGACCGGCGTAGGAACCGCTGGGCAGGCGAAGCACGAGTTGGTAACCCCCGGGCAACGTCGCCGCATCGGCGCGGTTGTTTGGATCCGTGTGGGCCTGATACTCCGCGAGGTTGTTCCGCCCGTCGCTGTCACTGTCGAGCGAGGCATCGGCGGCGGAGAATGGATTCAGGCCATGGTCGACTTCCCAGGCGTCGCACATGCCATCGCCGTCGGAATCGGTGGCTTCCTCCTGGTCGGAATACCCGTCGAGGTCGCTGTCCGTGGCGGCCCAGATGATCGCCCCGGTATTGGCGCGAAAACCGGCTTTGAGAATCACTCGCGTCTGCGCCCAGAAAAGCATCGTCGAGCCGGACTGGGCGACGACCTAGGAGCCGGCGGTGTTTTCCTTCGTGCGGATTTCGCCGTTGGCGGCGAAAACCTGCGTCGCCCCGCTGGGCAAGTTGACGCCTTGGACGATCGTGCGCTGCGCAAAGGTCTGGGTCGTGCGCTGGGCCGAACCGGTGGCTGCCAGTGTGTCGCCGACATCCACCCGAATCGTATAGAGCCCGAGCTGCGGGGGAGTCCACGCGCGGTCGACAGCGGCGGCGGCGCCCGAGAGCGCGTGCGTACCGAGCAATTGCCAGCCGCTCAAGCCCGGGCCGGCGGCGTAGAAGGAGAGCGTCTGCAGATTGCCATCGGAGTCGGCCACTTCCGCGTGCAAGGCCATCGCCTCGCCGAGCAATACCTGGTCGGCCTTGATGAGGGAGACGCTGGGCGCGGCGGCGTGCGCGGCGGCAGCCAAGCCGGCAGCGA
>DATGWF010000080.1:0-8947 GCA_035299585.1 Microbacteriaceae bacterium
CCGGAACCGCTAGCCCAGCCGGTCGAGAAAGTGTTCCCGAATCAGGGGAGCGAGGTTCTCGCCGAGAGACTCCGCATCGGTTCGAGAAAGCCAGCGCGCCTCGGCAATCTCGGCGCCCACCCGGACCGAATCGACATCGCCCAACTCGAACACATCGGCCACGACTGTGAAGCCGCGTTCGTTTGCCGCCGGCGAGCGAAACGTCCCCAGCGGGTGAAGCGCAGAAACCGGCGCGTCAATGCCAACCTCTTCCGCGAGCTCTCGGGCGAGGGTTTCGGCCGCCGATTCGCCCGGTTCGGGCTTCCCGCCGGGCTGCATGAAGCCCCGTGTGCCGTGTTTGCGCACCACGAGCAGTCGCGAGCTGGCGTCCAAAATGAGCGCCGCGGACACGTGAATGTCGGGCATCTGTTAGCGTGCGAGCCGTTGCACCCAAGACTCAACGTCTGCAACAGTGCGGGGAATGGCGGAGGAGAGGTTTTCCGCGCCGGTCGCGGTCACGAGAATGTCGTCTTCGATGCGCACCCCGATGCCGCGGAACGATTCCGGGACGGTGAGATCGTCCGGTTGGAAGTACAGCCCTGGCTCAATCGTGAAGATCATGCCCTCCCGCACGACTCCGTCGATATAGAACTCTTTGCGGGCCTGCGCACAGTCGTGCACGTCGATACCGAGGTGGTGGCTCGTGCCGTGCACCATATACCGGCGGTGGTATTGGTGCTCCGGTTCGAGTGATTCTTCGGCACTCACCGGAAGGAAGCCCCACTCGGCGGTTTTGCGGGCAATGACCGCCATCGCTGCCGCGTGCACCTCACGAAACACGATGCCCGGCCGAACGACCGCGAATGCCGCATCGGCGGCTTCGAGAACGGCCTCATAGACCTGACGTTGCACCGGCGAGAAGCTGCCGTTGACCGGGAAGGTACGGGTGATGTCTGCGGTGTAGAAACTCTCGCGCTCGACGCCTGCGTCGAGCAAAACAAGTTCGCCCGGGCGGACTAGACCATCGTTGCGAGTCCAGTGCAAGATCGTGGCGTGCGCTCCAGCCGCGGCGATTGAGCCGTAGCCGACATCGTTTCCATCGATGCGTGCCCGCGTAAAGAACACACCCTCGATGAGTCGCTCACCACGCGTTGCCGCTTGTGCCCGGGGGAGTGCGGCAAGGACATCGTCGAAGCCAGCCGCGGTCGAGGCAATCGCAGCACGCATTTCCGCAATCTCGTACTCATCCTTGACGAGTCGCTGCTCGGAAGCGAACTCGGCAAAGGTGTCGTCGTCACCGCGGGTGGCCTCGCTTCGCCACGCGTCAAGAGTCGCGGTGAGTGCCTCGTCGCTCTCGCGCAGAATCGAGGTCGGTCCACTCCAGCGTTCACGGTCGGCGGCAAAGTCGGCGAGGTCGCGCGTTTCAACACCGAGTCGCGACGCGATGTCGGACAGGCCCGGTCGTGCACCCACCCAGAACTCACCGATGGAGGCGTCCGCGTAGAACTCCTCCGTCGTGCGGTCCGCGGTGGGGCGGAAGTACAGCACAGCACGGTGCTCGGAGCCCTCGGGCTCGAGCACGAGAACAGATTCGGGCACCGTGTCGGCACCCCAACCGGTGTAGTACGAGAACGCCGAGTACGCGCGGTATCGGTAGTCGTCGTCGTTTGAGCGCACCTTCGGCCCACCTGCACCGACGACGAGTCGCACGCCCGCGAACGCGGCACTCAGTTCAGCTCGACGCCGCGACGCGGCCAGCTCGGCTGGGCCCGGCGCGACCGACGCTCCGGGGCGAGGCGCCCAGTGCTGAGAAATGTGCTCGGTGAAACCGCTCGAGTTCGGAACGGTGGAGCGATTCGCGTTGCGGCCGGTTTCCTCGGTCATGTCAGCCTTTCAGGCGCAGCTGCGTGATGATCGGTCGATGATCACTGCCTGCTGAATCGTACTCGCTCAGCACCTGGAAACCCGAGATTCGGTAATTGGGGGTTGCGAGCACGTGGTCAATGGGTGAGCCGAGCATGCTCGGCACCTTCGTCGGCCAGGTGCCCAAGCCAGCGCCCTTCGCAGAGGCGCCGGCATCGACACAGCGCCCGAGATGGCCTCCGTCGACGCCGAGGCCCGCCATGTTGTCGATGGTCGAGTTGAAGTCACCCGCGAGGATGACATCGTTGCCGGAACACTGCGTCGCCAACCATGCCAAATCACTGCGCCAATTCCCCATTTGGCCCTCGCGAGGGGCAACGGCGTGGACCGCAACGATCGTCGGCCCGGTTCCATCCGTCGGCTTCGCAACCACCGTCGGCGCGGTGTTCGTGTTCAGTGGTGGCCCCGAACCGCTGTAGGACGTGACCGTGTACTCACCGAGTATCGGGCTCAACAGGATGGTCGTGTTGAGCGCTTTGTAGTCGCGATTGAAGGACACCGTATTCGACCACATTGGCGAGCCCGCCGCCTTCATCGCGAGCGCGACTTTTTCACCGAGGTCGTCGGTGGTTTCCGGCAGCGCGATGATGTCGGCGTGGACGCGCAGAGCGAGTTGGGCGATGGAGTCCGCGGAGACCTTTTCGCCCTCGGTGTTCCATTCGAGCACCGTGATGGAACTCGCGTCGGGAGTGAGCGGGGTTCCGCTCACGCCGCGCCAGGCCACAATTGCGCCGTTCCCGACGCTCATGAGAACGAGCACAAACGCGAGCGTCCCGGTGATGAGACGTAAGCCGGGAATGAGCCGGAGCAGGCCGAGAGCGAGGAAACCGGCAATGCCGGCAACCACGATCGCCCCGCGCAATGCGACGATGTGACCGAACACCGGAGCGGTCTGGAGCCCGAGCGCCTGCGGCCAACTCACCACGACCGCGGCGGCGAGCACCACCGCGGCGAGTATTCGTCGAATCCAACGCGCCACGATTCGACATTACGAGCCCTGCCCGAGCATCGCCTGAGGGCACGCCAGAATAGAACCATGTTGGCTGACCTCCACCTCCACTCGAGCGTGAGCGACGGGACGGAACCGCCCGCGCAGCTCGTGCGCTCGGTGGCGGCAGCCGGCATCGACACCTTCGCCCTCACCGACCACGACACCACGGACGGTTGGGCCGAAGCGGCAGAGGCTGCTCGAGAATGCGGCCTGCGGATGATTCCCGGCATCGAATTCTCGACGCGAACCGCGGGCATCAGCGTCCACCTGCTCGGCTATCTCCCGAATCCTGCGGCCTCGGAGCTGGCTGAGCAGCTCGAGGCCATTCGAACCTCGCGACGCACGCGAGCGAGCCGAATCGTTGCGCGCATCTCGGCCGATTTCGAGCTGAGCTGGGAAGATGTGGCGGCACATGCAAGCGACGGCGCGACGATTGGCCGGCCGCACATCGCCGACGCCCTCGTGGCGCGCGGCCACGTTTCAAGCCGGGCCCAGGCGTTCGAGTCGATTCTGCATCCGCGCGCCGGATACATCGAACCGCACTACGCCCCGGACACGCTCGACGCTGTTCGCATTCTGCGGGCGGCCGGGGCTGTACCGGTGCTTGCTCACCCGGGCACTCGGGGTGCCGGCCGCGTGATTCCCCGGGAACGACTCCTCGAACTGTGCGAGGCCGGACTCTTCGGCCTGGAAATCGACCACCCCGAGAACCGCGAGGACGGAAAGGTCGCCCTTCGCGGCCTCGCCGCCGAATTCGGGCTCGCCATTACGGGATCGAGCGATTATCACGGCACCGGCAAGGCGAATCGCATTGGGCAGTGCACCACCTCAGCCGAGGTGGTCGACGCCATCATCGCGCAGGGAACCGGCACACGCGTGCACGATTACCGCTAGTTGGCGTGTTTCGGCCACGCTGTGGCCGGATCCAGGCCGAACCGGTCGGAGCTATGCGCTCGCCGGAGCGGAACTGCCCCCGGTCCGGCGGCGGCGGCGACGCGGGGCCGAGTTGCCGTCGTGGTGCTCCGGGCCGGAACCGTCGTGCGTGCCGGCACCTTCAGCTCGCAAGGCTCGCGCCGTAGCGGATTCAGAGCTGGCCGAGGAGCTCCCTGAGCGACGCGACCGCGATCGGCCCGAGCTGGAATCGCTCGACTTTGGCGAAGTGGCGGCTCGCGCAGAGGCCGAGGTGCCGGGGAGCCGACCCTTGGTCCCCTCGGGAATGTCGAGGTCGGTGTAGAGGTGCGGCGACGACGAATAGGTTTCGGTCGGCTCCGGCTGGCCGAACTCGAGCGCCCGGTTGATGAGTGCCCACTTGTGCAGGTCGTCCCAATCGACGAAGGTCACGGCGATTCCGGTGCGGCCCGCGCGACCGGTGCGGCCTGCGCGGTGCAGATAGGTCTTGTCGTCGTCCGGAATGGTGTGGTTGATGACGTGGGTGACATCGTCGACATCGATACCGCGTGCGGCAACGTCGGTCGCGATGAGAATCTCTTTCTTGCCCGCCTTGAACGCGGCCATCGAACGCTCTCGAGCGTCCTGGCTCATGTCACCGTGCACGGCTGCGGCCGGGAATCCGCGGTCCGAAAGTTCCTCTTGCAGCTTGGCGGCGGCCCGCTTGGTGCGGGTGAAGATGACGGTCTTCCCGCGGCCGGTCGCCTGCAGGATACGGGCGATGACCTCGTCCTTGTCGAGCGAGTGTGCCCGGTAGATAACGTGCTTGATGTTCGCCTGGGTGAGCCCCTCGTCCGGGTCGGTCGCCCGGATGTGCACCGGCTTCGACATGAACCGCCGCGCAAGCGTGACAATCTGGCCCGGCATGGTCGCCGAGAACAGCATGGTGTGGCGCGATTCGGGGGTCTGAGCGAACAGCTTCTCGATGTCGGCGAGGAAGCCGAGGTCGAGCATTTTGTCCGCCTCGTCGAGCACCATCTCGCGCACGTTCTTCAGGTCGAGCAGACGTTGACCAGCGAGGTCGAGCAGGCGTCCCGGCGTGCCGACCACGATTTGTGCGCCCGCCTTCAACTGTTCAATCTGACCCTCGTAGGCCTTACCGCCGTAAATGGAGACGACCGTCGTAGCTCGGCCACTCGTGGCAAGCTCGAGGTCTTCGGTGACCTGCACGGCAAGCTCGCGGGTCGGCACGACGACGAGGGCCTGAACGCCCGGCTCCGGGGTGGCGCCGAGTCGCTGAATGAGCGGGAGACCGAAACCGAACGTTTTTCCGGTACCGGTCTTGGCCTGGCCAATAATGTCTTGGCCGCCCAGGGCGATCGGGATGGTTTGTTCTTGAATGGGGAACGGTTCGAGGATGCCCTTCGAGGCGAGCGCCTCGACGAGATCTGCATCCAAACCGAGGTCGGAAAATGTGGTCACGGTGCCTGTTTCATGTTGTGTGCCCTGCGGGGGCGATGGCCGCCCGCGGTTCGATGAGCAGGCGAGTGCCGCACTCCAGAGGTGCGGCGAACATGCTGAGTCTATCTGGTCTGGCTCGATAGGCTGTCGGAGTGAGTTGGATTGCACGGCTGTTCGGGCGCACGACCCCCGCCGCCCCCGCCCCGACGTTGCCCGGCCGGCGCGAATCGGGCGAGACGCCGCGGGCGGACTTTGCCGATTTCACCCCCGATCTCGGGGCATTCCTCGGACACTCCGCCTACGTCCAGCTCGAGGTCTTTGAGGGGCTCGCTCGAGCGGTCCTCGCTGCGCCCACGGTCGCCGATAAGGAGGCCCTCAGTCGGGCGGCCGCGCGTGCGCTGACGAAGCAGCAGCAACTCGTTGAACTCATCGTGCGCGCCAAATACCAACCCGCAGCCGTCATGGAGCCGTTCGCGCCGGCTATCGACGCGTTTAAAGCCACGACGACGGGCAACGACTGGTGGGAGCTGCTCGTGTCGAGCTACGTGACCGCCGGCATCCTGGATGACTTCTTCATCGGTCTCGCCGCCGGACTCCCCGCACCCTATGCCGCGGAGGTTGCCGAGATTCTGAGCGTTCCCGGCGCGAACGATGTCCTGCGCGACATTGTCGCGGGCGGCATCGAGCGGGAACCGCAACTGGCCCATCGACTCGCGCTGTGGGCCCGTCGCCTCGTCGGCGACACCCTCCTGGTCGCTCGCTCGGCGCTCGCCGGCGAGAAAGACTTCGACCACGTCGAACCGGTGTTCACCGAACTCATTGCCGGTCACAGTCGACGACTCGACGCGCTCGGTTTGACCGCCTAGTCGGGGCGCGTCGTTCCCACCTGGCCGGCGAGGCCAGCGTGCCCGTCGAAGCTCTCTGCCGTCATCCGACCCGGGTTTAGAGTGATGCGCCGCCCGATAGCTGCGAAAAGCGCTGTTCATCGCGGCGCTGGCGCGATCGTCCGAGCAGGAATAGTGCGACGAAGCTTCCCACCTGGCTCATGCCGAGAACAACCCACCAAATGATGGCGGCGTCCCACTTCAAACCGGCCCACGTGAGCATCGTCCAACTTGCGCTCGCAATCGCGGCACCGAGTGCCGGCGCCAGAATGGCACCCGTCCGATCACGACGTGGGAGCGAGTAGCGAGCAATGGCTCCGAACGAGGCGCCAATAATGAAAACGAACAGAATCTCCATTAGGCGACGAATCCGACGCGTCGAACCTCTTCCGCGCCAATCTCAACGTACGCGAGGGATTCAGCCGGTACCAGGTACGCCGAGCCCTTGACGTCAGTGAGGCGCAGGACGGTCTTGGCCGCAAGCGCTTCCGACACGGCACGCTCAATCTCGGCCGCGGACTGGGCGCTCTCGAGGGCGATCTCGCGGGGGCTGTTCTGAATTCCAATTCGAATGTCCACGTCGCTAGCCTAACGCTCTCGCCGCCTGCCGGCCATTGTCTGTTTCGGCAAGTACTCTGGGGCTCATGCGGGGTGAATTCGAACTGACCGAGCGGCAGCGCGCGGTCGTCGACGCCCAGGCGACGCGTTCAATACGCGTACTCGGCGGCCCCGGCTCAGGCAAAACCACGACGCTCGTGGAACGGGTCGCGCGGCTCGTCGAACAGCCCGGTTGGACGCCCGACAACGTCCTCGTGCTCGCGAGCACTCGCACCGCCGCAACCCGCTTGCGCGACGAGCTCGCGCTCCGTTGTGGCGTGACGGCATCGGGACCCATGGCACGCACCGTCTCCTCTGTGGCATTTCACCTCGTGCAGGCCGAGCTCGGCCGAGCGGTGACGCTCCTCACCGGCGCCGAACATGACGCGCTCATCTCGGAACTCCTGGTCGGTGAAATCGAGGACGGCACGGGCGAGTACTGGCCCGAATCGTTGGGAAGGGAGCTTCGTGGCCTCCGAGGCTTCCGCACGGAGTTGCGCGAGTTCATCATGCGAACCGAAGAGTTCGGTGTGTCAATCGATCAACTCCGTGCGCTCGCTGACCGTCACAATCGGCCGGAGTGGCACGCTGTCGCTCGCTTTCTTGATGCGGCTGCACTCCCGCAAGCCTCGGCACACCCCGACCAGTTCGACGCGGCGGCGCTCACCGCCTTCGCGGCGCGCATCCTGAGCGATTCAGGAAGTCTCGGCGGGCTCGAGGCGGTCCGTGCCGTACTCGTGGACGACGCTCAAGACGCAACGCGCGCGAGCGTGTCGCTCCTGAGGTCCTGGGCCTCACGCGGCGTCGCCATCACCGTGTTCGGTGATCCCGACGTCGCGAGCAACGGATTCCGTGGCGGCGGGGTCGATGTGGTCGGCAGCTTTGCCAGCGAACTCGCGCTGGACGACGTGCTCGAGGTCACCCTCACCGATCGATTCCGGGGCACACCGGCGCATCGGCACGCCCTCGCGCGGGTCGTTGCCGCAATCGGAACTCGCGGGGTATCGGGTCATCGTGAACCGATTTCGGCGCCGGATTGGCCCACGGATGGGCCCGATTGGGCGCGAATCGTGTCTCCCTCGGCCACCACCGAGGCTCGTGCCATCGCAAACGAACTCCGCACCCGGCACCTCATCGACGGTGTGCCCTGGGGAGAACTCGCCGTCATCGTGCGCTCCGCGCGGCTCGCGCACTCCCTCGAATCGCAGTTGTCGCGGTTCGGCGTGCCCACGCGGCGATCGGTCTCTCGCCAGGTCTTGCGCGACGACGAAGGGGCGCGTTGGCTCCTCGACGCGGCCTCCATCGCCTACCGAGGTGGCGCTGCCGCGACTGGCGATCCCCGCGATCTCGACGCCGAGCTCCTCCGCCTCCTCGCCAGTCCGCTCGCGAACCTGACGGCAATTGAGCTCCGCCAGCTCAAGCTCGCCATTCGATCGGCCAATATGTCGCTCTCCTCGGCGCTCGCCGACCCGGTTGCGCTCGACCTCATTGGACTGCCGGTCACGCGCCGCGCCGCCGCCGCCGCGCACACGCTCGCCGCTGCCGTGCGCGTAGCGCAGGCCGGAAGCGTTGAGGACGTGCTGTGGACCCTGTGGAGCGACAGTGCAGCTCTGCAGTCATGGGCCCGCGAGGCGCCGGGGCGTGGCGCCGTGGCCGAGCACGCCAACGCGGCCCTCGATGCCGTCGTGGCCCTTTTTGCGGCCGCAAAACGTTTCGTCGAGCGACGGCCCCGCGAACATGGAAGCGTGTTCCTCGAGGAGCAACTTGGTTCGGCGGTTCCCGAAGACCTCGTGCTGGGGGAGCGCGATAGCAACACCGTGACGGTCGGCACGCCGAGTCAGTTCGTTGGCCGCTCGTGCGACACGGTTGTCATTGCGAGCCTGAACGACGGGGTGTGGCCCAATCTGCGCCCGCGGTTCTCGCTCCTGCACGCCGACGATCTCATTGCGAGTGTCACCGGTTCGGAGCCGATTTCCAACGCTGTCGCAGAGCGCGCCGAAGTGCGCAGCGATGAGTATCGCCTGTTTGCGCTCGCGCTCTCTCGCGCGTCCCGACGCGTGGTCTTGAGTGCCCATCTGGGCGACGAGAGTGCGCCCTCGGTGCTCTTCGGCGAGACCGAGTCGCTCGAACCGCAACGAACCGAACCGACACGTTTGCGTGACCTCGCCGGTCTCATGCGACGTCGCCTCGTTCGCGCAGTTGCGGCGGGTCGCTCCAGCGCGAC
>DATGWF010000081.1:0-6207 GCA_035299585.1 Microbacteriaceae bacterium
GAAGGCCCCGCTCGTGTGCCCACCGAACCGCAGCCCGGACGTCCGGACCTTCGGTCATGGTGTCGCCGAACGCCCCTCCGCTCGCACCTCGAGGCGACGAGGTACCGCGGGTATTGAACCGGAGCACGGCGACGTCGACGAGCGCGGGTAGTCGATTCGAAAGCTTCCTCAACACGTGCGAATCCATGTTGCCGCCCTGCGTCGGATTCGGGTGCAACGTCACAATGGTCGCGACCGGAGCCTGCGCGACGGGCACAGCGAGCTCGCCGACGAGTTCAACACCGTCTTCGGTGACAAAGCTGACGTTCTCCCGACGGGCCGGAAGCTCAACTCCAGAGCGGATCTCCATCAACTCACCTTCCAACAGTGGGTGTGCCAATGCCGACGTGAATCGAGCGCACCCGACTCCCCCATTGGCCCATCAGCCGGCCACGCCACAATGTGGGCCGTTCCCGGAGAAATCTCGACGACACAGCCCGGGCATCGATAGGCCTTCGTCGCCGAGGGAGCGGCGATTGGCTGCACAGTCCAGCTGCGGCCGCGGCGCACCTCGGTTCGCCGCCACCCCGCAAGCAGGTAGCTCAAGTCTTCGGGTTCGTCGAAGTCAGGCCGCCCGCCGCGCGGCCGGTTGCTGCGAGGCAAGCTAGTACCAGCCCTTGTCTTGCCAGTCCGCCCAGGCGTTGCACGGGGTACCGTACCGGCCAGCGATGTAGCCGAGCCCCCAGCGAATCTGGGTCGCCGGATTCGTCGACCAGTCTTCGCCTGCCGAAGCCATCTTGTTCCCGGGAAGCGCCTGAGGAATGCCGTAGGCGCCCGACACCGGATTGCCCGCGTTGACACGCCAGTTCGATTCGTGGTTCCAGAGCGTGACCAGGCACGCGAATTGCTCGTCGTTCCAGCCACGGCCGATGACGTACTCGTACGCGATTGCCTGCACCGTGCCGGCCTCGGGTACAACCATTCCCGCGGTCGCCGATGCCCGACGACCAGAGACATAGGTCTCACCGTTCGCGGAGACGTTGTAGTTGCCCGAGGTGAGAACGCCCTGTGTTCCCGCCTCGGACTCGTCGGAACGGTACGCCGCCGAAGCCATGTCCGTCGAATACGGACTGCACAGATAGACGAGCATGAATGCCGACGCGGCCGTGATTGACCCCACCATTCGGACCAGGCGCGACCGCTGACCGAGGGAACGCGTCACGAATCGCCGGTGCGCGACCGTCTCACGGCCGTGGCGCGGGGTATGCGAAGCGACCGAACGAGTTCGGCGTGTGCGTTCACCTGCATGACCAGCCACAATCATTCGATGCTAGTCGAAGCGGCCGGGGACGACCAAGCTGAGGTCCCCCTTGAGCGGGGCGCTCCTAGCGAACTGCCAGCATCACATCGACAACCGCGTCGAGGACCGCGTCGACCTGATCCTCGCGGTATCCGCCGCGTTGTTCGCGAAACACAACCGTCCGCACATCGGCCGCCGTGATTGGCCACCCCTCACGGAAGTAGCGCAAGAGCTTCTCGGCGAACGCGTCGACGTCGTCGCGGTTGTACCCCAAAGTTACGAGCGAGGCATGGGTAAATCGCTGTCCACGAGGCCGACCGAGGCGGTTCACGATGACCTGAGCGTCCTCGCGCACTCGTTCCACCCAGCCGTCTTCGCCATACGCGGCAATGCCATCGTGACGGGCACGCTCCGCAAACACGTCTTCCAGCCGCTCCAACGCGGCATCGACGTGCGGGGTGGAGTAGCCGCCACGCTTGAGCCGGAACGCTTGGTGGCGGATGCGCTCAGCGGAAATCGGCTGGCTACTTGGCCGACCCTCGAATACGTCCTTCGCCGCCGCAAAGAACGCATCAACCTCGACGCGGTCGTAACCGCGGCGGCCGCGTTCAGCGACAGGGAATCCGGTAGTAGTCACGCGTTCATTCTCGCAGGTTCTCGAGGGCGGAAAGACCCGAGCCTAGAACGTCATGACCAAATAGCACGCGTAGGCGACCGCCGCAGACGGCAAAATCGAATCAAGCCGGTCAAGGAACCCGCCATGACCGGGCAACCAAGAGCTCATGTCCTTGATACCCAGGTCGCGCTTGACGAGCGACTCAGCCAAATCGCCGAGCGTCGCCGTTAAGAAAATGAGCGCCCCGAAGACGAGGCCGAGCCCCGGACCGATATCGAGCACAAGCCAGCCCAGGAGCACACCGCCCAGCAGTGCCGCCGCTGCACCGCCGGCAAAACCTTCCCAGGTCTTTTTGGGGCTGATGACGGGCGCCATCGGATGCCTCCCCCAGGCGAGCCCGCTCGCGTATGCCCCGGTGTCGGTGAGTATGACGACGATGATGAAGGTGAGCGTCCACCACTCACCGCGGGGTTCAGAAGCGAGCAAAACCGCGCAGGAACCGAGCGCCGTGATGTACGCGTGTACGAAGACCGTCGCGCTCAGGTCGCGGGTCAGCGAACGCCGACCGTTTGGAGCTGGTCTGGCTTGAAGGATGAGCCTTGCCACAACGCTGACGACCATGGCCCCGAGGATTCCCCAGAACTGCCCCCAGGCGCCGAACACCCACGTGATTGGCAAGACCGCTGCCGCCGAGACACTCGTGACAATGAGCGGGACGCGGTAGTTCCCCGTGCGGAGCGCCGCCGAGAGTTCCCACGCCGCCAACCCAACAACAAGGACACCGAAGGCGACGAAGATGGGTTTCCACAGCAGCAGGCTCGCAAGCAGGAGCCCTCCGGCAGCGAGACCGATCCCGATCGCGCCCAGGAGATTGCGACCGGTCCGGGCATTGATTCGTTCCTGAGTCGCATCAAACTGCGCCTTGGTGTGCTCGAGCTGTGCTTTCGTGTGCTCAAGACCACGCTCGATGTCTGCGCGCGCTTGATTGAGTTGCGATCGGAAATCATCACTCATGTCGCGCCCCTAAACCTCGAGCAGTTCGGCTTCCTTGCGTTTGAGCGCCTCATCGATTGCATCGACGTGAGACTTGGTGTGAGCTTCAAGTTCCTTTTCGCCGCGCGCCACCTCATCGTCACCGACTTCGGTCTTGAGCGCCTCGAGCTCATCCTTTGCCTTACGGCGAATGTTGCGAACGACCACGCGGGCATCCTCGGCCTTCGCGCGCACCAGCTTGACGTACTCTTTGCGACGTTCCTCGGTGAGCTCAGGCAGGGTGACTCGAATCACGTTGCCGTCGTTGCTGGGGTTCGCCCCCAGGTTCGGTGTGTCACGAATCGCCTGCTCAATGTCGCGCAAGGCACCCTTGTCGTACGGGGTGATCACAAGGGTGCGGGCCTCGGGGTTCTGCAGCGAGGCGAGCTGGCCGAGCGGAGTCTGCGTGCCGTAGTACTCGACCATGATCTTCTGGAACAGCTGCGGGTTTGCGCGGCCCGTGCGCACGGTTGCGAAGTCGTCCTTCGCCACCTCAACGGCCTTGTTCATTCGAGCCTGGGCGTCACTCAAGACGTCAGCAATCACAGCTTCTCCTTCGTTTCAGTCTTCAGTGTATCGAGCCGCTTAGGCCGCGCTCACCAGCGTGCCCAGCTCGGCTCCTCGAATTGCATCGGTGATGTTGCCGGCTGGTTCCATACCGAAGACTCGCATCGGCATCTTGTTGTCCATGCAGAGGCTGAATGCGGTCGAGTCGACAACCTTGAGCCCCTGACGCAGTGCGTCCCGGTAACTGATGCGGTCGATGCGGACTGCCTCGGAGTTCTTCTTGGGGTCGTCGGTGTAGATGGCGTCAACGCCATTCTTCGCAACGAGAACGACGTCCGCCTTGATTTCGAGTGCTCGCTGCGCGGCGACCGTGTCGGTCGAGAAGTAGGGCAAGCCGGCACCGGCGCCAAAGATGACTACGCGACCCTTTTCCAGGTGGCGTTCCGCACGAAGCGGGATGTACGGCTCAGCCACCTGCGTCATTTCGATAGCGGACTGCACGCGGGTCTCTGCTCCGGCCTGCTCAAGGAAGTCTTGGAGCGCGAGGGCATTCATGACGGTGCCGAGCATTCCCATGTAGTCCGCACGCGCGCGATCCATACCGCGCTGGGAAAGCTCCGCGCCACGGAAGAAGTTGCCACCGCCGACCACAACCGCGACCTCTACCTCGCGCGCACCCTCCGCGATATCACGAGCAATGGAGCTCACAACGTCGGGGTTCACGCCAAGCGAACCGGCACCGAAGGCCTCACCGGAAAGCTTGAGCAAGACTCGGCGACGACGTTCCATGGCAGATCCTTTCAGTGCTGAGTTCAGCGTAGTCGGTACAGGCATAAAAAAAGGGGGCCCGAGCGAATCGCTCGAGCCCCCTCTCACAGTCTTAGGCGCCAACCTTGAAGCGAGCGAAGTCGCTGACGGTCAGGCCCGCATCTGAAAGCACCTTCGAGATGGTGAGCTTGTTGTCCTTGGCGTAGTCCTGGTCGAGCAGGGCGACCTGCTTGAAGAACGCACCAACGCGGCCCTCGACGATCTTCGGGAGGGCAGCCTCGGGCTTGCCTTCCTCGCGGGAGATCTGCTCGACGAGCGCGCGCTCCTTCTCGACTGCCTCGGCCGGGACGTCTTCACGGCTCAGGTACTCCGGGTCAGCGAACGAGATGTGCTGCGCGATTGAGCGAGCCGTCTCGTCGTCCGAACCAGCGAATCCCACGACGACACCCACCTGCGGCGGGAGGTCCTTGTTGGTCTTGTGCATGTAGATCGCGAACTTCTCGCCCTTGACGAGGCGCACGCGACGCAGTTCGACCTTCTCGCCGAGGATGGCAGCCTCGTCCGAGATGAGGCTCTCGACGGTGCCCGAACCAGCCGGAGCAGCAAGGCCAGCCTCGACCGAATCGGCGCCGGCAGCGGCAACCGCAGCGAGCACCTGGTCGGCCAGCCCGACGAACTTCTCACCCTTGGCGACGAAGTCGGTCTCGCACGCGAGTTCGATCAGGGTGGCGGTGCCGTTGCCGTTGTCGTGCGCGGCAACGAGGCCCTCCGAGGTGGAGCGGTCAGCGCGCTTTGCGTTGCCCTTTGCACCCTTGAGGCGAAGAATTTCGATCGCCTTGTCCATGTCGCCATCGGCTTCAACGAGGGCGTTCTTGGTGTCGATCATGCCGGTGCCGAGGCGCTCGCGCAGGACCTTGACGTCTTCGAGAGTGAAGTTAGCCATTCGTGTCTCTTTCGGTTTCGAAATTATTCAGCGGCAGCTTCGGCAGCGGGTGCCTCGGCCGGGGCGGCATCGCCGGCGAGAAGCTCCTGCTCCCACTCAGCGAGCGGCTCAGCCTCGGCGCCGTCAGCCTTCTGGTGACGAGCCATAAGACCCTCAGCAACAGCGTCTGCAATCACACGGGTGAGCAGACCCACCGAGCGGATGGCGTCGTCGTTGCCCGGAATCGGGTAGTGGACCTCGTCCGGGTCGCAGTTGGTGTCAAGGATGCCGATGACCGGAATGCCGAGCTTCTTGGCCTCGTCAATCGCGAGGTGTTCCTTCTTGGTGTCAACCACCCAGATCGCCGAAGGGGTCTTGGTGAGGTTGCGGATACCGCCGAGGGTCTTGTGCAGCTTGTCGAGCTCGCGCTTCTTGAGGAGGAGCTCCTTCTTGGTGAAGCCGCTCGAGTTGCCCTCGAAGTCGAGCTCTTCGAGCTCCTTCATGCGAGCAAGACGCTTCGAAACGGTCGAGAAATTGGTCAGCAGACCACCGAGCCAGCGCTGGTTCACGTAGGGCTGTCCGACGCGGGTGGCCTGCTCAGCAATCGCTTCCTGGGCCTGCTTCTTCGTTCCGACGAATAGGATCGAACCACCGTGCGCGACGGTCTCCTTGACGAAGTCGTAGGCCTTGTCGATGTAGCCCAGCGACTGCTGCAGGTCGATGATGTAGATGCCCGAGCGCTCAGCGAAAATGAAGCGCTTCATCTTGGGGTTCCAGCGACGGGTCTGGTGCCCGAAGTGGACGCCGCTGTCGAGCAGCTGGCGAATGGTTACAACGGCCATGCCGTTCTCCTTTGATTCAGTTCTTTGCACGCAACGGTTGTTGCGAACACCTAGTGCCGACGAGGTTCTCCGCTGAAACAGACTGATGGAGGCCGCGTTGCTCGGCACGCGAAGTCACCCCGCGAGCGAGGTGCTCCGATGAGCCTACCAGGTTCCGCAGGACGCTTCTCCCCAGGGTCGGCGCCGGAGCCATTCGGGTGGGGAATCGATACGGTCGCCGCGCGTCGCCCGCATCTTGCAC
>DATGWF010000082.1:0-2177 GCA_035299585.1 Microbacteriaceae bacterium
CAGTCCGCTCGCCACTCCCGCATCAATATCGCGTGCGTTTGCGTCAAGAATGGACTCGACGTTCGCCTCAATTGCGACCGCTATCGCCTCGAGCGCGGCGTTCTTCGTCGCCGTGTTCGACACAGCGAGAGCCCTCGATGCGGCCTGAGAACGCTCGAACAAGGCGATGATGTCGGAGTCGTGCGCGGTCATGCTTCGATTCTAGGCGTCTGACTCTGGCGGGTTCGCGGGAAACCAGGTGCCGACATCTGCGCCGCGCAGCGCTTCATCGAGCAACGGTGTCGAGGTGATGAGTGCTGCAACGCCGGTGTTTGCCGCGTAGAGCGCCGCCCCGATCTTGGTGCTCGCACCGCCCGTTCCCACTCCCGCAGCACCGGCCGAGCCAATCTCAATCGCTTCCGCGGCCGCGAGCGAGCCCACTACAGCGATGCGCTCGGCGCCATCGAGGTGCGGCGGCTTCGTGTAGATCGCATCCACATCGCTGAGGAGGACGAGTGCATCGGCACGGATGAGTTCGCTCACGAGCGCTGCAAGTCTGTCGTTGTCGCCAAAGCGGATTTCCTCGGTCGCAACCGTGTCGTTCTCGTTGACGATCGGCAGGATGCCGAGTTCGAGCAGCCGCTCGAGTGCACGTCCCGCATTGACTCGCGTGGCCTCGTGTTCGAGGTCGCTCGCGGTGAGGAGCACCTGTCCGCCGAGCAGGTCATACTGATCGAGCACGTTCTGATACCGCCACATGAGCCGAGACTGTCCGACCGCGGCGGCTGCCTGTTGCGTTGCCAAATCGTCAGGACGGCGATCCAGACCGAGGAACGGATACGCGGTCGCCATGGCCCCCGACGACACCAGGACGACCTCGACGCCGGCGGAGCGCATCCGCGCGAGGGCAGCCACGAGTCCGTCGATTTGGTGCACGTTGTCGCCGCTAATCGACGAGGAACCCACCTTCACGACGATGCGGCGCATCTGAGCGAAACGGTGACCGGTCACGATTCGTCCTCGTCGTCAGACCACATTCCCGCCTCGCCCTCGGCGGCAAGCTCTGCTCGAGCCTCCGCTTTGGCGTCCATACGCTCGTAGTACCGTTCTCGGCGCTCGGCGCGAGTCGCTCGAGTGCGTTCGCCAATCCGATCATCGGTGCCGCGCGGCGCACTCATGAGTTCCGCGGTTGAGGTGAGCGTCGGCTCCCAGTCAAACACCACGCCTTCGCCAGGGCCGATGACGACGGTCGCACCCGGCGTGGCCCCCGCGCGGACGAGTTCATCTTCGACGCCGAGCTTTGCGAGTCGGTCGGCGAGATAGCCCACCGCCTCGTCGTTTTGAAAGTCGGTTTGGGCCACCCAGCGTTGCGGTTTCGAACCGAGCACGCGGTACAGGGGTCCGTAGCTTCCGCCCTCAACGACGACCCGGAAGGTGTCATCAGCCTGACGTTGACCGGGGCGAAGCACGGGACGTTCCGGCACGGCGGGTGCCTGGGCTCGCTCTGCGCGATGCGCGTCGACAACAGCGCCGAGTGCAAAGCTCAACTCGCGCAGTCCCTCGTGCGACACCGTTGAAATCTCGAACACGCGATACCCGCGCTTCTCGAGTTCGGGACGCACGAATTCAGCGAGTTCCCGCCCCTCCGGCACATCAATCTTGTTGAGTGCGACGAGCTGCGGTCGCTCCAGCAACGGCACTTGACCATCGGGCACCGGGTACGCTGCGAGCTCGCCAAGAATGATGTCGAGATCACTGATAGGGTCGCGGCCTGGCTCGAGAGTCGCGCAGTCGAGTACGTGCAGCAGTGCGGAACAGCGCTCAACGTGGCGCAGGAATTCCAAGCCGAGCCCCTTGCCCTCCGATGCGCCCTCGATGAGTCCGGGGACATCGGCAATCGTGTAGCGAGACTCCCCCGCCTGCACGACGCCTAGGTTGGGGTGCAGGGTTGTGAAGGGGTAATCGGCAATCTTAGGTCGCGCCGCCGAAAGTGCGGCGATGAGCGAAGATTTTCCAGCCGATGGGTACCCGACGAGCGCAACATCGGCAATCGTCTTGAGTTCGAGGACGATGTCGCCCTCCCAACCCGGGGTGCCGAGCAGGGCAAAGCCGGGAGCCTTCCGCTTTGTGCTCGCGAGCGCGGCGTTGCCGAGGCCGCCAATCCCACCGGCCGCGACAACGACCTGCATTCCGGGCTC
>DATGWF010000083.1:0-11911 GCA_035299585.1 Microbacteriaceae bacterium
GCCCATTTCGAGTCACTTCAAGGTGCTCGGTGACGCCGCAGGGGTGTTGGAGTTCGTTCGATATTTCGGCGAACACCGTCACACCGTCGAGCACGAGATTGACGGCATCGTCATCAAGCTCGACGAGCTCGCACTGCACGACGAAATGGGCGCCACCTCGCGGGCGCCTCGCTGGGCAATCGCCTACAAGTATCCGCCGGAGCAGGTCAACACCAAGCTCCTCGATGTGCGTGTGAGTGTCGGCCGCACCGGGCGGGCAACCCCATACGCCGTGCTCGAGCCGGTGCGGGTTGCTGGTTCTACGGTTTCGCGTGCGACCTTGCACAATCAGGAGGTTGTGAAAGCGAAGGGCGTCCTGATTGGCGACACGGTCGTGATTCGTAAGGCGGGCGATGTTATCCCCGAGGTCCTGGGTCCAGTCGCTGATCTCCGCGACGGCTCGGAGGTGGCGTTTGTCATGCCGCGGGAGTGTCCAGAGTGTGGCGCGGAGCTGCGGCCTATGAAGGAGGGCGACATTGATCTGCGGTGCCCCAACGCAGTCTCTTGCCCCGCCCAAGTTCGTGGCCGAATCGAACACATCGGCTCGCGCGGCGTTCTCGATATCAAGGGGTTGGGGGCGAGCGTCGCTGACGGCTTGACAAACGGTCTGAGCGGTCGTCAAATTCTGCAATCCGAGGCAGGGCTTTTCGCGCTCACGATGCAAGATCTCTTCGAAGTGCAAGGCCATGTATTTGAGGACTCGTTGAGAATCCCCGTGGTGGACGATGAGACCGGTCTCCCAAAGATCGAGACTCCCTTTAGGAGAAGGCGAGAGATCGGAGTCAAGGTCATCAAGGATCCGCCTTTTGACCCTGAAAGCGATGAATTTGATGGAAATCAGGATTTCATTCTTTCGAAAGCTGCATACGCATTCACCGAGCAGCTGGAGTTAGCGAAGAAGAAGGAATTCTGGCGGCAACTGGTCGCACTGAATATCCGGCACGTCGGCCCCGTTGCCGCAAGATCGCTGGCGGAAGAATTTCGAAGCATAGAGGAACTCCAGTCCTCGGATGTTGATCGCATCGCAGCTGTTGATGGAATCGCTCGTGTTATTGCCGAGTCGATCGTCGACTGGTTCGACGTTCCTTGGCATCGAGAGATTGTCGAGGAGTGGAGCAAGTCGGGAGTCATTTTCGAGCGCGGAGAGATGTCGCAATCCAGTGACACGCTAGTAGGAATAAACATTGCAGTTACGGGCAAGCTTTTCAGGCGAGACCGGGACAAAGCCTTCGAGGAGATTCGTTCTGCTGGCGGTAATGCGTCGACAGGGGTCAGTGCAACCACGAACTACCTTGTTGCAGGCGAAGGTCCAGTCGGCGCAAAACATAAGAAAGCCCAGTCGCTCGGCGTCCGCGTCATCGACGAATTCCAATTTGAGGCATTGCTTGAGGGTGGGCCCGGGGCGCTATAACTTCACATAATCCGAATCGCGGGAGGGGCGGTCAATTATGCCGAAATCGTTTGTCGCAATCGACTTTGAAACAGCGAACTCTTTTCGAGGTTCGCCTTGCGAGCTAGGCCTTGCCAAGTTCATTGACGGGAAGCTGGACGACGTCTACAGGACGCTCTTGAGGCCACCTGCCGGCCATGCCCATTTTGATTCATTCAACATAATGCTGCATGGCATCCAGGAGGCGGATGTGCGAGATGCGCCAGAGCTAATCGATATTCTTCCTGGCCTCGTTGAGTACGTCGAAGACCTACCACTTGTAGCGCACAATGCCGCGTTCGACCTCGGTGTTCTAAGGGACACGTTGGACCAGTATTCACACCCATACCCGAACTTCACCTATTACTGCACGTTAGTTATGAGCCGGCGCGTACTCGACTTGCCCTCTTACAGCCTTCCGTACGTCGCGGACGAGCTTGGTGTTGAGCTTTCAGGCCATCACTCCGCCGCAGTGGATGCCAGGGTTAGCGGCGAAATAGCGATTCGACTATTGGAGCGCCGTTCGGGTGAATCCCTGGAACAGCTTGCGTCGTCACTTCAGGTGGTTGGCGGGCGAGTCAGCGGTAGCGACTGGTCAGGCTGCCATCGGAGGGATAGCGGATCTGATCGGTTCTCGCCTGAGCGCCTCGCGGAGTTAATGGCTCTATTGGACGGTGCGGAACTCAATCCGCATGGCGAGATTTCAGGCCGGCGAATCGTCTTTACGGGAACTCTCGGTTCAATGACGAGAGCAGAGGCTCACGCGCACGTGCTGAAGGCTGGGGGAGTGCCGGAGAAGACGGTAACCAGACATACAGACCTTTTGGTGTTTGGCGTACAGGATCGGGCACATCTTCGGCCGGGTTCCGAGAATTCGAAGAAGTATGAGCGTGCTATGGAGCTTCGAGAAAGCGGAAGCAAAATCGAGATTCTCGACGAGGTCCTGTTCTTGCGACTCCTGCGTGGCGATTAACGGATGCCTCGAGCGTGTCGAAGAAGACCGACTTCGTTGCGGCCGGGCCTGGCGCCGGTTCGAAGCTCGCTAAGGCGGAGGAGCTCGGTATCCGCGTGCTTGACGCGGCACAGTTCAAGGTTCTGGTGACCGAGGGGCCCGCAGCCCTCGACTGAGGATGAGCAGGACCGTCACATACGCGACGAGACCGAACGTCCAGGGAGCACGAAAGAACGAGTACAGCGCGCTCACGGTCACGATGTCGGTGATGAGAGCAAAGGCCACCATGCCGGCTACCGCGATGATGAGCGCGCGAATGGCAGGATGCTGCACACTCGGAATCGCTCCCGTCACGCGAGCGGCCAACCAGACCGCCAAGACAGTGACGCCCGCGAGGATGAGCCACACCACAATGACGTTCGCGAAAGCACTCGTCGACGCGCCATCCGTACGTCTCGACTCCGGGTCGGTCGCGACCATGACGATAATCTCGGCGACGCTGGCGACCACGGTGGTGACAAGTGCGAGCGGGAAATTCGATGTGAGAGATACGCGCATGTGACTCAGCATTGAGGTAGTGCGGTTTGGCCGTGTGAAACCGTCAACGTTGTCACCTGAAAGGGTCGGGCCAATGGCGACGCGACGGGGTCGTCCCGTCGGCGAGCGGCGGATAGACTGAGTGAGCCGCGAGACTCGCGGCTTCTGCATGTCACGGAGCCACATGACCGACATCACGGCCGAACAGGTTGAGCATCTCGCCAGCCTTGCCCGCATCGCCCTCACGCCGGACGAAATCACCCATTTCGCTGCCGAACTCACCGACATCATGCACGCCGTCGAACAGGTGAACGAGGTTGCCGGCGACGACGTGCCGCCCACCTCGCACCCCATCCCGCTCGCCAACGTGTCGCGCGCCGACGAGGTCGCCAACGTGCTCGACCGTGAGGAAGCACTCAAGGGCGCCCCCGAACACGACGGCAGTCGCTTCGTTGTGACCGCCATCCTGGGGGAGGAACAGTAATGAGCGACCTCACCCGCAAAACCGCCGCCGAACTTTCCGCGCTGCTCAGCGCCGGTGAGGTGAGTGCCCGCGAAGTCACCGACGCCCACCTCGACCGGATCGCCGCCGCAGAGCCGAGCGTGCACGCATTCCTGCACGTGAACGCCGAAGGAGCGCGTGCCGCTGCCGACGACATCGACCGCAAACGTGCCGCCGGTGAAGAACTCGGCGCGCTCGCCGGAGTTCCGGTCGCCTACAAAGACCTCCTCGTCACCACGGACATGCCCACCACGGCCGCGTCGAGGATTCTCGAGGGGTGGATGTCGCCCTACGACGCCACTCCGGTCGCCAAGACCCGCGCCGCCGGCATGATCCCGCTCGGCAAAACCAACATGGACGAATTCGCCATGGGCTCCACCACGGAACGCTCGGCCTACCAGGTCACGAGCAACCCGTGGGCGCTCGACCGCATCCCCGGCGGCTCCTCGGGTGGGTCCGCCGCGGCCGTCGCGGCCTTCGAAACGCCCATCGCCCTCGGCTCAGACACCGGCGGCTCGATTCGCCAGCCGGCGCACTGCACCGGCATCGTCGGCGTCAAGCCGACCTATGGCGGCGTGAGCCGCTACGGCGCTATCGCCATGGCCTCATCGCTCGACCAGATTGGGCCGTTCGGACGCACCGTGCTCGACGCCGCTCTGCTGCACGACGTCATCGCCGGCCATGACCGCAACGACTCCACCTCGCTCACCGATGCGTGGCCGAGCTTCGCGGAAGCCGCCCAAAACCGAGACCTGCGCGGCGTGAAGGTCGGTGTGATTGCAGAACTCAACACTGATGGTGTTCAAGATGGCGTGCGTGCCCAGTTCCGGGCCGCGCTCGATGTGCTCGCGGCCGCCGGTGCCGAGATCGTTGAAGTGAGCCTGCCCAAGCTCGAGTATGCGATCGCCGCGTACTACCTACTGATGCCCGCGGAGGTGTCGAGCAACCTGGCCAAATTTGACTCGGTTCGCTTCGGTCTGCGCGTGAACCCACAGGGTGGCGGCACCGTCGAGGATGTGATGAGCGCGACCCGTGAAGCCGGCTTCGGCCCCGAGGTGAAGCGACGCATCATTCTCGGCACCTATGCCTTGTCGGCCGGATATTACGACGCCTACTACGGCAGCGCCCAAAAGGTGCGCACCCTGGTCCAGCGCGACTTCGCGGCCGCATTCGCCCAGGTCGATGTGCTCGTCTCGCCGACCGCACCCACAACCGCGTACAAACTCGGTGAAAAGCTCGGTGATCCGGTCGCGATGTACCTCGGCGATGTCGCCACCATTCCGGCGAACCTTGCCGGCATCCCCGGCATGTCACTCCCGGTGGGGCTCGCCGCCGAAGACGGCATGCCCGTCGGTCTGCAGATTCTCGCGCCCGCTCGTGAGGATGCCCGCCTGTACCGCGTCGGTGGTGCGCTCGAAGCGCTCTTGCACGAAACGTGGGGTGGTGCGCTCATTGCGCAGGCTCCCGAGCTGACCGGAGGTGCCCGCTGATGGCCAAGGCAGAACTGATGGATTACGAGCAAGCACTCGAACTGTTCGAACCGGTCATCGGCCTCGAGGTGCACGTCGAGCTTTCGACCACGACGAAGATGTTCTCGGCGGCACCAAACGAATTTGGTGACGACCCGAACACCAATATCACCCCGACCTGCCTCGGCCTGCCCGGTTCGCTTCCGGTGGTGAACGAGACCGCGGTTCGGTACTCCATCAGCCTCGGCCTCGCACTCGGTTGCAGCATCGCCGAGTCGAGCCGCTTCGCGCGCAAGAACTACTTCTACCCCGACCTCGCGAAGAACTACCAGATTTCGCAATACGACGAGCCCATCGCCTTCGAGGGTTCGGTCGAGGTGGAGCTTTCCGACGGCCGCACCTACCAGGTGCCGATTGAGCGCGCCCACATGGAAGAAGACGCCGGCAAGCTCACTCACGTCGGTGGCGCGACCGGGCGTATTCAGGGCGCCGAGTACTCACTCGTCGACTACAACCGTGCCGGTGTGCCGCTTGTCGAAATTGTCACCCGGCCGATTTTCGCCGACCGCGATGCTCCCGAACTGGCCAAGGCCTATGTCGCCACAATCCGCGACATGGTGATTGCCCTCGGTGTCTCACACGCCCGCATGGACCGCGGCAACCTGCGTTGCGACGCGAACGTCTCCCTTCGCCCACGCGGCACCGAGAAGCTCGGCACCCGCACCGAGACCAAGAACGTCAACTCGCTGCGCTCCATCGAGCGAGCCGTGCGCTACGAAATTCAGCGCCAGGCCGCAATTCTCGCCAAAGGTGGCTCCATCACCCAGGAGACTCGCCACTGGCACGAAGACACCGGTGCGACCTCGCCCGGTCGCCCGAAGTCGGACGCGGACGACTACCGCTACTTCCCGGAGCCCGACCTGCTTCCGGTCGAGCCGAGCCGCGAACTCATCGAGGAACTCCGCGCGGCGTTGCCCGAGCCGCCCGCTGCACGTCGTCGCCGGCTGAAGGCCGATTGGGGCTTCACCGACCTCGAATTCCAGGACGTCGTCAACGCCGGACTCCTCAGCGAAATCGTCGAAACGGTGGCCGCGGGAGCCACTCCGGCAGCCGCGCGCAAGTGGTGGACCGGCGAGATCGCACGTCTGGCCAACCAGAGCGACCGCGAACCGAGCGAGCTCGTGTCGCCGGCACACGTTGCCGAGCTGCAAGGTCTCGTCGACGCGGGTACCCTCACCGACCGTCTCGCACGCCAGGTGCTCGAGGGTGTCATCGCCGGCGAAGGTTCGCCGCAGCAGGTGGTCGACGCTCGTGGTCTCGCGGTTGTCTCGGACGATGGTGCGCTCATCGCGGCCATCGATGCGGCGCTCGCACAGCAGCCCGACGTGCTGGAGAAGATTCGCGATGGCAAGGTGCAAGCCGCCGGCGCGGTCATTGGCGCTGTCATGAAGGCGATGGGTGGCCAGGCAGACGCGGCCCGTGTTCGTGAGCTCGTGCTGGAGCGCGCCACCGCCTAACTGTCGGAGCACGCACGTACCCTGGATGAGTGAGCAAGCAAGACGGTTCGAATCGTCACGTCAGTGATGCGTCCGTCGACGATTCCGCGACGCCGATTATGCACGTCGACCTCGACGCGTTCTTTGCCTCGGTGGAAATCCTGAAGGATCCGTCGCTGCGCGGGAAACCGGTCATCGTCGGTGGTCGTGGTCCTCGCGCGGTGGTCTCGGCCGCGAGCTACGAGGCTCGAAAGTTCGGTGTGAACTCGGCAATGCCGATGGCGCTTGCTCTGCAAAAATGCCCCAACGCGATTGTGCGACCGGTCGACGGTGCGGCATACGCCGAGTATTCGCGACGCGTGATGGCGATCTTCAGTGACGTCACGCCACTCGTGCAACAGCTCAGCGTCGATGAGGCGTTCCTCGACGTTTCGGGTGCTCGCAAACTGCTCGGTCGTCCGTTCGACATCGGTCGAGCGCTCCGAGAGCGGGTTCGAGCCGAGACCGGACTCAGCTGTTCCGTCGGGATTGCCGCGAGCAAGTTTGTCGCGAAGGTGGCCTCCGGTCGAGCGAAGCCCGACGGGCTCCTGGTCGTTCCCGCGGCTGACACGCTCGATTTCTTGCGCCCGCTGCCAATCACCGCGCTTTGGGGCGTTGGCGGGGTGACCGCCGAGAAGCTGTATCGGCTCGGCTTGCGGACCATTGCCGACATCGCCGACACGCCCGACGATGCCCTGCAACGGGCGGTCGGGCCGGCGCTCGCGAGCCGACTGCACGCGCTGTCCCGGGGCATCGATCCGCGCGCTGTGTCCACCGAGCGCATCGAGAAGAGCATCGGCCACGAATCTACGTTTCGGCACGATGTCACGAGCGTGGCTGAGCTCGAGCGCATCTTGTTGAGCCAATCGGAAGATGTGGCCCGTCGGCTTCGGCGAGCGGGCGTTCGCGCTCGCACCATTGCCATCAAGGTGCGGCACAGTGACTTCCGCACACTCACTCGTTCCCGCACCCTCGCCGAACCCACCGACGTTGCCAAGCGCATACACGAGGAAGCCGTCGCGGCTCTTCGGAGCCTCGACCTGGAAGGTCAGCCGATTCGGCTCGTCGGCGTCCGCGGTGAGAACCTCACCGCCGGCGATGCCGAACTGGCGCTGTGGAATCCTGACGACGAATGGCGTGAGCTCGAACGCGTTTCCGATGTGGTCACTGAGCGGTTCGGGAAGTCCGCACTCTCACCAGCGTCGCTGCTCGGATCGCGTCGCCGGCAAGGTGCCGGCTATGACTCACGCACCGGTCGCGGCCTGGAGTCGTTCGATGGCGAAGTCGACGGACGCAACGAGGCTGGGGACGGCGACACTTCCGGCGCTCCGCTCAGATAGGGTGCACGCCGTATACTCGAAGCACCACGGGAGTCCGGCAATCCGGGCTGAGAGGAACGATTCGCGTTCGACCGTCGAACCTGATCTGGGTCATGCCAGCGCAGGGAGGACAATCTCGCAACCCGTGCCATTCACGAGAAAGGCACGTTCATGCTCACCGCCCGATTCACTTGGCGCGCACTCGACCTGACCACCGCGAGCGTCATTGGCGTCTCGGCAGGCGTCATTTTCTGGATTTGGGGACTGACGTGGTCTGTCTTCAGTGCGCCAGTCGACGCCCTACTCCCCGGCCTGGGTGCCTTCTTCGCCGGGGTGTGGTTGAGCGCCGGACTCCTCGGTGCGCTCATCATTCGCAAGCCGGGAGCCGCGTTGCTCACAGAACTCGTTGCAGCGGCGGTCTCGGCGGCGCTCGGTAGTCAGTGGGGGTTGACCGCTCTCTGGTCCGGATTCGTGCAGGGACTCGGCGCCGAGCTCGTATTCGCGCTGTTCGCGTATCGGCTGTTCGGGGCTCGCATCGCCGTGCTTGCCGGCATCGTTGCCGGCCTTGCCATGGCGGCAAATGACCTCATCGTTTGGTATCCCGGCTCGTCGCCGCTGTTCGCCACGGTGTACGCCGTGAGCGGCGCCCTGGGAGGCGCGGTCATTGCGGGTCTCGGCTCGGTGGCTCTCGTCCGATCCTTGCGGCGAGCCGGTGCGCTCCGGAGATTCGCCGCGTAGACGGTGCACGGTCTCGTCGCGCAAGGTTTCGGGTGGCGCCCTCACGGGAGCGTCACGCCGATTGTGGACGACTTCAACATGCAGGTTACTGCGGGGGAGCGCGTGCTCGTGCTGGGGCCGAGCGGTGCGGGGAAATCGACCCTGCTGCTCGCCTTCGCGGGCGTGTTGAGCGTCGCCGAGCCGGGTGAATGGTCAGGCAGTGTGGTGCTTGACGGCGTCGACGTTCGGGAACGCACCTACCGTGCCGGGCTGGTCCGGCAGGATCCGGAGACCAACGTCCTCATGCAGCGCGTGCTGGACGAAGTCTCCTTCCCACCGGAGAACCTCGGCCTCGATGGCCACGCGGTTGCCGCGCGCGCCCAGGAAGCGCTCGAACGGACGGGGCTGACTGTTCAACCCGGTCGCCGAACGGCCGCCCTCTCCGGTGGAGAAAAGCAGCGTCTTGCGGTGGCGAGTCTCGTGGCGATGAGACCCGAGGTGTGGCTCCTGGATGAGCCGACGGCTCAGCTCGACCCACTCGGTGCCCGAATGGTACGAGATGCTATCGAGGACGCGCTCAGGCCGGACGACATCCTGGTGCTGGTTGAACATCACGTCGAGTTGTGGTGGGACCTCGTGACGCGCGTGATTGTGATCGACGCGAACGGGCAGCTTGTCAGCGACGGGTCCCGTGACGAGTTTGCTCGGCGAGCGCGCGAGGTCGGGAACGCCGTCGGTGTATGGACCATCGACGATGTCGTGCCCGAGGCGAAGGGATTTGACGTATCGGGCGCCCCGCTCTTGGGCCTTCGAGACGTGCAGCTTATTCGCGGGGGAATGTTGGATGGCTTCGATTTCGAGCTTCGAGCGGGAGAGGTCGCGTGTCTGACCGGTCCGAATGGGTCGGGGAAATCCACCCTCGCGATGACGATTGCCGGATTGCTTCCGCCGCGCACCGGTCGCGTTGAAGCGAGCGAATCCTGGGCGCCGCGTCGGCGCGGACGGCTGGAACGCAATCCGCTCCACTGGCGCGGGGAAGAACGAACGGCGCGAATCGCGACCGTTTTCCAGCAACCCGATCTGCAGTTCCTCGGGGGAACCGTGCGTGACGAAATTCTGCTCGGGGCCTCGACCGAGGCCGTGGCTTTCGAACTCCTCGAACGGCTGGGGTTGGCGGGCCGTCTTGAGCAATCTCCGCGCACGCTCTCGGGAGGGCAAAAGCGCCGCTTGTCCGTAGCGACTGCTCTCGCGAGCCCGGCAGACGTCATCGTCGCAGACGAGCCGACGTTCGGGCAGGATCGCCACACGTGGCTCGCCCTCGTGCAATTGCTTGCCGCCGCTCGAGATTCCGGACGGACACTGGTGATGCCCAGTCACGACGAGCGACTCGTGCAGGCACTCGCTCCCCGGCTTCTTTCGCTCGCAGGTGATGTGTCCGTTCCTCGTGAAGGAATGGGACTGTGAATCGGCATCCGTTCGCGCTCCCGCTCGGGTTCCTCCCGACAACCGTTGTTGTTGTGGCGGTATTCCACCCGGTGGTGGCGGCAGTTTCCCTGGCACTCTGGCTCGTCATCCTTGTACTGCTCGGTCATGCGGGGCAGATGCGTTCCCGAATGGTGCTCGCCGTACTCGGTGCCGCACTCGTTGCCGGGATTAGCATGGCGCTGTATGGCCGTCCATCCGGAGCCGAGATCTGGCGTTTCGGGCCGGCGCACATGACGGAAGGGTCGTTGGACATCGCCATCGCGACGATGCTTCGAATCGTGGCCATCGCCATTCCCTCAATCGTCATCTTCCGGACCCTCGACGCCACACGTTTCGCCGACGCTCTCGAGCAGCACGTCAAGCTCCCCGCCCGTGTGGTGTGGGCAGTGTTTGCTGGACTTCGGCAGTTGGAGGCTACTCGTGACGACTGGGAGACGGTTCGCATGGTCAGGCGTGCGCGCGGGCGCGATCGCGGCTGGGCATTGACTGACGCTGGGGCCGGTTTGGTCGGGATGTTCGGACTCGCTCTGGATCGCGGGGCAGAGCTCGCCGTGACGCTTGAGACGCGGGGCGTGTCGAACCCGCTCCGGCGTCCGTCTCGAGTCGTGGCGTGGCGTCGCCGTGACACCGCTCTGCTCGCTCTTGGCGTCACGTGCGCGGTGGTTCTCGTCGTGGTGAGCTGGCTGGTGGGAGGTTCCATTGTCTGAGCTTGACGAATGGATGCGTTCGGTGAGCGGTCCCGCGCTCGTGACGATCGATGGACCATCCGGTGCCGGGAAGTCGACGTTCGCGACGGCATTGCATGAGCGCCACTCGAACTGGCAACTCATTCGACTCGATGACGTCTACCGCGGTTGGGATGATTTGCTCCCCACCGTCGAAGTCATGCGCGACTCGTGTGTTCTGCCGTTGCTCGGCGGTGCCGTGGGTGTGTGGCCCAAATGGTCGTGGCCGCGTACCGGACCGATTGTTCCGACCGAAGTTCCCGCTCGAAGTCGGCTCATCATCGAGGGGTGCGGATCGACGGGCATGGTTCCCGTCGGTGCCGAGCCGGTTCGCCACATCTGGCTCGACACCGCTCCCGGGGTTCGGCAGCAGCGGATTCAGGATCGCGATGGTCGCCAGTTCGATGCGTATTGGCCGACCTGGTTTGCACAGTGGGAGCGTTACGAACTCACCTTTCGCCCGCGCGAACGCTGCGAGATTGTGCCCGGCTAGGCCCAGCCGAGTTCGTGAAGCCGTTCGTCGTCGATACCGTAATAGTGGGCGATCTCGTGCACCAGGGTGATGTGTACTTCGTCGCGAAGTTCGGCCTCGTCGTCGCAGATGGCGAGCAGTGATTCGCGGAAGAGCACGATGCGGTCGGGCATCTCCCCGAAGCCGTAGGCGCTTCGTTCCGGGAGCGAAATCCCGTCATACACGCCGAGGAGGTCGAGTGAACCATCCTCGGGTCGGTCCTCAATAACGAAGATGACATTGTCGAGACCGTCGATCATGTCGTCGGGGAGGGCGTCGAGCTCGTCGGTGACGAGCGCTTCGAAGGCGTCCGCATCCATGAACATGCCGAACCCTTTCGTCGAAGGAATCGGGGTATTGGGGTGAGTAACGGGGCTTGAACCGGCGACCTGCTTGTACTCTGCACCACAACCAGGCGCGAGCAACTTGGGGTGAGTAACGGGGCTTGAACCCGCGACCTCCTGGACCACAACCAGGCGCTCTACCAGCTGAGCTATACCCACCATGTGGGTGCGACGTGTCGCACGCAACCCCTCGAGCTTACACCACGTCGGCTTGGTGCTGGTTCACGACGTCGAGCGCAATATCGCTGAGTTCGGCGCTCGTGAGGCCGGGTTCGGCTTGAAACACGGCGCGACGGTAGTACGCGAGTTCGCGAATGGATTCGCGAATGTCGGCGAGTGCTCGGTGG
>DATGWF010000084.1:0-19189 GCA_035299585.1 Microbacteriaceae bacterium
CGACCGAAATCGGATTCGAACCGTCGGTTGCGAGGGCTTGTGCCGTGCCCGTGCTGCCAAAGAGCACACCGGCCAAGAGGGTCGCGAGCACGAACTTCACCCGATCAGTCTGGCAGAGCCAGGCGTGCAGCGATGTCTCGGCACGTCATCTGGCCGTGCGTGAATCGGCCCAACTTTAGGATGGAGTGATGAACATGCCCGATCGCTCGCTCGCGCTGCTCGCCGCTCTTCGGGAGCGAGTGGTAATCGCTGACGGCGCGATGGGCACGATGTTGCAACAGTTCGCCCCCACCCTCGACGACTATCGGGGCCTTGAGGGTTGCAACGAGATCCTCAACGTCTCACGTCCCGACATTGTTGCGGACATTCACCGGGCCTATTTCGAGGTCGGAAGCGACTGCGTCGAAACCAATACGTTTGGCGCGAACTGGTCGAACCTCGGCGACTACGACATCGCCGACCGCATCACCGAACTCTCCGAAGCCGGCGCCCGCATCGCCCGCGAGGTCGCCGAGTCTTATGAGGCGCGCGACGGGCGGCCACGCTGGGTGCTCGGATCGATGGGCCCCGGCACCAAGCTCCCGACCCTCGGCCATGTGACGTACGCCCATCTCAAGGCGACCTTCGCCGAACAGGCCGTCGGTCTCGTTCGCGGCGGCGCCGACGCGCTCCTCATCGAGACCTCGCAGGACCTGCTGCAAACCAAGTCCGCCGTCAACGGCTGCCACCAGGCTTTCGCTCAGCTCGGCATCCGGATTCCCATCTTCGTTGAGGTCACTGTCGAGACCACCGGAACGATGCTGCTCGGAACCGAGATTGGTGCGGCGCTCACGGCGCTCGAACCGCTCGGCATCGACATGATCGGCCTGAACTGTGCCACAGGTCCTGCCGAAATGAGCGAGCACCTGCGGCAGCTCTCCAAGCAATCTCGGGTTCCCGTGATGGTCATGCCGAACGCCGGATTGCCCATCCTCACCGCGGACGGCGCGGTCTATCCGCTCACCCCGGATGAGCTTGCAACCGCACACGAACAGTTCGTCCGCGAGTTTGGGCTCTCGCTTGTCGGCGGATGCTGTGGCACCACGCCGGAGCACATTCGCGCGGTCGTTGATCGCCTTGCCGGGACGTCGGTCTCGGAGCGCACCGTCACACCAGAGCCGAGCGTCTCGAGCCTCTACCAGCAGGTGCCGTTCGCTCAAGACAACGCATTCCTGGCCATCGGGGAGCGCACGAACGCGAACGGCTCCAAGGCGTTCCGCGAGGCCATGCTCGAGGCGCGCTGGGATGACTGCGTCGACATTGCGCGAGCTCAGGTTCGTGCGGGAGCCCACCTGCTCGACGTTTGCATCGACTATGTCGGCCGTGATGGCGTCGCCGACGTGCGCGAAATCGTCTCTCGTTTCGCTTCCGCTTCGACGCTCCCCATCGTGGTTGACTCGACCGAACCGGCCGTGCTCCAGGCCGGGCTTGAGCTCATCGGCGGCCGGCCGGTCATCAACTCGGTCAACTTCGAAGACGGTGACGGGCCCGAGTCCCGATTCGGTCGAATCATGCCGCTCGTCAAGGAACACGGTGCCGCGGTCATCGCTCTCACCATCGACGAAGAGGGTCAGGCTCGGACGTCCGACGACAAGGTTCGCATCGCCTCCCGGCTCGTTGACACCCTCGTGAACGACTGGGGTTTGCGGGTCGATGACATTATCGTCGACGCCCTCACTTTCCCGATTGCGACCGGTCAGGAAGAGACGCGCCGCGACGCAATCGAAACCATCGACGCCATTCGACGCATTACCGACGCCTATCCGGGCATCCACACCACGCTCGGGGTCTCGAATGTGTCATTCGGCCTCAATCCTGCGGCCCGCGTCGTATTGAACTCGGTCTTCCTGCACGAGGCTGTCGAGGCCGGTCTGGACTCGGCAATCATCGACGCCGCAAAAATCGTGCCGCTCGCGTCCATAGACGAGGAGCAGCGCCGGGTCGCTCTCGACTTGGTCTGGGACCGCCGCGAGTTCGACGAGGAGGGCGCCGTCCGATATGACCCGCTCGCCCGAATGCTCGAACTGTTCGAGGGCGTCGACACCGCGGCAATGCGCGACGCTCGGGCGGCCGAACTCGCCGCGCTGCCCGTCACCGAGCGGCTCACTCGACGGATCATCGATGGTGAGCTCAAGGGACTCGAAGCCGACCTCGACCTCGCTCGGGCCGAGGGCAACACCGCGCTCGGCATCATCAACGACTACCTCCTCGCGGGCATGCAAGTCGTGGGTGAGCGATTCGGCTCCGGCGAAATGCAGTTGCCGTTCGTGCTGCAGTCCGCCGAGGTGATGAAGACCGCCGTCGCGCTCCTCGAACCGCACATGGAAAAGGCCGAAGCCGCCGGGAAGGGTCGTATCGTGCTCGCCACGGTCCGCGGCGACGTCCACGATATCGGCAAGAACCTTGTCGACATCATCCTGTCGAACAACGGATACGACGTGGTCAACATCGGCATCAAGAAGACCATCAACGAAATCATTCAAGCCGCCGAAGAGTCTCGGGCTGACGTCATTGGCATGAGTGGCCTGCTGGTGAAATCCACCGTCGTCATGAAGGAGAACCTGCAGGAGCTGGCCGCGCGCGGGCTCGCGGCACGTTGGCCGGTCATCCTCGGTGGCGCGGCTCTCACCAGACCGTTTGTTGAAGACGATCTCGCGGGTGAGTTCCCGGGTGTCGTGCGCTATGCCCGTGACGCCTTCGAGGGCCTTGCGCTCATGGAGCCGCTCGTGGCGATCGCGCGCGGCGCCCACCCCGAATCGGTCGGTCTTCCCGCGCTCAAAAAGCGCATCCACCGTGAGACGGTTCTCACGCTCACCGAGCCGGATGCCCTCCCCGCACGGAGTGACGTCGCCACCGATAATCCCATCCCGGCGCCGCCCTACTGGGGCACCCGCATCGTCAAGGGCATCCCGCTCGCCGACTTTGCCGCATTCCTCGATGAGCGCGCCACGTTCATGGGGCAGTGGGGACTCAAGCCCGGTCGCGGCGATGACGGTTCGTCCTACGAACAGCTCGTCGAAACCGAGGGGCGGCCGCGACTGCGCTATTGGCTCGACCGCATTCTTGCCGAGGGCATGTTCGATCCCACGGTCGTCACCGGCTACTTCCCGGTTGTGAGTGAGGGCAACGACGTCGTCGTTCTCCACCACGGCGACGACCCCAGCGGGGTCCTCGGCGCGGCCGGCGCGCTCGCGCCCGATGGCGGCTCGAGCGGTCCGCTCGGTTCGGAGCGATTGCGATTCACCTTCCCGCGGCAGCGCCGCGACCGCCACCTCTGCCTCGCCGATTTCATTCGCTCACGGGAGAGCGGACAGGTCGATGTGCTGCCAATCCAGCTCGTCACCGTCGGTGCGAGTGTCGATGCGTTCACCGCGGAGATGTTCGCCGCAAACGCCTACCGCGACTACATGGAACTCAACGGGCTCGCAATGCAGCTCACCGAGGCCCTCGCCGAGTACTGGCACTCCCGCATTCGAGCCGAGCTGGGCTTCGCGTCCGAGGAACCCTCCGATGTTGCCGGCTTGTTCAAGCTCGACTATCGCGGCGCCCGCTTCTCGCTCGGCTACCCCGCTTGTCCCGAGATGGAAGACCGTCGCAAGGTGGTCGAGCTGCTTCAGCCGGGCCGGGTCGGTATCGAGCTCAGCGAGGAACTGCAGTTGCATCCGGAGCAATCCACCGACGCCTTCGTGTTCCACCACCCCGAGGCGAAGTACTTCTCGGTCTAGAGTTTGGCTCGGCGCAGCGCGGCGAGGGCCGGGCCTCCAATGAGGGCGATTCCGATCGCGCTTGTCAGTGCGCGAACGCTGTCCCAGGTGAGGGTCGACGTGACGAGCGTGTACGTGCCGAACCGGCGGAGGTTCTCGCCGAGCGAACCGTCTGCGAGATACGAGACCGCGGTTTGCGGACCGACTGCGAACGGCCAGAACCAGAGGTTCATGATGGCGCCGAACAGGTATGACGCGACAATGCCGTAGCCGATGAGCCAGGCGAGCTCACGACGTCTTTCGACACGATCGAGAGCGACACTGTTCCTCCGCGGCAGCAGGCCGGCACCGGCGCCAACCCAGCCGGCCGCGAACATCTGGAAGGCGGTCCACGGCCCGATTGTTCCGGTGAGTGCAGTCGAGAGCACGATGGTGACCATTCCGAGGAGGAATCCGAACTTCGCACCAAACGCTCGCCCACCGATGATGAGGACAATGAACACTGCTTCGAACCCACCGACGCCGCTCGAAGCGAACCTGACCGCGGTACCCACGGCGGAAAGCACCCCGAGCATCGCCACGGTCTTCTGGGACATGGGGTGCCGGTCGAGGAGAAGTGCTCCCACAACGATTGCGACCGGTGCGAGCGCGAGCGCGACAATCGGGAGAGTTGCGCGGGCGTCGCTCGGCACGGCTGTCCCGAGGAGGGGCCAAACGAACGCCGCGAGCCCGACTGCGCCAGTGATGCCGAGCGCGATGCGGTCACGCAGTTGCGTCACGGCTGCACCTCCGACTCCTCGGCTGTGCAGACGCGCCCGTCCGCCATCCTCCAGGTGTGGTCCGCGACACGACCGAGCCACTCGCCATCGTGGCTCGCGAGAATGATGGCCGTGCCCGTTTCTGCGACGCATTCGAGTATCTCAGCGATTGCGATTCGTGCGCCCGGGTCAAGGCCACGCGTGGGCTCGTCGATGAGAAGCAACCTTGGCCGATGTCCCATTTGAATTGCAATCGCGAGTGCGCGCTGGGTGCCGGCAGAGAGATCCCGCGGGTGGGTGCCTGCGAGATGAGCCAGGTCCGTCGAGGGAAGAAGTGCGGCGAGCGTTGCCCGTGTCTCACCCGGCCGAAGACCTGCGAAGCGGTCCGCGAGGACAAGTTCCTCGTCGAGTGTCTCGCAGATGAAGAGTCTCCGCACGTCATCCGGGACGAGGCTCACTCGCGTGGGATTTGGTTTCGCGCCGCTCGCTTCGACCCCGTCAACCGTGATACCCGCGCTGCCAGGGATCGATAACGCGCGGAGCAAACTTGTCTTGCCGGAACCGTTCGGCCCGAGAAGTCCGATAATCGTCCCGGCTGGTACGCCGGTTTCGAGCGGACATGAAACGGACTTCCCCCGATAGGAGAGCCGGGCGGTGCCGATGTGGAGTGTCGGGCCGTTCGACCGACGGCGCGCCAATTCCGGGGCCGGCAGCACGGGCGGCTGCCAGCGTCCGGTGCGCACGCGTCCGTCTTCGACGGTCAGCCAGTTCGGCTCCAATGCAGACAGTTCCGTCACGTGATGCTCGGCAATGACGATGCATGCTCCTGCGTCGCGCAGGCGCGCGATGGTCGATATCGCTGCGCCGCGTTGCGCCGCGTCGAGGTCCACGAACGGTTCGTCGAGAAGCACGACGTCGGGCGATCCGCTCAGTATGCGGCTGAGGGCAAGGCTCGTCCGTTCACCGGCGGAAAGCTCGGCAATGAGAGGTGCCCCGGTCGCCCCGTTCGCCCCGGTCAGGCTACCCTCGCCGGCGACTGTCGCGCCGACAAAAGCGGCTTCCACCTGTTGCGGCAGGTAGCGAAGCTGCCGCGCCGTCGCCTCAATCGGACGCCCGCGATGAGTGCTCCCCAGCCACACCCGACCGTCCAGGACGCCGCCGTGGAATTCTGTAGCGAGCCCGGCGATGAGCTCGAGCACGCTGGTCTTGCCGCCTCCGGTGGGTCCGGTGAGCACAGTGATCCCTGAACCGATTTCGCAGTGCACATCGCGCAAGACCTCCCTGCTGCCCCAACGGAGAGTCGCTCCTTCGAATCGAATCGGCGTGAGGGTTGCGGGAGAACCGCTCGGTCCTCCCGCGCGCAGCGCAAGCGCGGCACCAATCCCGAGTGCATGCTCAATGGCGTGTTGAAACACGGGAAGGAACAGTCGACGTGTTGCTCGCCTGCCGCGGAGCTGAAGTGCCGCACGTGTCTGAGTCGCCTCCGACCCCAGCTCGGTCAGCGACAGCACACCAATGGCACTCGCTGTGGCGATGGGGCTCGAGCGACCCGTGGCGCTTAGCCGCAACAGCAGCTCCCGGATGTCGACGACACTCGCGAAAGTACCGATTGCGACACAGCCAATCGCGAACGGAAGGGCTCGAACCGCGGCCTCGGCGAGGTCTGTAATCGCCGCGTCTCCGGCGACGAATCGCCAGAACAGCCGCACCGTGACAAACCCGATGGCTAGCCCGACGCTGGCCCACAGCGGGCTGAATCGGGAACGCACCATGCAGTCAGGCTAGTAGGCCGGGGCCGTGACAGTGTTGTTCAGATTGAAGATCAGGCCGAGGGTTTCGCCGGGCTTGAGCGTGAGCTCATTGAAACCGGTTTCGGCATACTTCCAGACCCCGCCAGCTTCGACCCAGACGGACCAGTACGCGTTTGCCGACGGCATGTCGGCACAGGTCTCGCGGTAGGTTCCGGTCACCGTCTGCAGATCCTCGCTTGCACTGGGTTCGTCGTTGACGCGACACACCACCGCGGTCGAATAGGTTGCCGTGCCGTCGATGACGAGATTGAGGTCCTCGGCGATTTCACTCGCCTTCTGTGTGGCGTCGGTCGGGACACAGCTATCGATGGGCGCTGGGCCAAGTGGTCCGAAATCGACGACAACTCGGATGCCCGAACAGGTGGCCGCGGTCGCGCTCGGTCCGCCCGAGGGGGCCGTTGCGTGTGCGTTGCAACCACTCAGTGCGAGTGCGATCCCGAGTCCGAAGACAGCGCCGCCGAGGGTGCGCCGCAGATGTGAACGCCGTGTGCGAGGCGCGTGCGCCAAGCGAACGAGTGAATCGGGCATGAGTCCTCCGTTGAGTGCTAAGTGCTGAGCGTTGCGGAGGCTTCCGCGTGAGTCGCCAGACTACCTCGTCATGTCACAGGTCACCGAAGTGTTACGAGTATTCTGCATCGTCGCCCACATATGCCCGGGCATGTTTCAGCGGCCGATTGTCCGTCGGTCGGCGCCCCGCGGTACCCGATGAGCTCGCAGCGGCGCTCAGGACGTCGCTGTAACTGAGCGCAACATGGCGGGTCGCGCGGTCGACCGTGAACGAACGCGCAACCCGCCATCCCTGCGTGTTCCGCGGGCTACCAGCCCGCCGTCAGGGTCCAGTCGATCCGTTGTGTGGCGTTCTCTAGGATGTCCTTATCGGCCTTGATTTTCAGGCACACCCAGGTGGGGGCGCCGTCGTTCCCAGCGACCGTCGGAGCCTTCACGTCGAACGTTTGGGTCGGCGCAGTCGCGGTGACGCTCGTGTAGGCGAACAGGTCGGTTCCGGGCGTACTTGCGCTGCACGCCGGAGTTGAAACGACGGCGATCGTGTAGCTCAGGCCACTACCTGAGTATCCAGTCGGGATTGAGGCGGTAAGCTTCACCGGGAAATCGACGGTGGTTGTCGCGGCAGCCTGCACGCCGAATAGCGAGTATGTCGTTGAATTTGGCGACGCTGGGACGGTGCCAAGGTCGAGGATGGCCGGCGACGAACTCGAGCCAGCCGGGGACCAGGACGTTCCCGCATTCACGCTCACTTTCATGCCGGCAAGCTTGCCCGTCTTCACATCGCTCTGAAGAAAGCTCGTCGCTGACCACGCTGCAAGTGTGATGACCGCTCCCACCCCGATCACTGACGTCATCGCGACAATAGCCCGCACTTTGCGGCGCGAGAGGTTCTCTCGAGTTCTCATGATTCGGTCCTTTCTAAAGCGCCAATTGCGCAGGACTCACAGTCGCGCACAGGAGCGCCTGGCCGATTGAGAGAGGTGCGATTTGGTGATTTCGCGGCGCTGCGTGGCTGGGAAACGGCGCAGGCCGGGCGGCCCTCAAGATTTCCGCAGCGGCGACTCAATGTGTGCACGCAACCCGGCAATCGCGTGCCACCCGAAGGAGGGTAGGCCTGGATAGACACGCACGCCCGCTAAGGGGGCGTGAGGGGAAGGAACCTACCGTGACGTTTTTGCTCCCATCAGAATCAGACTCGCATTCGCGCAACCACCGCCCCGTGGTCACCCCACTTGTTGAACTGTTCAGCGGTCCGATCCGAACTGCAGACGGTCGAGTTCTGCTCGTACTTGCCACGAATGGCGGCGTCCAGATTCGGACATCCGAGGGTGTGTTCGAAATCGAGCCAGGGAGCTTGGCTCTCGTTCACCAAGCTGATGCTGTCGCCGTTAGCTCTCCGAGCGGCGCACCGGTGCTTGGTGCGAGCGTCAACGTGAATGCTTTTGGCCTTCTGCTTGATATTGGGTTTGGCGGTGTTGGGGGCGTATCCACTATCGATGTCGTCCGCGCGGCACTTGCGCAGGCCTGTCGCGGATTTCTTTCGGTGCCGATGAGCGATTCCGCGTTTTGGAATATCGCATCGCTCTTGAGAATTGAACACTCCGAGCAGCGCTTCTCCTCCAACTGGGAGTCGTTGCATTACCTCAGCACCATCGTGAAACTGGTGGGTCCAGCAGTGCTGAAGTCCTTGCCGAGCCCCGCGTCAGGTGCGTCGGATAGCCGAGAGCGGCGCCTGGTGAAGCGGGCGACCGCGATCATGGAGGATGAATACTTCCGCTCGATTACGATTCCTGAGCTTGCCGAACGGCTCTCGGTTTCTGCATCCACGCTGAATCGCGCGTTCAAGCAGGTAGAGGGCGTCACAGCGAAGGACCGGCTCACGGCGATTCGCTTGTGTCATTTCGAGTCGCTCCTCCGCGAGACCTCGGTGAGTGTCACCGAAGCGTCACGCCTCGTCGGCTTCCGCTCCTCGAGCCAGATTCGAGAGAAGTTTCGAGAAGCTCACGGGGTCTCCGCTTCGTCATGGCGATCCGCAATCGCCTCGCCCCTGAACGCAGCTGCCTGAGTCTCAATCTCACCAACCGGCGACTGCCGTCCAGTACACGGTGGGGACCACCAAGTCTTCAATTTCCGGACTCGCCGTCACCTTGATGCAGAAATACAGCGGTGTGCCTGGAACAGCAGCCGTAGCCGCGCCGAGCGTCACGGACCCCACGGCGTCGGTACCACCCACGCTTGTTCCGCGGGGGACGACATTCGTGAGGGCGGAGGTACTCGCGCTGCAACCGTAAGAGGCGACCGTGTACATCTCGTAGGTGATGCCGGTCGTGGCCGCCGGTGAGATACTGCTCGTGAATTTCACTGGAACACTAACCGTGGTGTTGACCTTCGTTCGAAGACCAAACGGAATGTAGGCCGAATCTCCCGGCGCGAGCGACGTCACGCCGCTCGCGAGGCCAACGGTCATTGTTCCCGCTAATGCAACCGTTCCCGTATCGCTCCAGGTCCCGGACTTCGTGTAGGACTCGACGCCAGCTAAAAGTCCCGTCTTCACATCGCTGCGCACATAGCTCGTGGGAGTGGCCCATGCCGCAAGAGTGACGACGCTCGTGATTCCAACGAGGGAGGCGCAGCTCAACATTGCGATCGCGCGCCGCCGCCGTCGTTGAGCGCGCCGCCATGTCCGCGGGTGGTGTTCGCGATCCAGCAATGAGTCCTCCCTTCGATGCCCGAAGAAACCGTGCGTGTTCAGTGTGAAGAGCGCGTGCGCGCCTCGGCCCGCGAAGGTCGGAGTTGCCGATTTTGCGGCATGGGCTGACCTGGATGAGGCAGGCAGCGAGCGGTGACGAGGCCGACGGGGGGCTATGTAGCAGCACTGACGGTTTCGCGACAGCCACTGCCGTTTTCTGAGCAAAATGCTGCGCCTTCTCCGTGGCGACGCGTGCGCTAGGGACACTCGGTGAACACCTTCACAAAGGAGCCCAATATGGAAGAAACGAGCACGCCGACTCGGAAGCGGTACCTGCTACCGCTGACATCAATCGTCGGTATTGGTGCGGTGCTCACGCTTGCCGCGTGGACCGCAACCTCATACCTGTCTGGAACCTTCAAGACGGCGACGTATACCGGGATGTTGTATTCGGTAGATGGTACGAACTGGAAAGATGCGATCCCAGCATCGTCAAGCGACGCGAGTCCCGACACCCTACAGGTGACCTATCCAGGCCTCGGTGCAGCAATCGCACCGGGTGCGACTGCTGCCGTTCCGCTCGCACTTCGCGCGGCCGCGGGAACAACCGGCCCCATCGGTATCTCGATTGACACCAAGGTGACGACGGGCAATCCGATTGGCATTTCATATGAGCTCATTGCCGTCAGTGATTGGGCCTCCTGCACACCGACCGCCACGGGCACGTCTCTCGTAGATGCGGGAACAAGCATTGTTGAGGGCTCAACGCCGACCGGCACGCGCTTCCGTCTTGCCGCCGCTGCACCGACCGGTGGAGCGCAGGGAGCGCCCACCTGGCTGTGTCTCAAGGTCTCGGCCAGCTCATCAATGATTGATAGCTCGACCGTCGGGGTGAAGTGGATTGTGACCGGATCAATCTAGATCGCGAACTGACCGTGGTGGCTCGGCGGACCTCGTCGAGCCACCAATCCACTTCTTCATTTGGGAGGCGAGAGATGCGATGGCGGCGCAGAACCATGCAAGCCCGAATTCGGCAAGCACTTGTCTCCGGCGCTCTGGTAGTCACCCTCTGTGCACTTGGCTCGCAACTCGGAGACGCACGTGCATGGGCGGCGGGTACGAGTGACGGCGGTGCTCAGGTGTCGGAAAATGGGTTCATTCGGGTGACGTCGCTTCCGACGACCGGCATGGATGATTTGCAGGTCGGTGTCCCCGCGGATTGGCAGATCTCCGTCGAGCCACTCGTGCCTGGCACGGGGACGCTTCGCATCGGATTTGCGCTCACAAGCAATGTGTTGGGAGCCTCGGGTCTCGACGTCGAAGTCCTCGCTTGCGATGTGAAATGGATCAATGGGGCCTGCAGCGGTAAGAAGACCGTTTGGCAGAACTCAGCGCCGGTCTCCGCCGCGTTTGCGTCCCTCGATCTGGAAGGGCTTGCGCACGAGGTCGGGTCAATCCCAATCAAACCCGTATTGTCACCCACCTGGCTCGTGCTGCGGATTGTTCCGGTCGAGTTATCGAAGCCCGTTCTGGCCACATTCATGATTGTGGTTGCTGGGCAAGGCGTGCCGATTTCATTGGGCCAAGATCCGTCCGCGCGATTGGCCCGGTCGGGTGTCGATCTGTCAATCATCCTGTGGATGATTGTGCCCATGATGGGGGGCATCTGGTTCATTGTTCTAGGGCGGGCTGGTCGGCGAACTCGCCGGAACCGCCGCGGGAGCAAAGTCGTCGTCAGGGAGTGGGAGCGATGATGCGTGGCTGGCCCATTCGACGTCCCGTGATGTCACGACGGGCGCTTGGGGAGCGACACCGTGATTTCAAGCGAATGCGGCGCGCGCTGGCCGCTTGTGTCATTGTGCTGGCTTCGGTGAGCAGTGTATCGAGCCTTGCGGCATGGAGCTCGCAATCGCTCGTCAAAGCCCAGCTGCCGATTTATCCCCCGCCAGGACTCGCCATCATTCCCCAGAACGGCGCGCTCAAAGCCGTTTGGAGTGTTCCCACGACGAGCACGCCGACGTACCAGCTTGAGCAGTCCCCGTTTCCCGACGGTTCGTGGAGTTCCGGCATCAATTTGACCGATGGCGGAACGAGCCAGCGGATCACGTCGAGCAATCCTTCCAAGTACATCGACTACACGACCGGCGCCGAATTCGCTTGCGCGCTCTCCACTGAGGGCCGGGTCGCGTGTTGGGGCGATAACAGTTCAGGTCAGCTTGGAATCGGGCCAACTCCCACAAAATCAAACACCTCGGCATTCACCGATAGCGCGAATGCGCTCGCGGACAGGAAAGTCGTCGAGATCGGCGCCGGTTCGAATCACGTCTGCGCGATCACGAGCGAAGATGAGCTGTTCTGCTGGGGAGCAAATGGCAGCGGACAACTGGGACCCGGCATTACCGGATCCCAGTCAAGGCCTGCGAAAGTGACGCTCACTGCTCTCCCCTCGGGGACGCAACTCAAGCGGGTCACGGGGGGTCTCGACTTCACGTGCGTCCTCACGGCGGCGAACGAAATCTATTGTTGGGGTGGAAACTCCTTTGGACAGTTGGGGGTCAATTCGACCGCCTCGTCCGTTGCAACGCCAACCGTGGTCAACACGTCGACGGCGTTGCTCGGAAAGACCATTGCGCAGATTGTCGCGCGAGAGTCTTTTGCGTGTGCGCTCGCGACGGATGGGACTGCGGCCTGTTGGGGGGACAACGACAACGGTCAGGTCGGCAACAAGAGCTCCACGACACTCTTTCGAGAACCTCAAGCGCTCTTCACGGGCACGCCAAGCTTTACGTCAATTGCTTTGGGAAGCAACCACGCGTGTGGCCTCGCCGCGACGACGGTGTGGTGTTGGGGCGACAACCAGCAGGGCCAGCTCGGAAACGGGACCACGAACGACAGCAGGTATCCCCTCCAGGTGAGCTCGACCGCCGACCTTGCCGGGGCCGTCACGACACCGCCGACGACCCGATTGTCGTCCCTCGCGCTCGGCGCCAATGCCTCGTGCGTGTCAGTCGTTCGGCTCAACGGATCCAATTTCGATTTCGTGCGTCTCGACTGCTGGGGGAGCGATACCTATTCGCTCATGCGTGGGGGTGGGTCAAAGGTCTCTCCCACCACGATACAGACGTACAACGTGTGGGCCTATGTTGATTTGAACCCGGTCTTCATGATGAATTACACCGTGTGCGTTCCCACAACGGGATACTGGGGGACGCTGTGTCACGGCCGGGGCGACCTAGGCGAACTTGGAGACGGATCGTATACCACAACGATCACCAATCCAACTGGGGGTAATCTTCCGACCTCCTGTGATGCGGCCGCCGTGGTGAGCCCCGACTTTTACTGCTCGCTCGTTCCGGGCAGGACCTATTACTACCGCGTCAAATACACGTTGAACGGGGTGACGCAAGCCTCCGCTTGGGTTCCTGGCGTACCGCTCGATCGCCAGCCGTCGACGCTCACGGCCACGAGCGGGTATTCCAGTATTCCGAACTCGTGGACGGTCGCGGACGGCGCCGTCACAAACCCGGTCCCGACCTACACGATTCGGCGCTCGACGTCGGCAGACGGCAGCTCGCCCACAACGATTTATACCGGCACGGCGCTTACCTATACCGATACATCGGCTCCGACCAGCACGAACTGGACAGATGTCTCGGTGGGTGAAAGTGTGGCCTGCGGCGTCACCGCCGGGAGGGCATATTGCTGGGGAAACAATCGATTCAACGGTCTTGGCACGGGACAGTCGACGACGAGTAATGCTTCGTCACCGGTGCTCGTTGCGGGACTATCGTCCGAGACGGTGACCGGCGTCGCTGTTGGAAGTGACGACATTGCTTGTGCGGTCACCTCGACGAAGAAGGCCTACTGCTGGGGGAACGCCTTTGCGGCGTACGGTTCTGGCGCGACGAGCGCCAGCGCGACCGCGGTCCCCGCGTTCACCTCTCAGTCGGGGAAGATTACGCGCATCGACGCTGGTGACCAGTTTGCCTGTGTACTGAACGACACGGGAAAAGTGTGGTGTGCCGGGCGAAACGACTTCGGTCAAGTGGGAAACGGGTCGCTCTCCGGGACGCCAGTCTCAACGGCAACGCAAGTGGAGCCCTCGGGAACCTTGGGATCCCTCACGGTGACGAAACTCTCCGTTGGCGCCTCGCAGTCATGTGTCGTGATTGGGGCCACCGCGATTGCCCGCTGTTGGGGAAAGAATGACGTCGGTCAGTTGGGAAACAACTCGACGACCTCAACTGGCTCAACCGTCGCCGTGAGCGGGCTGACGACCGTGGCGGAAGTGTCCGCCGGCGGACTGGCCTCCTGTGCTCGAAAGAATGACTCCACCATTTGGTGTTGGGGGAACAATTCGTTCGGTCAACTTGGGAATGGAACCACAACCTCCAGCCTCATCCCGGTCAAGGTGAAGTCAGGCGGTACGGGAGATGCCGTTACGGGCTTTTCCCAATTGGCTCAGTCGCCAAGCGGACGATACATGTGTGGCGCCGCCGGCTTGATGGCATGCTGGGGCAACAACGATTCCGGCCAGTTTGGACTCGCTTCGGGCGGCACCAGCTCCGTAAACAGCAGCCCCGTGACTTCGGCCTTCTACTACTCATCGGTTGCAGTTTTTGGCAACACATTTGGGTGCTTCCTTCCGCTGACCAACGAAGTGTATGCGGGGAACATTCGCTGTTCAGGTGCGCTGACGACGCCGGCCACCAACGCCGGAATCGGAACGGGATCGGCGAGCGCGACCACACCCACATTCGTTACCGCCACGGAAATCTACGTCTACTACTACAACGTGACGTACAACATTGGCTCGCCGACGGCAGACATAGCATCCACAACATGGGTCCGAGCGGCTTTCGTGACTCCGACCCAAAAGACGAGGTAAACCGTTGGCGGAGTTCGCATTGTGGACGAAGTGCACGCGATATGGCTTCGCTGAATAAGGTCGAGGCACGAATCGGTTGGGGGTGGATGCGTCATGAAACCGACTTGGCTCACGCGGAGCTTTACCTGGAGTGCGAACTGGGTCATGGACACGCTTACCAGGGTTCTCACGTTCCTCGGCTTTGTGGGAATTGCGGTGTGGCTCTCTGGAATGTTGTTCGGAACCTCCATCATCCTGTTCGCTACCGGTTCGATGAGTCCCGCAATCCCGGAGGGCGCGGCGGTGCTCTCGATTCGAACCCCCGCCGCTGATCTTCGATCAGGTGATGTCGTGACAGTCCCGCAAGGCGAGGGGGAACTCCCGGTTTCGCACCGCATTGTAGAAACGTATGTGGTCGAAGGCCAGCCTGATGCCCGAGAACTCGTATTGAAGGGTGATGCGAACCAGTCAGAAGACATCGAACGGTATGTGGTCACATCCGCTCCCCGAGTCATCTTTGCCATCCCAGGCGGGGCGTATGTGTTGAAGCTCCTGAGTGATTTCAGGATTCAGTTGTGCATCGGAATTGTGCTCGTCGCACTCGTCGTCCGGGCCTTCGGCGGGCAGCGCATTCGCGCCGCTCTCCGAGGAGAGCGTTCCCGTGCAGGCAAGTTAGAAGCTTCCGACGCCCTCAGCAGCGATGAACGAGGCGGAGGAGAGGGCAAGACGAAACGGGGGGCCGGCCAAACCTGGCCGGAAGCTCCCGCCCCACTTGCGCATGTCCCCGTCGGCGAAGAAGCACCTCTCGCTCCGCACGCTGTCGCAGAAGATACTGCAGTGCCCGAGATCAAGCTTCATGGGCGCCGAGCCGAGCGCAGCGGCGGGGGTCCGACTTCCGTATAGCCGCGCGACGCCGGAATGCACTGGTGACAGAGGGGGCTTCGTAGAATCGAGGTGTGGGGGATCGGTTCAGTGCGCAGCGCGCGGGAACAGTAGCGCTTCTTCTTACGCTCCTCCCTGCGCTCGTGGTCGGTTGCGCGCCCGCCGCACCTACCGCCCCCATCGCCTCGCCCTCGGCCTCCGGTCACGGTAGCGCTACCGCCGAACCCAGTGCGCCGGCCACGCTCGAAGCGAGTGCGCCGGCCACGGAAGGACCGTCTACTGGCACCGCCTTAGCGGCACTTGCGCAACTTCCGGTCCGCACTACCGACGCGCCGGGCTATGAGCGCGACGCATTTGGAGAGGCCTGGGAGGACGTGGATGGCAACGGGTGCGATACCCGCAATGACATCCTGGTTCGCGACCTCACCGGGGAGGTCGTGGATACCCGGTGTCGTGTGCTCACCGGCGTTCTCGTCTCCGCATACACCGGGGCTACAGTGACATTCGTCCGCGGGCGAGGGACATCGAGTCAGGTCCAGATTGACCACGTCGTTGCCCTCTCCGACGCCTGGCGTTCCGGCGCGAATGCCCTCACCTCGCAACAGCGGGAAGCGCTCGCGAACGATCCGCTCAATCTGCAAGCAATCGAGGGACCGCTCAACGCGAGCAAAGGTGATCAGGACGCCGCGGAATGGCTCCCGCCACTCGCAAGCTATCGCTGCGAGTATGTGGCACGGCAGGTCTCCGTGAAATTCTGGTACGGACTTTCAGTGACCCTGGCCGAGCAGCAGGCGATGCGGAGCGTGCTGGCCACCTGTCCGAACCAGTCCGCACCGCCCTCGCCGTTTCTCTCAAAAAGATTGGGAAATCCCTCGGGCTAACCCCCGGGGTGGCGTCCACGAGGTGGGCGACATCTCTGCAACGCGGGCGCGAACAGCGAAGCAGTCCGTCCATTCGAGGGGCGCCGGCATCGTGCGTGCCGGAGCGGCGCTGCCGTAACCGGCTGCGAGTCGGAAGAATGACCTCATGCATGTTGAAAACGTCACCCTCCCGAGTTCAGACGGGCTGCTGCGAGGCATCATTGCCCGCCCGGACGGCGACGGGCCATGGCCGGCAGTGGTGATGGTGCACGAAGTGTTCGGCATCGACGTCAACATGCGTGCCCATGCCGAGCGACTCGCCGCCATGGGTTACCTCGCCGTCATGCCCGATTTGTACAGTCGGGGTGGCGCCCGCAAGTGCCTGACGTCGACGTTCCGGGCGCTTCGTGACGGTCGCGGTCAAGCGTTCGACGACGTCGAAACGACACGGAACTGGTTACTCGCACGGCCTGACTGCACCGGCCGCGTGGGGGTCATCGGTTTTTGTTTGGGAGGCGCGTTTGCGTTGCAACTCGCACCGCGAGGGTATGACGCGTCGGCCGTCAATTACGGTCAACTCCCGAACTCCCTCGACGACGCACTTCGTGGGGCATGCCCGATTGTGGGATCATTCGGTGCCGACGACCCCTCCCTCAAGGGTGCCGCCGCAACGTTGACAGCGGCCCTCGAGCGCAATGCGATTCCGCACGACGTGAAGGAGTATCCCGGCGCCTCGCACGCATTCTTGAACCCGGGGCCAGCCGGTCCGCGATTGTTCTCCTTCATCGCGCAGCGCGTCGGCGGGTTTGGTCCCCGGCCGGAACAAGCTGAGGATGCGTGGCGGCGGATTGACGCGTTCTTCGCCGAGCACCTGGGTGCTCCGACCCTCCGCTAATCGGCCGAGCTGGGGGAGCAGGCTCAGTCTGTTCGGGGTGATGGCGCTCGCGGCGGCTATGCCTCGCCCATGCTGCGGCCATGAACCGTGATGGCCTCGATGCCCGAGATGACGAATCGCTCGAGCGTGGCCGCTTCCGTCACGAACGACGCACCCTCACTGATGCGGTCTGATGCTGAACCGACCGCCGCGAACACCATGTGCACGAGAGCAGCCGGGTCGGCAGCCCCGAGTTGCCGAAGCGGGGAGATCAGGCTCGTCATGAGATAGCCGTGCATAGCGCGAAGCTCACCGCGGTGGCGCTCGTCCAGCTCGGCCGCAGAAATCTCCCGCACGACGCGATGTTCAGGGCTCGCGAGGTGGGCAAGTGCGTAGTGCACCCACACGCGGATTTGCTCCATGGGTTCGTTCTCGGTCGCCACCAAGCGATCGATCTCGTTGCTGAGATCGGCCATGTCGTTGACCAGAAGTTCGCCCAGGATGTCCTCGCGCGAGCGGAAATACTGATACACGGCGGGTCGAGAAAAGCCGGTCGCCTTCGCGACATCACCCACGGTGAACGCCGTCGTGCCACGCTCGGAGATAAGCGTCATCGCTGCGCGAAGAATCGATTCGCGCCGGGCGTCTGCGATGGCTGGGCTCATGGCGAGTCAAGCTTATGACATCCCGAGGCTCTCCGAGCTGTGGGAATCCTCTGAACACCCGGGTTCCGCCGGTCCGACGCGTGTGCTCCGGTTCAGAGTGCGGCGACCTCCGCGGCCGCTCCTTTCGCCGCCCGCTCGACGAGCTCCAGGTCAGCATCGGAAAGAGCGCCCGACACGAACCACGCTTCGAACGCCGAGGGCGGAACGGACACGCCCCGAGAGAGCAGGCCATGGAAGAACGCGGCGAATGCGCGCGTGTTTTGACGCTGGGCGTCGGCGTAGCTGCGGACGGCATCGTGGTGGAAGAAGAATGAGAACAGGTTGCCCGCAGCTTGCCAACGGTGGGGGATGCCCGCTTCGGTGAGAGCGGAATCGATGATGCTGCCGACCTCGGTGGCTCGGGCGTCGAGCCGCCGATAGAGGGCGTCGTCGCACAGTTCGAGCGTGGCCAGTCCCGCTGCCGTGGCGACCGGGTTCCCGCTCAACGTGCCGGCCTGATAGACCGAGCCGATCGGGGCGAGCTGCGACATGAGTTCCGCGCGTCCGCCGACTGCGGCGAGTGGCATGCCACCGCCGATGACTTTGCCGAAGGTGAGCAGGTCGGGCGTCCAGCCCTCGGCTCGACCGAATCGGCCCCACCAGCCCGCCTCGGAAATGCGGAACCCGGTCATCACTTCGTCGAGAATCAGCAGAGCGCCGTTCCGGTGGGCGATGTCGGCGAGGAAGGCGTTGAAGCCGGGGTTCGGTGGCACGACGCCCATGTTTGCCGGGGTGGCCTCGGTGAGAATCGCGGCAATCTCGTGGCCGCGTTCGGCAAAGACGGCCGCGAGCGCATCCGTGTCGTTGTAGTCGAGCACGATGGTGTCCGCGGTCTGTCCGGGCGTGACGCCGGGAGAGTTCGGCAGGCCGAGGGTTGCAATTCCGGAGCCGGCCTGGACGAGGAGCGCATCGGAATGACCGTGGTAGCACCCCGCAAATTTGATGATGGCGTGTCGGCCGGTTGCCGCGCGCGCGAGTCGAACGGCGGTCATGACCGCTTCAGTGCCGGAGGACACGAATCGCACCCGCTCGCACGCGGGAACGCGGCGAACGATTTCCTCGGCCAGGAGGACTTCACCTGGCGTGGGCGCGCCAAAGGAGAACGATGCGCGCATCGCTTCAGCCACCCGGTCAACGACGTGGGGGTGAGCGTGCCCGACAATCATCGGCCCCCAGGAGCCAACGAGGTCGACGTAGTCGTTCCCGTCGACATCGCGAACGTGCGCGCCGCGGCCCTCCACGAAGTAGCGCGGAGTGCCGCCAACCGAGTGAAAGGCGCGAACCGGCGAACTCACGCCGCCGGGAATGACCCGTCCTGCCCGTTCGTGCCAGGTGCGTGACTCATTCGTGTTCATTCGGTTCTCCCAGAGAGGCGGCGGGCAACTTCGAGTGCCCAATAGGTACACACAATGTCGGCTCCCGCCCGGCGGACCGCGGTCAGGAGCTCCATGATGGCGGACTCTCGGTCGAGCACGCCGGCGGCGGCCGCCGCTT
>DATGWF010000085.1:0-3382 GCA_035299585.1 Microbacteriaceae bacterium
CCCGCCACGAAGCGTCGCACTCGCATCAGGGGGTGAGGCGCTTCCGCATTTGAATTCGCAGGGTGTCGTAGCCTTCCGAGGCGTACAGTGCCCGGGCCGTCTCGTTGAAGCCGAACACATACAGCCCGATCGAGGTTCCGCCGCGTTCTGCGACCCATGCCTCGATGGCGCGCATGCCCGATCGGCCGAATCCGCGGCCACGTTCGGCTTCGTCGACTTCGACGTCGTAAATGGACCACTCGGTGTCAGAGAGTTGCACGAGCCAGGTGTGTCCGATTTCTCGCCCCTCGTGCACGATGGCGAGCGCCCAGTGCCCGTCGTCGTGCGTTCCGCCCGGCATATTCGCTTGGGCATGCTCACCACAGTTCTCTCGCGCGTATTCATCGCTGTATCCGGCCTGGATGAGCTCGTCGTAGTAGACCTGCCAAATGGTCGAGCGCCAACGCTCAAAGCGTTCTGCGGACATCGGCGCGAGTTCAACCATGCTTCGAGCCTAGGCCTGCAGTTGTGGCTCAGGCTGCCGCATTAGCATGACGGCATGGCAGACGCATCGGCGGTGCTCGCGACCATACACGGCAAGCTCGCGCTCATCGCGCCTCCGCTCGAACAGCGCCTCGGCTGGCGCGTCACCGAAGCCGCAGTCGACACCGACGCCTTCGGAACGTTCTCCGGGGAGATTCCGCGGCGGCACGGTCCCCGCGATATCGCAGTCGCCAAGGCGCGCGCAGGCCTCGACGTCGTACCGGCGAAGTTCGGCCTCGCGAGCGAAGGGACGATCGGCCCGCACCCGGCGATGCCGCTCGTAACCGCAGACACCGAACTCATCGCCGTGGTGTGCCCGGAACGCGACTAGACACTCGTCGTATCCCATACCTCGTTTGACATCCACGCCCACCACGAGACCGTCAGTGCGAGCACCGACCTCGACGCCCTTGCTCATCGCCTTGACCTTCCGACCCACGCCGCAATCGTTGGCGCCCCCGGCGACCCGCATCCGATCAGCAAAGGGATCCGCGACCCGGGGCGGCTGATCGAGGAACTGCGGGACCGACTGGGCGCCGGCGCGGAACACATCCGGGTGGAGACTGACTTCCGGGCCATGATGTCACCAAGCCGCCAACGCATCATCGCCGAATGCGCAGAACAGCTCGCCGAACGCCTCACCCGGCCCTGCCCCGACTGCGACGAACTCGGCTGGGGCCAGGTGGGATACCGATATGGCGTCCCCTGCTCCTGGTGCGGCAGCCTCGCCGAGGGCGTCGCCAACGCCAGCGTGCTCGGGTGCGTCCGCTGCCCGGCGACCGAGGTCGTACCGCTCGGCGTCACCACTGTCGACCCGGCTCGCTGCAACCTATGCAATCCGGGACCAAACAACCCTAGGATGACGCCATGGCATTCATTGAAGCGCGGGGGCTCCGCAAAACCTACGTTCCGAAGGGCGCGCCTCCCGTGCACGCCCTCGACGGTCTCGACCTCACCATCGAACAGGGAACGATCCGCGGCCTGCTCGGCCCGAATGGCGCCGGAAAAACGACGACGGTCAAGGTCTTCACGACACTTATTCAGCCCGACGAAGGCAGTGTCACCATCGACGGCATCGACGTCCTCGCAAACCCCGAAGAGCTGCGTCCACGCATCGGAGTGTCCGGACAGTATGCCGCCGTCGACGAGAACCTCACCGGGTTCGAGAACCTCGAAATGGTCGGCCGGCTCTACCACCTCGGCGCAAAAGCGGCTCGAGCGCGAGCACACGAACTCATCGAACTCTTCGACCTCGTCGAAGCGGCCAACCGCCCGGTGAAGGGATTCTCCGGCGGTATGCGTCGTCGCATCGACCTCGCCGGTGCACTCGTCGCGAGCCCGCGCGTGCTCTTCCTCGACGAGCCCACGACCGGGCTCGACCCGCGCAGCCGCCTCGGACTGTGGGACGTCATCGCCGGACTCAAGGCGAACGGAACGACGATCCTGCTCACCACCCAGTACCTCGAAGAAGCCGACCAGCTCGCCGACAATATCTCCGTCATCGACACCGGACGAGTCATCGCGGAAGGCACCGCCGACGAACTGAAGGCGCAGGTCGGCGGCCAACGCATCGAAGTGAACCTCGTCAACGAGGCCGACCACGACGCCGCCGAAGCCATCCTGGCCCGGGTCGCCGCCCACCCCATCGAAGCGTCCGCCGACCGGCGCAAGCTCACCGTCAAGTCCGATGACGCCGCCGCCAACCTCGCCGAAGTGCTTGCCGCGCTCGCCGCAGCACGAATCGAGCTCTTCGACGCTGGCATGCGCCGGCCCACCCTTGACGACGTGTTCCTCCTGCTGACAGGTCACGCTGCCGAGGACGAACAACCCGAACCTCAACCCACTCCGAAAAAGCGAGGCCGCGCATGAGCACCGCAACACCGCACTCCTCGAACGCAATCGCCAACTGGGCGAGCGACGGTTGGTCGACCACGAAGCGCAACCTCATCAAAATCAAGCGCGTCCCCGACATCCTCGTCTTCACGACGCTGCAACCGATTATGTTCGTGTTGCTCTTCACCTATGTCTACGGTGGTGCGATTCAGGTACCGGGCAGCAACTACACCGAGTTTTTGATGGCCGGCATCTTCGCGCAAACCGTCGTGTTCGGTGCGACGTTCTCCGGTTCAGCGATGGCACAAGACCTCAAAGACGGCATCATCGACCGGTTCCGCACCCTGCCAATGAACCCGTCGGCGGTGCTCATCGGCCGCACCAACGGCGACCTCCTCATCAACACGCTGTCGATGCTCGTCATGATGGTGACCGGTTTCATCGTGGGCTGGCGAATCAAGTCGAGCCCGCTTGAAGCGATTGCCGCGGTCGCACTCCTCCTGCTGTTCGCCTACGCGATGAGTTGGGTGATGGCGTTCATCGGCATGAGTGTGCGAAGCCCTGAGGTCATCAACAACGTCAGCTTCATCGTGCTGTTCCCCCTCACGTTCATATCGAACGCATTCGTGCCGAGCGATACCTTGCCGACCCCGTTGCGCATCTTCGCCGAATGGAACCCGGTGTCGGCGCTCGTGCAATCGGCGCGCGAACTGTTCGGCAACGTTCCTCCGGGAGCTCCGGTGGGCGAGGCGTGGCCGCAGCAGAACCCGATTGAGACCGTCCTGATCGGCGTCGTTCTGATGCTCCTGGTGTTCGTGCCGCTCGCGATTCGCAAGTACTCGCGGGCCACCTCCCGCTAGGCCGACGTCCCGATGCGCGCCGACACCCCAGCCCGCAACAGGCGGCATAATCGAGGGGATGAACTCGCCGACGATTGACGCCGCCGCCCGCGCCCTCGCGGACGGTCACCTGGTCGCGTTCCCCACGGAGACAGTGTTCGGTCTGGGTGCCGACATTGCCCAGCCGG
>DATGWF010000086.1:0-4840 GCA_035299585.1 Microbacteriaceae bacterium
ATCATCGAGACATTGTCGGCAACAGCGACCATTCCGGCGGGGACACTCATTTCGACGGGCAGCCCGGGCGGCGCCGGCTATTCGCGTGAACCGCAAGTGTTTCTGCGGGATGGCTCGGTGGTGACCGTGAGCATCCAGCACTTTGGCTCGCTCACGACCTTCTGCGAAGTCGTCTAGCCCTATTCGGCGGGTTCGGCGCGGAGCTCCTGAACGGGGATTGCCGCGGTGGAGGACTTCAGCCCCGACAGCTTCGCCGGCGACAGTTCCTCCAACACCGCGGCTCGGGTCATGAGCCCTGCCTCGACCACGAGGTCCGCGACGGGCTGGCCGGTCGCGAGCGCCTTCTTCGCGATGGTGGCCGCCTCGGTGTAACCAATGAACGGAATGAGCGCCGTGATGACGCCGACACTCGACGCGACCATCGCCTCGAGGCGATCCACGTTGGCAGTAATGCCGTCGACACAGTTCACGCGCAGCGTCCAACAGGCCTGACGCATCCAGGCGATGGACTGCAGCAAACCGTGGGCGATAACCGGCTCGAACGCATTGAGCTGCAGCTGGCCGCCCTCGGCAGCCATCGTCACAGTGACGTCGTTTCCAGCAATGGCATATGCGACCTGGCTGACCGCTTCCGGAATGACCGGGTTCACCTTGCCCGGCATGATGGACGATCCAGCCTGACGCGCCGGCAGGTTGATCTCGCCGATACCGGCCTGCGGTCCCGACGACAGCAGACGAAGGTCGTTCGAAATCTTCGACAGCTTGATGGCGCTGCGCTTGAGTGCCGCGGAGAACGACATGAGCGAACCCACATCCGAAGTGGCCTCGATGAGGTCGGGAGCGGTTTCAAGCTTGAGACCGGTGATCTCGCTCAAGTGCTTGACCGCGGCCGCCGCGTAGCCCGGCTCCGCGGTGATGCCGGTACCGATCGCCGTCGCGCCGAGGTTGATTTCGGCGAGCAGCCAGAGCGTCTCGTTGAGGCGGTCGTAGTCCTCACCGAGTGTCGTCGCAAAGGAGTGGAACTCCTGGCCGAGGGTCATCGGCACAGCGTCCTGCAACTGGGTCCGCCCCACCTTCAGGATGTCGCGGAACTCAGTGCCCTTGCGGTCGAATGAGCGACGCAGTTCGTCGAGCTCGGTGAGCAACGTCTTGAGCGAGAACGCGAGCGCAATCTTGATTGCGGTCGGGTAGGTGTCGTTGGTCGACTGCGACCGGTTGACGTCGTCGATGGGGTGAATGATGTCGTACCGGCCCTTTTCATATCCGGCAATCTCGAGCGCAACGTTGGCGATGACCTCGTTCGCGTTCATGTTGGTCGACGTACCGGCGCCACCCTGGATGACTCCCACAACAAACTCGTTGTGGAACTCGCCATCGATGATCCGCTGGCAGGCGGCGTCAATGTGGCCGGCAACGACCGGGTCGATGACGCCCAGCTCGAGGTTTGCCCGCACTGCGGCCTGCTTCACTGCGGCGAGCGCGACGATGAACTCGGGGTACACCGAAATCGGTCGACGCGAGATCGGGAAGTTCTCGAGAGCACGCATCGTGTGCACACCCCAATACGCCGAGGCGGGGATGAGATGCGAGCCGAGCGAGTCGGTTTCGGTTCGGACCGGGCCGGTGAGGTCGGGTTCGGGCGGAGTGGGAACAGACTCGAAAAGATTCACCGTGGCTTCCTTACCATTGGGACGCCACGAGCCTACTCCCGCGCCGGATTACTTGTGTGAGATTGGCAAGATGAGCCAGATACCAAGCAAGACAACGGCGCCACTTGAAACGAAACACAGCCAGGCCGCCACGTACGCGGCATTTTTTTGCGCCTGACTGAGGGGGCTCTTCTTGGCCGCCTGGCGAGCACGCTTCTCGTTCTTGAGGATCTCCTCGGGCGTCACAATTGCGATGGCGTCGGTGAACTCGAGCGGCGCCACAATGGGCGTTCGTCCAGAAGCCGTGAGCAAGCGAATGCCTAGTGCGTAGAGCGCCACGACCGACGCGGCCGGAACGATCGAAAAGAACAGAACGAGCGGAAGGTTCTCCCAATGCATGATTACTTCGCACCCTTCGATGACGCGACCTTGCGCTTCGGCTTCGGATTCTTCTTGATTTTGACCGCCGCCGCGGATTCAGCGACCTCGCTGACATTGAGGTGATTCACCGGCTTGCGACGCGAGACCAAATACATCGCCAGCAACACGCCACCGCCGAGGACGGCGTTCAGGAATACACCGGGCGCACCGAGCAACGCGATGACGGCGGCGATTGCACCGACGGCTGCCGAAGCCGGAAGCGTGAGCAGCCAACCGGTCACGATGTGACGCACCGTCTTCCAGCGCACCTTGGAGCCACGACGACCAAGCCCCGAGCCGATGACCGAGCCCGAAGCCACCTGCGTGGTTGACAGGGCGAAACCGACGTGGCTCGAAGCCAGGATGGTTGCGGCCGTCGATGTTTCTGCCGCGAAGCCCTGGGCGGGCTTCACCTCGGTAAGCCCGGTTCCAATGGTGCGAATAATGCGCCAGCCACCCATGTAGGTTCCGAGCGCGATTGCGATAGCGCACGCCACGATGACCCAAAACTGGGGTCCTGTCTTCGGAGCCTGCGCACCGACGGCGATGAGCGTCAGAGTGATGATGCCCATGGTCTTCTGAGCGTCGTTGGTACCGTGCGCGAGCGCGACGAGACCGCTTGAGAAGATTTGTGCGCGGCGGAAGCCGTCGCGACCGTCAGGCTTGCCGTCGTACCGGCGGGTGATGCCGTATGCGATGCGGGTCGCGGCGAACGCGGCGATTCCGGCAACGAGCGGGGCAAACAGTGCGGGAATGATCACCTTGGCGAGCAAGACATTCACGTCGATGGCGCCGAATCCTGCACCGACAAGGGCGGCGCCGATGAGGCCGCCGAAGAGGGCGTGGCTCGAGCTCGAAGGCAAACCGAACAGCCAGGTCGCCATGTTCCAGACAATCGCGCCAATCAAGCCGGCGAAGATCATCTCCGGGCCGACGCTGATGCCGTCGTGTCCCTCGCGGATGATGCCGCCGGAAATCGTCTTGGCAACCTCGGTCGAAAGGAAGGCGCCGATGAGGTTGAGAACCGCGGCGAGCGCCACAGCAACCTTCGGTTTCATCGCGCCGGTGGCAATCGGGGTCGCCATCGCGTTTGCGGTGTCGTGGAACCCGTTGGTGAAGTCAAAGAACAGTGCGAGTGCGATGACCAGCACCACAATAAAGCTGAGGTCCAATGCCGTCTTTCTGTCGAGCCGATGTGGCCGCGCTCAGCCTAGCTCAGCGCGGATGCTCGCGGAATACTCCCCCGATTTCCGCGGGGATTATCCGAAGAAGACCTTCGCTTCGTCGTATCGGTGTGCCGGAACTTCGTTGAGCCCGCCGGTTGCTTCCGCGATGCTGACGACTTCGATTTCGGTGCCACGCAGCGAGACCATCGATCCCCACTCGCCACGATGTGCCGCCTCGACTGCGTGCGAACCGAGTCGTGTGGCAAGGACGCGGTCGTATGCGGAGGGGGCGCCCCCGCGCTGAATGTGACCCAGGACCGTGGCGCGGGACTCGATGCCGGTTCGCTCCTCAATCATGGGGGCGAGGATCTCTCCGATGCCTCCGAGACGGGGACGATTGAAGGCGTCGAGACCCTTGTGCGAGTGCGCCTCCTCCATACCAGCAAGCTTGAATCCTTCGGCAACGACCACGAGCGGGGCCCGACCGCGGTCCTTGACCGAGTTGACCCACTCGCAAATCTGGTCGATGCTTTGCGGCTGCTCGGGGATGAGAATGGCGTGTGCGCCGCCCGCGATACCGGAATGCAGTGCAATCCATCCCACATGCCGACCCATGACCTCGAGCACCATGCATCGACCGTGCGAATCGGCTGTGGTGCGCAGACGGTCGATGGCTTCGGTGGCGATTTCGACCGCGGTGTCAAAACCGAACGAGTAGTCGGTCGCGGCCAAGTCATTGTCGATGGTCTTGGGCACGCCAATGATCTTGAGTCCGTCGTCGGTCAATCGGCGCGCCGCGGTGAGGGTTCCCTCACCGCCGATGGCGATCACCGCATCGACGCCGTGCGCATCAAGGACCTTCTGAATGTTTTCCGGTCCACCGTTCGGACCCTCGTAGGGGTTGGTCCGAGAGGAGCCGAGAATGGTGCCACCCTGCTTCGACAGGCCACGCACGTCGTGACGCGGGAGCGGATGAATGTCACCCTCGACGAGACCGCGCCAACCGTGGTGGATGCCGACGAATTCGTCGCCGTGCTTGATGACTCCTTGCAGGACGGCACCGCGAATCACGGCGTTCAATCCGGGACAGTCGCCACCACTTGTGAGCAGGCCAATTTTCATGCGTGTGTTGCCTTTCGACTTCGACAGCCTAAACCATGCCGTGTGCCGGACATCCGGCGCTGACTAGCGAGTGAGCGCGACGCGCAGGACCGATTGCAGGGCGTCGAGCTGAACGGAGTCTTCCGAACCGGGCTCGACCTCGATGCCGTCGAGCGCGCGAAGGGACAATCCCTGCTTGGCGTCGATGAGTTCGGCGATGCGAGCGTCGATGGTTTGCGAGGCAATGATGCGCCACGCGGTAACGGGCTCCTCTTGACCGATGCGATGCACGCGGTCGATTGCCTGAGTTTGCTCGGCCGAGGTCCAGCTGAGTTCGGCGAGTACGACGTTCGAGGCCGCCTGGAGATTGACACCCACGCCTGCCGCAGTGAGCGAACACACCGCGACGGACACGTCGGGGTCGGTGTTGAAGGCGTCGATTGCCGATTGGCGCGCGAGCGCCGACTGCTCGCCTCGGATGGAGACGGTTTTGAGTTCACGCGC
>DATGWF010000087.1:0-2730 GCA_035299585.1 Microbacteriaceae bacterium
TGCAGTGCTCGATCCTGAACGATTCGTCTTCGGTGGCGGGGTTGCCGTTGCGGGGGAGCGCTTGATGACGCACGTCCGGGCCGGCTTCGCCATGCACCTCGCCGCACGCGGCTTCCACCCGGAACCGAGCTTCGCGATTGCCGAACTTGGCAACGAGGCCGGGATGGTCGGGGCGGCGGACCTCGCACGCATATACCTCGCTGAGCATACGAGCGCGAAGTAGGCTGGACGCGATGTTTTATTGGGTGATGAAGCACATCGTCGTGGGCCCGCTCCTACTCGGGCTGTTTCGACCCTGGATTCGCGGACTCGAGAACATCCCGAAAACCGGCGCGGTCATTCTCGCGAGTAACCACTTGTCGTTCGTGGACTCAATCTTCTTGCCGCTCATCGTCGACCGGCGCGTCGTGTTCCTCGCCAAGAGCGACTACTTCACCGGCAAGGGATTGAAGGGGTGGCTCACCCGGCTGTTTTTCGAAGCTGCCGGTCAGTTGCCGATTGATCGTTCCGGCGGGAAGGCTTCGGAAGCGTCGCTCAACACGGGTTTACGCGTGCTGAGCGAGGGCAAGGTGCTCGGTATCTATCCGGAGGGCACGAGAAGTCCCGACGGCACGCTGTATCGCGGGCGTACCGGCATCGCTCGAATGGTCCTCGAAGCCGGCGTTCCGGTGGTTCCCGTCGCCATGGTCGGCACGGCCGAGGTCATGCCGATTGGCTCGAAGCTGCCGAAGATCCGCCGAATCGGCATCGTCATCGGCGAGCCCCTCGATTTCTCTCGCTTTGATGGACTGCAGTCGGACCGGTTCATTCTTCGCTCGGTGACCGACGAGATTGTCTACGAGCTCATGCGCTTGGGCGGGCAGCCCTACGAAGACGTGTACGCCAGCACCCGTCGCGCAGCGTCGGCGTAGTTCGCCGATCAGGTGCGCTTACCGCTCGAGCAGCGTCGGAGCGAGTATGCACGAGCCGCTAGGCTCGATGGGGTGAGTAGCGAACCGACCATCACCGCGAGTCCCGACGTGCTGAGCGGCCTTGACGCTTGGCGTTCGCTCCCCATCAAGCAGCAGCCCTCATGGCCGAATGCCGATGTCGTGGCCGCGGCATCCGCGACGCTCTCGACGCTGCCGCCGCTCGTGTTTGCCGGCGAGGTCGACATGCTTCGCAGCCGCCTCGCCGCGGTCGCCGAAGGGCGCGCGTTCTTGCTGCAGGGTGGCGACTGCGCCGAGACCTTTGCCGGAGCGACCGCCGACAAGATTCGCAACCGCGTCAAGACCATCCTGCAGATGGCTGTTGTGCTCACCTACGGTGCATCCATGCCGGTGGTCAAGATGGGTCGTATGGCGGGGCAGTTTGCCAAGCCGCGCTCGAGCGACACCGAGACCCGCGACGGCGTCACCCTGCCCGCCTACCGCGGCGACATTGTCAACGGCTACGACTTCACCGAGGGATCGCGTCAGGCCGACCCGGACCGTCTCGTCCAGGCGTACCACACCAGTGCGGCGACCCTGAACCTCATTCGTGCGTTTACGCAGGGCGGCTTCGCTGATCTGCGTCAGGTGCACTCGTGGAATCAGGGCTTCGCGTCGAACCCGGCCAACGCCCAGTACGAGTCGCTCGCCCGCGAGATCGACCGTGCGGTGAAGTTCATGGAGGCGGCCGGTGCCGACTTCGATGAGCTCAAGCACGTCGAGTTCTACACCGGCCACGAGGGCTTGCTCATGGACTACGAGCGGCCCATGACGCGCATCGATTCCCGCACGGGGACGCCGTACAACACCTCCGCGCACTTCCTCTGGATCGGTGAACGTACCCGCGAGCTCGATGGAGCCCACGTCGACTTCTTCTCACGCATCCGCAACCCCATCGGGGTCAAGCTGGGACCGTCGACCACGGTCGAAACGATGGAGCGGCTCATTGACGTGCTCGACCCGCAGCGCGAACCCGGACGCCTCACGTTCATCACACGCATGGGCGCCGAAAAGATTTCGGATGCACTCCCGCCGCTGCTCGAGGCGATTCAGAGCATGGAGGCCAATCCGGTTTGGGTCACCGACCCGATGCACGGCAACGGGATCACCACGCCAAACGGCTACAAGACGCGCCGCTTCGACGACGTGATGACGGAGGTGCGCGGATTCTTCGCGGCACATCGTGCGGCCGGCACGTTCCCGGGCGGCATTCACGTCGAGCTCACCGGTGATGATGTCACCGAGTGCTTGGGCGGCTCTGAGCACATCGATGAAGCGACGCTCGCGACCCGCTACGAATCGCTGTGCGACCCACGGCTCAACCACATGCAGTCGCTCGAACTCTCGTTCCTCGTCGCCGAGGAGCTCGCGAACCGCTAACGGTGTCGCTCACCTCGGGGGCCGGTGGGTGCGCTAGCCGCCGATGCTGCCCGATACGTACACGGGCGAGTTTCGCGGCACCTGGGTGCCGGCCGCGGGGTTCGTCGAGGTAGCCGTTGCAATGCGCAAAATGACGTCGTTGGGGAAGTAGTTGGTGTTGTAGCTCACCTGGAAACCGGCTTCCTGCAGCGCGTCGATTGCGTTCCGCATACTCTTGCCGGCAACGTCCGGGACGGGCACGAGGTCTGGGCCTTTCGAGACGACAAGGGTCACGGTACCGCCCGGGCCAATCGGGTCGCTTCCGGGGGTGGCGGTGATGACGCTTCCCTTGGGAATCGTCGTGCTGAACTCCTCCGAGCCCACGCTGGGCACGAGGCCAGCG
>DATGWF010000088.1:0-10795 GCA_035299585.1 Microbacteriaceae bacterium
GGTCTCGGATGCCGCCCGAGAACGCTCACTATCGGTCACGAGCGCGTCGAAGACGTTCAACCTTGCCGGACTGAAGTGCGCTCAGATGGTTGCCGCGTCGCCCGCCGGCAAGCGGATTCTCGACGAGTTGCCGCTCGAGGTGGAGTGGCGTGCCGCGCTCTTCGGCGCGATCGCGAACGAGGTCGCGTTCACTCAGGCGGACGACTGGCTCGCCGCCGTGCTTGAGCGACTCGACGAGAACCGGCGCTTGCTCGGCGAGCTGCTCGCGACGCACCTGCCGCGAGCGCACTATCGACTGCCGGAGGCAAGCTATCTCGCCTGGGTCGATTTGAGTGAATACCCCGCGCTCGGCGAAAACCCCGCCGCGGTGGCGCTCGCAAAGGGCAATGTCGCGTTTGGCATCGGGCCCGATTTCGGGACCGGCGGCAGCCACCACATTCGGGTGAATTTCGCCTGTCACCCCGACGTCCTCACCGAGGCGGTTGAGCGCCTCGCCAAGCTGGTCTAGCTATTTGCGGTAGTTCGGCGCTTCGACCACGATTTGAACGTCGTGCGGGTGCGATTCCTTGAGCCCGGCCGGGGTGATGCGGACGAACTTGCCGAGCGACTTCAGTTCGTCAATCGTGCGGGCACCGACATAGAACATCGACTGCCGCAGTCCCCCCACGAGCTGGTAGGCAACGGCCGATACCGGCCCGCGATAGGGCACCTGTCCCTCGATGCCCTCGGGGATGAGCTTGTCGTCGCTCGGGACGTCGGCCTGGAAGTAGCGGTCTTTCGAGTAGGAGGTCTTCTTGCCGCGGGTCTGCAGGGCTCCGAGCGAACCCATGCCGCGGTAGCTCTTGAACTGCTTCCCGCCCACGAAGATGAGCTCGCCCGGGCTTTCGTCGGTCCCGGCGAGGAGCGATCCGAGCATGACCGTTGAGGCGCCTGCGACGAGCGCCTTGGCAATGTCGCCCGAGTACTGCAAACCGCCGTCGGCGATGATGGGAACTCCGGTGCCGCGCGCCGCCAGCGAGGCTTCGTAGACCGCGGTCACCTGCGGCACGCCCACGCCAGCAACGACGCGGGTCGTGCAGATGGAGCCTGGACCGACGCCGACCTTGACCGCGTCGACCCCTGCCTCGATGAGCGCCGCGGCGCCCTCGCGAGTGGCCACGTTGCCGCCGATGATGTCAATCCCAGCGAAGGCGGGATCTGCCTTGAGCTTGGCCACGATGTCGAGTACGCCGCGAGACTGGCCATTGGCGGTGTCCACCACGAGCACGTCCACACCGGCATCGCGGAGTGCACCGGCACGGTCCCAGGCATCGCCAAAGAAGCCGATGGCCGCCCCGACGCGCAAGCGTCCCTCTTCGTCTTTCGTGGCGAAGGGGTACTTCTCCTGCTTGTCGAAGTCCTTGACGGTAATGAGACCGGTCAACCGGCCCGCTTCGTCGACGAGGGGCAGTTTCTCAATCTTGTGTTGCGCAAAGATCGCAATGGCCTCGTCCGGCGACATCCCCTGTCGACCGGTGATGAGCGGCTGAGCGGTCATCACCTCACGCACCAGGGTGCGGGCCTTTGCGTCCGCCGGAATGAATCGCATGTCGCGGTTCGAGATGATGCCGACGAGCACTCCGGCCTCGTCGATGACGGGGAGGCCACTCACGCGATACTCGCCGCACAGGGCGTCCACTTCCGCAACCGTCGAATCGGGTCGGCAGGTCACCGGGTCGGTGATCATGCCCGATTCGTTGCGCTTGACCAGGTCCACTTCCCGGGCCTGCTCGTCGATCGACATGTTGCGGTGCAGAATTCCGATGCCGCCCTGGCGGGCCATGGCAATGGCCATGCGCTGTTCGGTCACGGTGTCCATCGCGCTCGACAGGAGCGGCACGGCGACCCGGATGTTCCGAGTCAATTGCGAGCTCGTGTCCGCCTCCGAGGGAATGACGTCGGTGTGACCCGGAAGGAGGAGCACATCGTCGTAGGTGAGACCGGTAAATCCGAACGGATCGTGGGCACTCTCGGTGTGGCTCATGGTTCCCTTTCCCAGGCGCGGAGCGATGGCTTCATCTTAAGCGACGGAATATGACGAGCTGAACGTCGCGGTTCAGCTTCGTCTGCTAAAACGAATGAGGTTTCTGCCCCCATCCCGGGAGCAAAACTGGGCGGTTTCGCAAATAAGTTGCGCTAACCCCCTCTCGACCGGGAGAATCAACATCGTTTTGCACGTCATGCGCGAAACGCGTACGACATAATCGGCTCAGAAGGCCAACACTGTCGTCGGCCACGTAAACCGGTGTTGCCCAGGTAACACTCATGGAGGATCTGTGACTCACGCACACATCGCGGCGAGGCAAGCACCGGTACGCCGGTTGCTGCTGGCGCTCAGTGCAGCAGTGATTGCCGTCTTCGCACTCTCGGCGCTGCCGGCCACCGCGGCCCACGCTGCCGAAGAGCCCTGCGACGGCGCATACAAGCTGTCTGGAAACGTCAAGTTCAACAACGAGCCGCTCGAAGGCGTCAAGATCCACGCTGAGGGCAACGGACAAAAGTGTGACGCGACGACCGACGCCGCAGGCCAGTGGGTCATCATGGTCGCCGAAAAGGGCGAGTACAAGGTCACCCTCAACCAGGACTCGCTCCCGGAGGGCGTTATCGTCGCCGACGGCCAGGACACCGTTTCCGCCGAGTTCGGACTCACCAAGACCAAGGCCGTCAACTTCTTCCTCGGTGAGGGCAAGCGCGTCACCCAGGACCTCGGCTCACAGGTGCTCCAGCGCGTCTGGAACGGCCTGAGCTTCGGTCTGCTGCTCGCGTTGGCCGCCATCGGCGTGTCGCTCATCTTCGGCACGACGGGCCTCAGCAACTTCGCTCACGCCGAAATGATTACCTTCGGTGCGCTCATGTCGCTCACCTTTGGCAAGATTCTCGGCCTCAACCTCGGCGTCGCCATCCTGCTCGCGCTCGTCCTCTCGGCCGCGTTCGGTTGGGGACTGGACGCCGGACTATGGAAGCCGCTGCGCAAGCGCGGCGTCGGCGTCGTGCAGCTCATGATCGTGTCCATCGGCCTGTCGCTCGCACTGCGTTACACCTTCCAGTTCTTCTACGGCGGTGAAACGCTGCAGCTGCCGGGTGCGACCGACCCGAACGCGGTCACCATCGGCCCGATTCTCACCAGCTGGGTCGCCATCGTCAGCATGGCCGTCTCGGTCGTCATGCTGTTGGCAACGGCGTTCTTCCTGCTGCGCACCCGCATCGGCAAGGCGACTCGTGCCGTGAGCGACAACCCCGCGCTCGCTTCGGCAAGTGGTATCGATGTCGACCGCGTCATCCGCATCGTCTGGGTCATCTCCGGCTTGCTCGCCGGCCTGGCCGGCATCCTGTGGGCCTACTTCCGCCCGGGTGCGAGCTGGGACATGGGCTTCCAGATTCTGCTCATGGTGTTTGCCGCCGTCACCCTGGGTGGCCTCGGTACCGCGTTCGGCGCGCTCGTCGGATCGCTCATTGTTGGACTGTTCACTGAACTCAGCACCCTCGTGCTCCCGAGTGACATGAAGTACGTGGGTGCTCTGCTCATCCTCATCGTCATGCTCCTCGTGCGCCCGCAGGGCATCCTGGGTCGCAAAGAGCGGATTGGTTAGGACAAGCCATGGATTGGGTTTCCATTTTCAACTCGGGGCTTCAGCAGCTCATCTCCCCGGTGACCGCTGCCTATGCCATCGCCGCTCTCGGCCTCGCGGTTCACTTCGGCTACACCGGCCTGCTGAACTTCGGTCAAGCCGGCTTCATGCTGCTCGGCGCCTACGGCTACGCGATCCCCGCCATCATGTGGAACGCTCCGGTCGTCGTGAGCGTGTTGTGCGGCGTGGGCCTCTCGGTCGTATTTGCGCTGCTGCTCGGCATCCCCACGCTGCGGTTGCGAGCTGACTACCTCGCCATCGTGACCATTGCCGCTGCCGAAATTCTGCGCCTCATCGTCACCTCGACCTCGATGCAGGACATCACCGGTTCGGCTAACGGCCTCCCCTCATTCCAGGGACCACTGCTTGCCATGAACCCGTTCCCGGACGGACGCTATGGCTTCGGTCCGTTTGTGTTCGACAACCGTGAGTGGTTCTACCTCACCATCGGCTGGACGGTCGTCGCCCTCCTCGCACTCGTGAACTGGCTGCTTATGCGCAGCCCGTGGGGTCGCGTGCTCAAGGGCATCCGTGAAGACGAAGACGCAGTGCGCTCGCTCGGCAAGAACGTCTACGCCTACAAGATGCAGAGCCTCATCCTCGGCGGTGTCTACGGCACCCTCGCGGGCATGCTCTTCGTTCTGCCGTACGCGGTCGTTCCGAGCCGTTTCGTCACCTCGCTGACCTTCTTCACCTGGGCGATTTTGCTCCTCGGTGGAGCGGCCACCATCTTTGGTCCGATCCTCGGTTCCATCATCTTCTGGGTGGTGCTTGCGTTCTTCAGCACGTTTATGGCGAACGCGTCCGAGTCCGGACTGCTGCCGTTCATGTCGACGGTTCAGGCCGCGCAGACCTCGTTCATCCTGGTCGGTGTTGTCATCATGTTGCTCGTGATCTTCAGGCCACAGGGCATCCTCGGCAACAAGAAGGAGATGTCCTTTGTCAAGTAACGCTGTCCCCTCGTCCAAGCCGGTCAAGACGACCGGCCTCCACATTGGCGACGCCGCGCCGGGCTGCAAGAAGGTCGATCCGATCATCATTGCCGACGGCGTCAAGCGCCAGTTTGGTGGCCTCACTGCGGTCGACGTCGAGCACGTCGAGATTCCCCGCAACGCCATCACGGCACTCATCGGCCCGAACGGTGCAGGAAAGACGACGTTCTTCAACCTGCTCACCGGTTTCGACAAGCCGAACGAAGGCACCTGGTCGTTTAATGGCCAGGATCTTGGTGGCGTTCCGGCCTACAAGGTGGCTCGCATGGGCCTGGTCCGCACCTTCCAGCTCACCAAATCCCTCGGTCTGCTCACGGTCCTCGACAACATGCGCCTCGGCGCCCAAAAGCAGAAGGGCGAGAACTTCTTCCGCGCCCTCGTCAAGGGCATCTGGGGCGGCCAAGAGGACGCCAACACGGAGCGTGCCCGCGATTTGCTCAAGCGCTTCAAGCTCGACGCCAAGGAAGCCGACTTCGCCGCAAGCCTCTCCGGCGGCCAGCGCAAGTTGCTCGAAATGGCCCGCGCGCTCATGAGCGACCCCACACTGGTCATGCTTGACGAGCCGATGGCGGGTGTCAACCCGGCACTCACACAGTCACTGCTCGACCACATCCTGGACCTCAAGGCGCAGGGCATGACGGTGCTGTTCGTCGAACACGACATGCACATGGTCCGCCACATTGCCGACTGGGTCATCGTGATGGCCGAAGGCAAGGTTGTCGCCGAGGGTGACCCGCACGAGGTCATGAAGAACCAAGCCGTGATTGACGCCTACCTCGGTGCCCACCACGACGAAGACCTCGGCTCGACCGAGACCGGCAACGTTGCCGCCATTAAGGAGCTCATCGATGACGACAAGTAACGCCACCCCGGTCGTAGAGGTACGCAACGTCACCGCCGGCTACTTGCCGGGCGTGAACATCCTGAACAGCGCCTCGCTGGTCGCCAACGACGGCGAGCTCATCGGCATCATCGGCCCGAATGGTGCCGGTAAGTCGACGCTGCTCAAGTCCATCTTCGGGCTTGTCAAGGTCCGCGAAGGCGGGATCTTCCTGCAGGGCGAGGAAATCACCAACCTCAAGGCAAACAAGCTCGTCTCGAAGGGTGTGGGCTTCGTTCCGCAGACGAACAATGTCTTCCCCTCGCTCACGATTCAAGAGAACCTCGAAATGGGCATCTTCCAGAAGCCCAAGGACCTCAAGCACCGGCTCGAGTTCGTCACGAGTATCTTCCCCGATCTGGGCAAGCGGCTGGCACAGCGCGCCGGAAGCCTGTCGGGTGGTGAGCGTCAGATGGTTGCCATGTCGCGTGCTCTCATGATGGGTCCGCACGTGCTGCTGCTCGATGAGCCGAGCGCCGGCCTCTCCCCCGTGCGTCAGGACGAAGCGTTCCTGCGAGTCAAGGAAATCAACAAGGCAGGCGTGACCACCATCATGGTCGAGCAAAACGCTCGTCGCTGCCTCCAGATCTGCGACCGCGGCTACGTTCTCGACCAGGGCAAGGATGCATACGAAGGCCCCGGGCGCGACTTGCTCAACGACCCGAAGGTCATTGGCCTCTATTTGGGAACGCTCGGCCAGGACTAAGCGAACCGAGCGGCTTCACGATGAGGGCCCCTGAGATGTCTCAGGGGCCCTCCGTCGTGCTCAGCGGCTAGCGGTCCCCGGTTCGCCGCCAGGTGTTGTCGTGTTGGGCAGTGAAGACACCGATGGACGTTTCGGTGGGGTCGCCGTGCTCATCGAAACGGATACCTCCGGAGAGGCCGTCGTAGTCGATTTGCTTGCCTTGAGCGAGGAGCTTGGCGCCCTCTTCAAAGGAATGCACCTTGACTCCGTGTCCGGTCCCGCCCGAAACCTGACGCAGGTATTTGGCGATGTCCGGACCGCTGACGCTATTAGCCGCATATGCTGCCAGCGCAACGAGGGTCACCGCGTCGTAGGCCTCGGCCGCGTAGCTCGTGTCAACAAGCTCCGGATCGACACCGTGCAGGCGCTGCGTGAAGTCACCGAGCGTGGTGACGTCCACACCGGGAATGGTGGCGTGCGCCCCATCAATGAGCCCGGGAGTGAACGCCGAGCTGTAGTCCTTCGCGTTTCCGTCGACGAGGTACAGCTGCTTCGCCATCACCCCCGCTGCGATGAGCGCGGGAATGATGGTGCGAGCCTGATCGAAGGAGATGACAGCGACCGCATCGGGCCGTTGGGCTACGATTGCGGCCACCTGGCTACTGAAGGTGGTGTCGCCTTCGTTGAAGGATTGGGTCGAAACGACATTGCCGCCGGTGCTCTGAAACGATGCGCTGAGGTTGTCGACGAGACCGACACCGTACGCATCGTTGAGATAGATGATGCCGAGCGTTGCCACTCCCGCGTTGGCGATTTCGTTGCCCAGCACCTCCCCCTGCAACACGTCGGAGGGCGCCGTGCGGAAGTACATGTCGTGATCTTTCCAAGCGGTGAGTTCTGGGGAGGTATTCGACGGCGAAATCTGGACGACACCCGCACCGGTGATCTGGTCGATGACAATCTTGGTGACCGACGATGCGGAGGCCCCCACGACTGCCGTCACACCCTGAGAGAGCAAGTCCGTGGTGGATACCGTCGCGGTACTTGTCGACGTGTCACCCGAATCGCGCTCGATGAGCCGTACGGACAGTCCGAGGGAGCTTGCAGCAATGTCCTTCGCTGCGAGCCGGGTCCCCGCGATTTGCGGCGGTCCAAGCGTGGCGAGCGTGCCGCTGAGTGGCAGCAGTGTTCCCATCTTGAGGGTGAGGTCTCGAGGCCCGGACGCGATCGGGAGCGCCCCGTCATTGGGTGTGTGTGCCGTGCTGGTCGGCGGCGCCGCGCATCCGGCGAGGACCGCGGTGGCCGCCATGACCGTGAGGCAACCGGTGCGAACGCGTCGAAGTCGGAGCCGATCGGGACGTGAAGCTGGCATCGGAGCGCCTTTCGTGAGCGAGTCGGCCAACGGCCGCGCCCTCCGGTCTGAGGGCTCCCGTCACGATAGAAGGACTCCGAGTCGGTGGCGGGATTCTCGCCACAGCGAGGGCCCCGCCCTCGGGGGAATGGGAGAGGGCCCCCAGCCGAAGCTGAGGGCCCTCGAAGGAAGCTGGAGACTTAGCCGTCGCCGATGCGCTTCCAGGTGTTGTCGTTCTGGGCCTGGTAGATACCGATGGTTGCCTCGGTCGGGTCGCCGTTCTCGTCGAACGTGACCGGGCCGCTGTAGCCGTCGTAGTCGATCTGCTTGCCCTCGGACAGCAGCTTTGCGCCGTCCTTGAAGTTGGTGACCTTCTCGCCACCGCCGACGCCGCCCGAAACCTGACGGAGGTACTTGGCGATGGTGGCGCCATCGGTGCTGTTTGCTGCGTAAGCAGCCAGCGCGATGAGCACAACCGCGTCGTACGACTCGGCAGCGTAGCTGTAGTCGGTCAGGGTCGAGTCAACACCGAGCAGGCGCTCGGTGAAGTCACCAAGCTTGGCGGTGTCGAGGCCCGGGACGGTACCCTTTGCGCCCTCGAGGAGGCCGGGGGTGAAGTCCTTGCTGTAGTCCGCGACGTTGCCGTCGACGAAGTACATCTGGCTGCCCTTGACGCCAGCTGCAACCAGTGCCGGAGCAATGGTCTTGGCCTGGTCGAACGTGATGAGCGCGACAGCGTCCGGCTTTGCAGCGGTCACCGCAGCAATCTGCGAAGCGAAGTTCGAGTCACCCTCGTTGAAGGCTTCGTTGGCAACAACCTTGCCGCCAGCCTTTTCGAAAGCTTCCGAAACGAACTTGTCGAGGCCCGAGCCGTAGGCGTCGTTCAGGTAGATGATGCCGAGGGTCGAGACACCGTCGTTCGCGATGGTGTTGCCGAGGACCTCGCCCTGAAGGACGTCCGAAGGAGCGGTACGGAAGTAGAGTCCGTTGTCCTTCCAGGTGGTGAGCTGAGCCGAGGTGTTGGCCGGCGAGAACTGAATCACGCCTGCACCGGTGATCTGGTCGATCACGGTCTTGGTCACACCCGACGAAGCGGCACCGACGATAGCGGAGACACCCTGGTTGAGGAGGTCAGTTGCCGACACGGTGGCGGTGTTGGTGGTGGTGTCACCCGAGTCACGGTGGACAACATCAACCTTGATACCGGCAGCAGCGTCGTTGACGTCCGCGACACCGAGGTCAACACCGGCGATCTCGGGCGGGCCGAGGAAGGCCAGCGAGCCGGTCTGCGGCAGCAGGCTGCCGAGCTTCAGGGTGAGGTCGCGGGGACCCGATGCAATCGGCTGGACGCCGTCGGCGCCTGCAGTTGCCGAGCCACCGGAGGTCGATCCGCCGGCGCATGCGGTGAGCAGCAGGGCGCTGGAGGCAACAAGTGCCACGCCCGACCACACAGCAGCACGCGAACGCTTCGAAACGCTCATTTTGCTCCTTAAGGATGGATATGGGGAAGGCCCCGCGAACGAGGCCGTACCCCTAAGGCTAGTGACGCGACGCCCTGCGCACCACTATTTCGCGTCATATCCACGTAACAGACGGCAAATTGTTGCCTTGCTGTTACCTTTTTCGGCAAAAACCGCTGAATAACTTCTGCGGGAAGCCCCCGAATTGGGCTAGTTGCGCGTTTCGAGGGTTCCGAGCGGATCGCTCTCATCTCCGGCGGTCGCGACACTCGGCTCCGGCCGGGTCGCGCGCGCCGATCTCAGCGCATCGACAATGAGCAACATGCAGGCGAACCAGACGATGATGAAACCGATCCAGCGGGCGGTCGTCATCTCTTCGTGCAGAAGCGTCACACCGACAACAAACTGCATGACCGGCGCGGCGAACTGAAACAGCCCGAGATAGACGAGCGGCACCCGGCGTGCCGCCGCCGCAAACAACAGGAGCGGAACGGCAGTGATGACTCCAGCAAGCGACAGCAAGACCGAGGTTGTCGGGTGGGCCGACCCAAACACGAGCCCCTCCGTCGCGGCCACAATCACCAGCTGCACAACCGCCACGGGCGCAAGCCAGAGCGTCTCCAGGGTGAGACCCGAGACGGCGTCAACCGTTGGGCCAGCCTTCTTCTTCACGAAGCCATAGATGCCGAAGCTGAACGCGAGAGTCAAGGCGAGCCAGGGAAACTGGCCATAACCAATCGTGAGGGTCAATACGGCGATCGCCGAAATGGCGACGGCCGCCCACTGCAAGGGACGAAGACGTTCGCGCAGAACGAGCACGCCCAAGAAGATCGTGACGAGGGGGTTGATGAAATAGCCCAGCGACGCCTCGACGACATGGTTACTGAGTACCGCGACGACGTAGGTCGTCCAGTTCACCCAGATCAGCACCCCAGCACATCCAAACAGCGCGAGAATCCGACGATTCCGCAACAGGCCGAGGAACGACCGCCAGGTTCGAGTGACGCTGAGCAGCACCGCACAGAAGACAAGCGAAAGCAGGATTCGGAGCGCGACAAGCTCCCACGCACCAACCGGTGAGAGCGTCAAGAAGTAGAGCGGGAGCAGGCCCCAGAGCAGATACGCGGAAACGGCGTACCAGAGTCCGCCTCGACTGGGAGCATTCACGCGTCGAGTCTATCGACGGGAATGCGTGTGGGCCCGGTCCGTACTGGACCGGGCCCACACGAGTGAATGGAGTGCTTAGCGCACGACGACCGCGAGCACGTCGCGAGCCGAGAGGATGAGGTATTCCTCGCCGAGGTACTTGACCTCGGTTCCGCCGTACTTGGAGTAGATGACCTTGTCGCCGACAGCGACGTCGAGCGGAACGCGGTTGCCGTTGTCGTCGATGCGGCCGGGACCGACGGCGATAACTTCGCCTTCCTGCGGCTTCTCCTTGGCGGTATCCGGAATCACCAGGCCAGACGCAGTGGTCTGTTCTGCCTCAACCTGCTTGATGACAATGCGATCTTCGAGCGGCTTGATCGAAACCGACACAGGTGACCTCTTTCTTGATGAGTTAGCACACGGCACTGGAGAGTGCTAATCCAGTGTATGGCCCGAACGGCCCCGGAGCAAACGCGTCGAGGGCGCGCGGGTGGTGCGACGAAGATAGGCTGAACGGGTGAGCACGGACGGCATTCGCGAACTCCTCTCGCCCGCCGGCCAGGAGCTCTTGAGCCAGCTCAGCGAATACCGAGCCGAGCTCGCCACGCCC
>DATGWF010000089.1:0-19617 GCA_035299585.1 Microbacteriaceae bacterium
CGACGCACCCATCGGCAGGAACAGGGCATCACCCTGACCAATCAGCTTGTCCGCGCCGGGCTGGTCGAGGATGACCCGTGAATCGGTCACGCTCGTCACGGCGAAGGCGAGTCGACTGGGGACATTGGCCTTGATGAGGCCGGTGACAACGTCGACACTCGGACGTTGCGTGGCCAGCACCAGGTGAATACCCGAAGCGCGGGCGAGCTGGGTGATGCGCACGATCGAATCCTCAACGTCACGCGGCGCGACCATCATGAGGTCGGCAAGCTCGTCGACCACCACGAGCAGATACGGGTAGGGCTTCAGCACACGCTCGGATCCGGGCGGAAGCTGCAAATCGCCCGAGCGAACCGCCGCATTGAAGTCGTCGATGTGGCGGAAACCGAACGAGGCGAGGTCGTCGTACCGCATGTCCATTTCTTTCACGACCCACTGCAGCGCTTCGGCCGCCTTCTTCGGGTTCGTGATGATGGGGGTAATGAGGTGCGGCACACCGGCGTAGGCGGCGAGCTCGACGCGCTTGGGGTCGACGAGAACCATGCGCACCTCGCTCGGCTTCGCGCGCATAAGAATGCTTGTAATCATCGAGTTCACGAAGCTCGATTTTCCGGAACCGGTTGAGCCGGCGACGAGCAAGTGCGGCATCTTGGCGAGGTTGGCCACGACGTAGCCGCCGCCGACGTCCTTGCCGACGCCGATGGTCATGGGGTGCGCGTTCTTGACGGCCGTACCGGAACGGAGAACGTCACCGAGCGTGACGATTTCACGGTCGGTATTCGGAATCTCAATTCCGATAGCACTCTTGCCGGGAATCGGCGAGAGGATGCGCACTTCGTTCGACGCGACCGCATACGCGAGGTTTTTGCTGAGCGCGGTGACGCGCTCGACCTTGACCCCCGGGCCGAGTTCGATTTCGTACTGCGTGACGGTCGGTCCCCGCGAGAAGCCGGTGACCTGGGCATCGACACCGAACTGCTGCAGCACCTCGGTAATCGCGCGAATGGTGTCGTCGTTCGCCTGGGTCTTGCCCTTTGCCGGGGCACCTGCCTCGAGCGCATTGACGTTGGGAAGCTGGTACGGCGCCTCGGCCGCCTCACGAGTGAGGGATGCGCCGTCCGTGTGAACGGTTGCCGCCAGCTCGGCCTCGTTCGCGATGGCCTCCGTCACCGCAACCGAGTTGTCGCCCTCGAGTCCGCGCGCGGGAGCCTCGCCGGTGAAGTTGCGAATCGCCGCTTCGGCCGCGTGCATGTCGTCGAGCACCGTCGTCGGGACGTCGGCTTCGAGTGCGGAATCGAAGCTCCCGGTGGCCCCACCACTCAGAAGTTCATTGATGGCATCGACACCGGTCGACGCCTCCGTGTCTACCTCGCGCCCACTTGCGTTTCGTCGCCACCAGGGAAGATTCGCCGGAGCCACGTCGTCGAGGCCGTCCAACTCGAGCTGCGCAGTGGCGGCGCGAGCGCCGAGCGGAGTTGTCGCGACCGGCTCTGCCGACCCAAAAAGCCAAGCCCAGAGCGCGCGCGAGCGCGCGGCGATTTGGTTGGGCGGGGTCTTGGTGGTGATGAGCATCGACATCATCGTCACGAGCGCAAGCACTATCGCCGCGCCCCACATCGTGAGCAGCGCGGTGAGTGGCGCCCCGATCAGCCAGCCGAGAATGCCTCCGGCGCCGGCGAGTGCAACGACGCCGTCGCTTGGCTTCGGAGCGCCGGCGAAGACCTGCAAGAATCCTGAAATCGACACCAGGAACAGACTGATCCCGATGCCCACTCGCGTGTTGTCGTGCTGTGACGACGGGTGGCGGAACAACCAGATTGCAAAGACCACGAGGAACACCGGGAGCACAAAGCTCAGGCGGCCGATGAGGGCCCCGACCGACCAGGCGTTGACAAGCTGCGCGACCGTGTTGTTGATGAGGAACCACTCGACGATGCCGCCGACAGCGGCCAGGACGACCAGGAAGAACGGAAGTCCATCGCGCCGGTCTTCCTTGGCAATGGTTTCTGGGCCGAGGGCGCGGGCTGCCGCACCGGTGAGGTGCGCGAGTCCCATCCAGATACGGGCGAAGAGCCCTGTCTCTGCCGACGGCGCGGCGGGAGCGGCTTTGGCGCGCGAACGCTTCGACGTGCCCGAAGTGGAGGCACGCCGCTGAGCGGGCGTTCGCGAAGCCATGCGCTCAGCGTACGTCGCCACGCCAGGACCGGCCCGGAAGGGCGCGGGAGTGTTCCGTTCTCGAGGCTCGGCTAGGCCTCGATGACGACCGGCACAATCATGGGCCGGCGGCGCAGTCGTTTGTTCACCCATTGTCCGATGGTGCGCCGGACAACCTGCTGAAGAGCGTAGGTGTCGCGGACGCCGTCGGCCGCCGCTTTCGCGAGCGCCTGCGCAATCATGGGTTTGACTTCCGCAAACACCTGATCGTCTTCCGCAAATCCTCGGGCATGGATCTCGGGCCCGGTCACAATGTGTCCCGTTTGCGCATCGACCACCACGATGATGGAGATGAAACCCTCTTCAGCGAGGATGCGCCGGTCCTTGAGATCGGCATCGGTGATTTCACCAACCGTCGCGCCGTCCACATAGACGAAGCCGAGGTCGAGCTGTCCAACGTGCGAGACCTCTCCGGCCACGAGGTCAAACACCGATCCGTCCGAACCGATGAACGTGCGCTCACTCGGGATGCCGGTTTGCTGAGCGAGCTTGGCGTTCGCGACCAGGTGACGGTATTCGCCGTGCACCGGGAGGACATTCTTGGGCTTCAGGATGTTGTAGCAGTACAGCAGCTCACCCGCCGCCGCGTGTCCAGAGACGTGCACCTTCGCGTTGCCCTTGTGCACGACATTCGCGCCGAGCTTCGTGAGTCCGTCGATGACCCGGTACACCGCGTTTTCGTTGCCGGGGATGAGACTCGAGGCGAGGATGACGGTATCGCCCGGATTGACGTCGATTTGGTGGTCGCGATTGGCCATGCGAGCGAGCACGGCCATGGGCTCGCCCTGCGAGCCGGTCGACATGTAGACGATGCGGTCGTGCGGCACATCGGCAGCCTGCTTGTAGTCGATGAGGACTCCCGGCGGCACGTTGAGGTAGCCAAGCTCGGCCGCGATACCCATGTTGCGAACCATCGACCGGCCGAGCAAAGCGACCCGGCGCCCGTTCGCGTGAGCGGCGTCAAGGACCTGCTGGACGCGGTGAACGTGGCTGGAGAAGCTCGCCACAATGACGCGCTGGGTCGCCCGGGAAATGACGTGGTCGAGCACCGGTCCAATGTCGCGTTCCAGCGGGGTGAAACCCGGCACGTCGGCGTTGGTCGAATCGACGAGGAACAGGTCCACCCCGGCCTGGCCGAGTCGGGCGAATTCGCGCAGGTCGGTGAGTCGCCCATCGAGCGGTAGTTGGTCCATCTTGAAGTCGCCCGTCACGAGGACTCGGCCAGCGACGGTCTCGATCGACACCGCCAGAGCATCCGGAATGGAGTGGTTGACGGCGATGAATTCGAGCCCGAACGGTCCAACCTGTTCGCGTTGGCCCTCACGCACGACCATCGAGTAGGACTTGATGCGGTGCTCGGCAAGCTTTGCCTCGGTGAGGGCGAGCGTGAGCTGCGAGCCGATAATGGGGATGTCGTTCTTGAGCCGCAGCAGGTACGGCACACCACCGATGTGGTCTTCATGGCCGTGCGTGAGCACGACTCCAACGACGTCGTCGAGACGCTCGCGAATCGGCGACCAGTCCGGCAGGATGAGGTCGACACCGGGCTGGTGTTCCTCGGGGAACAGCACACCGCAGTCCACGATGAGCAGCTTGCCATCGAGCTCAAAGACGGTCATGTTCCGGCCAACCTCTCCGAGGCCGCCAATTGGAATGACGCGAAGCGTGCCGGGCGCGAGAGGCGGGACGGTGGTGGTCGAGTCGATGGGGTCTGACATGCGTCCTTCGAGGGATTAGTCGTGACGGGTCGTGCCGGCGATCTTCGGCAACGCTCCTCCCGCCGCAGCGTTTCGGTTCGGTTTGAAGTTTGAGAAGTCGACGCCCGGAAGATCGTGCACGAGGGCGATTTCGTCTTCGATACGGGAAGCTTCCCACTCCTCCGGGCCGACGAGTGGCAGGCGCACCCGCGGGCTGGAAATTCGGCCGAGACCGTGCAGGATGTACTTCGTCGAGACCGTCCCGGGAACATGCGTCATGACGGCACGGACGAGCGGCTCGAGCTGCTTATGCGCGGCGGTCGCCGCGGCGAGGTCACCCCGGTTGACCGCGTCAACCATGGTCCGGTACGGCGCGGCAGCAACGTTGGCGGTCACACCGATTAATCCGGTCGCACCAATTGCGAGGTGTGGCAGCACGTTGGCATCGTCGCCAGAGAAGTAGAGCAGGTCGGTCTGGTTGAGCACTCGGCTCACCTCGGCGAAATCGCCCTTGGCATCCTTGACGGCCACAATGTTCGGATGTTTTGCCAACCGCAGGATGGTGTCGTACTGGATTTGGATGCCCGCACGGCCGGGAATGTCGTAGAGGATGACGGGCAAATCGGTGGAATCGGCGACCATGCGGAAGTGGGTGAGCACGCCCGCCTGGGTGGGCTTGTTGTAATAGGGCGTGACGACCATGATGCCGTCGGCGCCGGCCTTCTCGCTGTCCTGGTAGAGCTGAATGGCGTGGGCGGTCTCGTTGGAACCGCCACCGGTGATGATCTTTGCGCGCCCGGCCGCCACGGACTTTGCCACCTCGACGAGGCGCAGCTTCTCCGGGTCGGTGAGGGTCGAGGTTTCACCGGTCGTCCCGGTGACGACGATGCCGTCAGCTCCCTGAACGATGCATTCGTCGATGAGGCGCTCGACGCTGGCCCAATCGACCTCGCCCTCGCTCGTGAACGGCGTGACGAGCGCCACCATGACCTGACCGAAGGGGTTTTCTACACTCACCCTCTCAGGGTACCTTTCGTTGCGTTAGATGCAAAATTATTGCGTGCGGTGATAGTGGATGAAGCGATACCGCACTCCCTCGCGGGACTCGAACCACTCATCCACTTCAGACACGAAACCCGGCGGGATGGCGGGGGCGTGCGTGTCACCGGTCACCTCGAGGTCGAGCTCGGTGACCTCGATCCGGTCAGCTCGGTCCACGAGCTCCGCATAGAGCGAGCCACCGCCAATGCACCAGGCTTCGCCGTCGCCGCTTTGCGCGGCGAGCGAGAGAGCCTCCGTGATGCTTCCGGCGAGCACCGCCCCTGCGGGGAGGTCAAGCGCCTGGCGACTCACGACGATATTGAGGCGATGTGGGAGCGGGTGCACCTGCAGTGACTCCCAGGTGCGGCGACCCATGATGACGGTGTGCCCCGTCGTGACCGCCTTGAAGTGGGCGAAATCCTCGGGGACATACCAGGGCATGTCACCGTCAAGACCGATGACACCGCCGCGCGCATTCGCCCAAATGAGTCCGAGCACGACTAGACCGCGACCGGCGCCTTGATGGCCGGATGGTGCTCGTAGCCCTCGACGACGACGTCTTCGATGCGGTAGTCAAACAGCGAGGACGCCGGATTCAGCACGAGCGTCGGGAACGGATACGGCTCACGAGAAAGCTGCTCGGTGACCTGCTCGACGTGATTGTCGTAGATGTGACAGTCGCCGCCCGTCCACACAAACTCGCCGACACCGAGTCCGGTCTGCTGCGCAATCATGTGCGTCAGCAGGGCGTAGCTGGCGATATTGAACGGCACACCGAGGAACATGTCGGCGCTGCGCTGGTATAGCTGGCACGAGAGCTTGCCATCGGCAACATAAAACTGGAAGAACGCGTGACACGGCGCGAGGGCCATGTTCGGAATATCGGCGACGTTCCAGGCAGAGACGATGAGGCGGCGCGAATCCGGGTTGGTGCGGATCTGCTCGAGGAGTTCAGAAATCTGGTCGATGTGGGACCCCGATGGAGTCGGCCAGCTCCGCCATTGCACGCCATAGACGGGACCGAGTTCACCGTTCGCATCGGCCCACTCATCCCAAATGGTGATGCCGTTCTCGGTGAGGTACCTCGTATTGCTCTCGCCCCGGAGAAACCAGATGAGCTCACCCACGATGGACTTCAGGTGCACGCGCTTGGTCGTGACGAGCGGGAATCCCTGAGCTAAGTCGAAGCGGATCTGCCGCCCGAACACCGAGCGCGTGCCCGTTCCCGTGCGGTCGTCCTTGTGCACGCCGTTTTCGAACACGTCTCGCAGGAGATCCTCATAGGCCGTCGAAATGCTCACGCCGCGAGTCTATTCCGCGCGCGCCCGCTCGCAACCGTGCCGTGCCGAAGCGGTTCATGGCATGTCGTCATTCGGCGTCACGCTCGTGACCGGGGCGTAGCACTCCCCTACGCTGGGGTCATGGATTCCGTCCACGCCGGATTCTGGCTCCTCGGCCTCGTCGCCCTTGCGAGCCTCATCGGCGCGTGGTGGCGGTACCGCGATGGACGCGTTCGCGAGAGCGACGGACAGCGAGTGAAGCTCACCGATACCGAGCTATCGGATTGGGGTGAACACGCGACACTCGTCCAGTTCTCGACCGAAATGTGCTCGCGTTGCCCAGGAACCCGGCGGTTCCTTCGACAGGTGGCCGCCGAGTACGAGGGCGTTATCGCAACCGAGATTGACCTCACTCACCGTGCAGACCTCGCCAGCGAGTACGGCATCCTCCAGACTCCGACGGTGTTCATCGTCGATGGGTATGGCCGCGTTCAAGCGACGGTCGCCGGTGTACCCAAAGCAGATTCGTTCCGCACTACCCTGTCCGACATCGTAAGGAGACCCCGTGACGACTACGCCATCTAAGGGAATCGACCCGCGTGGGCCGCGCTTTGGCGCGAGCATCACATCTGCCCTGCTTCTGATCACCGTGTTCCTCGGTCTGGTCGGCGACGCGCAGCGTGCGACCGTTTTGCTCGCCGTCATCGTTGCCCTGTTCGCGTGGGGTGCGTTTGCCGGCATTCAGCGCCACCCGTACGGGCGCATTTTCGCTCGCTTCGTCCGCCCCCGGCTCGCGCCGCCGGCGGAACTCGAAGACCCGCGGCCGCCGACCTTCGCACAGCTTGTGGGCCTGCTCGTGACCGGCGTTGGATTGGCACTCGAACTCCTCGGCGTCGCGGGTGCCGTAACCGTCTCGGCGGCGCTCGCCTTCGTCGCAGCATTCCTCAACGCGGCGTTCGGATACTGCCTCGGCTGCCAGATCTATGTGCTCTTGGTGCGCGCTCGGGTGATCCGACCGACCTCGGGATAACCCTCCCTCGCCTCGGCAACCCATCCATAGGATGTGGGCACACCGAGCAAGGGAGCCGCATGCCTACACCCGTCGTTAGCGCCGCAACAACCACCTGGAATGGTCAGCTCTTGACCGGTCGTGGCTCGGTCAGCCTCGACAGCTCCCGGGCCGTCACCCTCAACATGAGTTGGAAAGCCCGCGCCGAAGGAGGGGCGGAAACCACAACACCCGAAGAGCTCCTCGCCGCCGCTCACTCCGGTTGTTTCTCGATGGCGTTCGCGAACATTCTCGCTCAGGCGGAATTCACTCCGGACCACATCGTGACAACCTCGGAGGTGACATTCCGGGCGAGTGTCGGCGTCGTCTCCAGCCATCTCACTGTCCGTGCCCGCGTTCCCGGCATCTCGAGGAGCGAATTCGAAGCACTCGCGACCCAGGCCAAAGAGACCTGCCCCGTATCGCAAGCACTCGCCGGAATCGACATCAGCCTGGAAGCGGTGCTCGAATAGCCCTTGGCAGCCCGGGCGCCGGACAGTAGCCTGACCACATGAGTGTGCTGATTGCGGGTTCGACCGGTCTCATTGGAAGCGTTCTCGTCGAGCATCTGAGTCGCGAAGGTGTCGCGGTGCGGCGCCTCGTGCGGGGTCCCGAGACCCGGGCTGGAGACATCCCCTGGCACCCGGGTGATCGGCTCAATCCGCGCGTATTCGACGGCGTCGAAACCGTCATCAATCTCGCGGGCGCCTCAATTGCTCAGATTCCATGGACGGCGAAGCGTCGAGCCGACATTCTTGAGTCGCGCATCGATAGCACGCGGACGCTCGTCACTGCCCTGCGCAAGAATCCCGGCGCGCGACTGATCAACGCCTCCGCAGTCGGAATCTACGGCGACCGCGGCGACACGGAACTCAGCGAAGAATCTGAGCGCGGCACAGGCTTCCTCGCCGACGTCGTCGAAGCCTGGGAACACGAAGCGCTCGAGCTCGGCGATTCCGGTCGGGTGGTGCTCGTGCGAACCGGTCTCGTAGTCGCCCGTGGCGGAGCCGTCGCACCGCTCCGGCTTCTCACGAACCTCGGACTCGGCGGGCCCTTGGGATCGGGTCGACAATGGTGGCCGTGGATTTCATTGCGCGATGAGGTTCGAGCAATCGACTTCCTCCGCACGGCCGATGTTGCCGGGGCCGTGAATCTCGTCGGACCGACGCCAGCGACCATGTCAGACCTCGGCCGTCATCTCGCGCGCTCGCTCCGTCGACCATTCTGGTTCCCCGCACCAGCGTTTGCACTCCGGGCCGCGCTCGGTCAAGCCGGTCAAGAACTCCTCTTGAACTCGCAGAAAATCGTCCCCTCGCGGTTGAACGCGCTCGGCTTCAGCTTCGCCGACGAAACCGTCGAGGCGGCAGTTGCACAGCTGATGCCGCGCTAAATCCCTCGCGAAAGCTCTATCGCACGGCGCGTAGCCATCCGCGCTCTCCGCCGATCGCCGGCTGCATCGTACCCGAGTGCGAGTCGCAACCAGGCTCGCCAGTCCTCGGGCTGTTCGACCACGGCCTCCTGGAGCGCCGGGAAGGCCGCATCGGCTCGAGAGCGCAGATCCGGACCGCTATCGGCGTCGAGTTCGAGAAGTCGCCCCTCGGCCTCGAGAGCGGCGATGAGTCGCTCGGAACGCCAGCCAAACTGTAGTTCTCGCGCGAGGGCCCAAAAGCCGAGCAGCGGGAGGGCCATGAGCGCGACACCCATGACGACTCCGGCCGCCTGTCCGGAACTCAGAAATCCGATGGCGAGCACAATCGATGCCACGAGATACAGCGAAAGCAATACGGCCATGCCGAGGGCGGCGATTTTGCCGCGAAGTCGCGCCGAAATCACGACAGTCCTGGCAGGTCGAGAAGCGCGTCGAGACCGACCACAATCCCGCGAAGATCAGGAGCCGATCGCAGCGCCAACAGGATGCCTTCGGCATACGATTCGGACGACGTCGTCACATGCTCGATGCGGAGTGACTCACCAAGCCGACCCAGGGTGACCACTTGTTCGGCAACGACCCCGGCCTGGCGCAGGGAATGCACGGGAACGCCGGCGACCAATTGACCGCGCGCGTCTTGGCCCGCGCCCGGGACCGCCCCTTCAAGGCCGACACGTCGGCGAGCGTCCGCAATGAGTTCCGCGGTGCGAACGGCCGTTCCGGAGGGTGAATCCAGCTTGCCGGCGTGGTGGGTTTCGACGACGTCGACCGTGTCGAAGAACGGCGCCGCCAATGCCGCAATCGCCGAACCCAACACTGAGCCGAGCGAGAAGTTGGGAATGACGCAGACCGGAGAATGCACGGTCCCGAGCTCGGCAATGCGCTGCGCAGTCCAGCCACTGGTGCCGACGACAACGGGAATGAGCGCGTTCACAGCGTGTTCGACGACGCGGCGACTCACTTCGAGCCGGGTCGCATCGAAAATGACATCGGCACCGTTCACAGCGTCGAGGGAATCGGCGGAACCGACGGCCGCATGCAGTTCCAGATCGGGAGCATCCTGGACGAGTCGCGCGGCGAGCGAGCCGAGCCGGCCGGTTGCTCCCACAATCGCTACACGCATACGTCCAGCCTATCCGCGAGCGAGTTTGGCGTGCGAAAGCTCGGAGACCGGTCCGACCGCCGAAGCCGTGAACGCTCCGGCCGCGAACTCCCCGGCCAGCTGCTGAACGTCGTCGCGGCTGACCGCACGCAAGCGCTCAAGAGCAGCGCCAAAGTCGAGGAACTCACCCGAACCGATTTCGCTGCGACCCAGGCGAGACATCCGGGTGTCCGAATCCTCGAGGGCGAGGGCCGACGCACCCCGCAACTGGCCGAGCGCTCGCCGATGCTCTGCCTCGGTGATGCCATCGCTGGCCATTCGGTCGAGCTCGTCAAGCATGAGGGCGAGCACCTTGGGCGTGGCCTCAGCCGAGCAGCCGGCATACATGCCGAATGCGCCCGCATCGGAATACCCGTTTGCGAACGAGTTCACCGAATAGGCGAGGCCACGCTTTTCGCGAATCTCTTGGAACAGGCGCGATGACATCCCCGAGCCGAGCACGGCGTTCAGGATGCTCGTCACAAATCGACGCGGGTCGGTTGCGACGAGCGCCGGGGTGCCGACGAACAGGTTGACCTGCTCGAGCGGCCGTGTGATGACACTGACTGGAGCGACACGTTTCGGCGCAGCGACAGTGGCACGTCGCTCGACCGGTGTCGCGTGCTGGTCGAGGTTCCATCCCGCGCGCGTGAGTGACGCTCCCACCAGCTCGACCAGCTCGTCGTGGTCGACCGCGCCCGCGACAGTGACGACGAGGGTTTCCGGCCGGTACCAGCGCTGGTAGTGCTCCCACACGGCGTCCCGATCAACGGCACGGATGGTTTCGGGGGTTCCGCCGATGGGCCGGCCGAGGGGGTGGTCGGCAAGTAACGCCTCGAAGAAGCGCTCGTGTGCGACGTCGGCCGGATCGTCGTCGGCCATGGCGAGCTCTTCGAGTATGACGTTTCGCTCGGTCGCGAACTCGTCGGCGTCGATGATGGAATCGGCCACCATGTCGGCCAGAACGTCAACGGCCATTGCCAAGTCGGCGCCCTGAACCTTGGCGTAGTAACAGGTGTGCTCTTTCGCCGTCAGCGCATTGTGTTCCCCGCCGACCTCGTCGAAGGCGACGGCGATGTCGAGTGCGGTCCGAGTGCGAGTGCCCTTGAACAGGAGATGCTCGAGGAAGTGGGTCGAGCCGAAGGTCGACGGCGCAGTAGCGGTCGACGCAGCCTCATCACGAGAACCTACGGGCACCCAGAACCCAACGGACACACTTTGCGCGCCCGGCACCTGTTCACTGAGGATGCGCAGGCCGCTCGGGTGGACGGTTCGGCGGACAAGGGTGCCGCCATCGCACGCGATCGAGAGTTCGGGGGTTGACAGGTCGAGAATCACTGAGGAAGACATCTCCCCCAGCCTAAGCCGCAACCGGGACACTACGGGCCGAACGAAACGGGCCCGAGTGCATGTCGCACCCGGGCCCGAAATCGATTCGCGAAACTATTCGGCGTCGCCTTCCGCGTCCGCCGCACCCTCTTCGAGAACCGGAGCGAGCGAAAGCTTTCCACGGTCGTCGATCTTGGTGATTTCGACGAGCACCTTCTGGCCGACCGAGAGGACGTCTTCGACGTTCTCGACACGCTTGCCACCGGCAAGCTTGCGCACTTCAGAGATGTGCAGCAGGCCGTCCTTGCCCGGAAGCAGCGAAACGAAGGCACCGAACGTCGCGAGCTTCACGACGGTACCGAGGTACTGTTCGCCAATCTCCGGGTTGGTCGGGTTCGCAATCGCGTTGACCTGGGCACGAGCCGCCTCGGCCGAGGGGCCGTCAGTTGCGCCGATGTAGACGGTGCCGTCCTCCTCGATGGAAATGTCTGCGCCGGTCTCGTCCTGGATCGCATTGATGGTCTTGCCCTTGGGGCCGATGAGCTCACCAATCTTGTCGACCGGAATCTTCACGCTGATGACACGCGGAGCGGTCGGAGCCATCTCGTCTGGCGCGTCAATCGCCTCGTTGATGACGTCAAGGATGGTGTCGCGAGCCTGCTTGGCCTGAGTGAGCGCGCCGGCAAGCACCGAGGCGGGGATGCCATCGAGCTTGGTGTCGAGCTGAATCGCGGTCACGAAGTCGCGGGTACCGGCAACCTTGAAGTCCATGTCGCCGAGTGCGTCTTCCGCGCCCAGGATGTCCGTGAGTGCGGCGTAGCGGGTCTCACCGTTGACCTCATCGGAGATGAGGCCCATGGCGATACCGGCAACCGGGGCGCGCAGCGGCACACCGGCGTTCAGCAGCGAAAGGGTCGAGGCACAGACCGAACCCATCGAGGTCGAACCGTTCGAACCGAGCGCCTCCGATACCTGACGGATCGCGTAGGGGAACTCTTCGCGGCTCGGCAGCACCGGCACGAGTGCGCGCTCTGCGAGCGCACCGTGGCCGATTTCGCGGCGCTTCGGGGTGCCGACACGGCCGGTCTCACCGGTCGAGTAGGGCGGGAAGTTGTAATTGTGCATGTAGCGCTTGGTCTTCTCGGGCGTGAGCGCGTCGATCTGCTGCTCCATCTTGAGCATGTTCAACGTGGTGACACCGAGAATCTGGGTCTCGCCGCGCTGGAAGATTGCCGAACCGTGCACGCGCGGGATGACCTGCACCTCTGCGTCGAGCTGACGGATGTCTGCAAGCCCACGACCATCGATGCGGACGCCCTCGTTGAGGACGCGGCTGCGAACGACGTGCTTGGTGACCGACTTGTAGGCGGCACCGAACTGTCCGAGGGCCGACTCCGGCAGCTCGCCCGCCTCAACCTTGGCGGCAACGGCTTCCTTGACCTTCGCCTTGAGGGCGTCGTCGGCATCCTGACGCTCGACCTTGCCGGCAATCTGGTAGACGTTCTTGAGCTCAGCCTCGGCGAGCTCGGTCACGACGGCCTTGAGCTCGTCGCTGTACGGCGGGAAGAGCGGGTACTCGGCGAGTTCCTTGGCGGCCTTCTTGGCAACCTCTTCCTGCGCCTTGACCAGCTGGGCGATGAACGGCTTGGCAGCCTCGAGACCCTGGGCGACGACCTCTTCGGTCGGCTTGACAGCGCCGTCGACGATGAGCTCCCATGCACGATCGGTGGCCTCGGCCTCGACCATCATGATGGCGACGTCTTCAGTGCCGTTCTTTTCGGTGACGACGCGACCGGCAACGACCATGTCAAACACGGCGTTCTCCAGCTGCGAGTACTTCGGGAAGGCGACCCACTGGCCCTCAATGAGTGCCACGCGGACACCACCGATGGGACCCGAGAACGGGAGGCCAGCGAGCTGAGTCGACATCGATGCCGCGTTGATGGCGAGTACGTCGTACATCTCGTCGGGCTCGATGGCGAGGACGGTCACGACGACCTGGACCTCGTTACGGATGCCCTCGGGGAACGACGGACGCAGCGGACGGTCGATGAGGCGGCAGGTGAGGATCGCCTCGGTCGACGGGCGGCCTTCACGACGGAAGAACGAGCCGGGAATCTTGCCGGCGGCGTACATGCGCTCTTCGACATCCACCGTGAGCGGGAAGAAGTCGAACTGGTCTTTCGGCTGCTTCGACACCGAGGTCGCCGAGAGCAACATGGTCTCGTCGTCGATGTAGGCCGCTGCGGCGCCCTGCGCCTGCTGGGCAAGGCGGCCGGTTTCGAAACGGATGGTGCGCTTACCGAAACGGCCGTTATCGATAACGGTTTCGGCGAACGTGATTTCTGGACCCTCCACGGGGTCTCCTTTCAGGCGTGCGCGCAAACACGTTCCCGAGTGATTTCGCGGCCTGATCTGCAGTAGTCGGCCTCGGAACCGGTGTTCCGAAATCCACCACCGAAGATCAGCGCGGAGTGCACCGCGGGAGCGCGATCGCGACTGCGGTATTCCGATGCTCGAATGAGCGTCGCTTGAGTCTATCCGACGGGAGCGAAAAAAGCCCGTTGGCGGCATAGTCTGTCCCCATGAGTGAGCGAAGCACGGCCGCATCGTCCCGGCCTCGGGTGCACCGCGCCTGGTGGATTGCCGGGATTGCGACGGTCACCCTGATGGCGTCCGCAGGCTTCCGTTCGGCGCCGAGCGTGCTCATGGTGCCGATTGAAGACGAATTTGGCTGGACCCGAACACTCATCTCCCTGTCAATCACGATCAATCTCCTGCTGTTTGGAGTGACCGCTCCGTTCGCGGCCGCCCTGATGGCGCGCTTCGGCATGCGGAAGGTCACGAGCGTCGCACTCGCGCTCATCGCGGCCGGCGCGGGCCTGAGCGTGTTCGTCACTGAGCCGTGGATGCTCATGCTCACGTGGGGCGTGCTCATCGGCCTCGGCACCGGCTCAATGGCGCTCGTGTTCGCCGCGACACTCGTCGAGAACTGGTTCGTGCACCGTCGCGGCCTCGTCGTCGGCGTGCTCACTGCCGCGAGCGCAACGGGTCAGCTCATCTTCCTCCCCCTCATCTCCTCGCTCGCGGGAACGAACGGCTGGCGGTCAGCGACCCTCGTTGTGGCGGCATGCGCGCTCGCGGTCGTGCCGGTCATCGCGCTGTTCATGCGGAACACCCCGGGCGAGGTTGGCCTGCGTGCGTACGGCGCTCCGGAGGACTGGACACCGCCCGCGCGCACGACGGCAAATCCCGCTCGGCTTGCGCTCGACACACTCCGCGAGGCGGTGCGCTCGCGAACCTTCTGGGCGCTCGCCGCCGGATTCGCCATTTGTGGAGCGACCACGAACGGCCTCGTGGGGACGCACTTCATTCCGAGTGCGCACGATCACGGCATGGCAGAGACGACCGCGGCCGGGCTGCTCGCGGTCGTGGGCGTATTCGACGTCATCGGCACCATCGCCTCGGGATGGCTCACCGACCGCTACAACCCGCGCGTGCTCCTCGCGGTGTACTACGCCGGTCGAGGTATCGGACTGCTCGCGTTGCCGTTCCTGCTGTCGGACGCCGTGCACCCACCGATGCTCATCTTCATCATCATCTATGGACTGGACTGGGTCGCGACCGTTCCGCCGACCGTTGCAATCTGCCGCGAGGTCTTCCCCGGCAAGGGGCCACTCGTTTTCGGTTGGGTGTTCGCCTCGCACCAGGTGGGCGCCGCGATCGCCGCGGTGAGCGCGGGTGCGATTCGCGACCAGTTCGGTGACTATTCGCTCGCGTGGTTCGGCGCCGCAGGCCTGTGCATCATCGCCGCAGTGATTTCATTCCGGATCCGCCGAAGCACGGTCGAACCGTCTGTCGAGCTCGTCTAGCGCCTCTCCGTCGCGAAGCGCCGCCAGCGCTCACACCAGCTTGCCGAGAACCGCACCAATATCGGTGGGCAGTTCGCGCATGCGCGCGGCAATAGCGGCCGGGTCTGACTCGCGACCGTGCTGGAATCCATTGATGTAGAGCATGAGGCTGCCCAGAATGTGGCCGCAGAGGGCGGACTGCCGCTCGAGCGCTTCGGGGCTCAAGGGTGTTCCGGCCCGCTCAGACTCGAGTCGCAAGCGGGTCGAAAGAATCTCGACGAGCTCACCCTCGATGTGGGCCAACTCCTCCATTTGTTTGGCGACCAGGCTGGGCTCTCCCGAGATCGCGCGGAACCGACGTGCCATCAGCTTCGGATCGTCGGGAGTGCCGTCTTCGCCACTTAACCGAACCAGCATGAGCGCTCCGGGAAGGAGTGGACCAGTCGCGAGGACGAATTCCCGGGCGGCGCGCTGATCAATGACCGGGTGCAGGTTGCCGAGAATGGCCGCCTCTTTGGTGCGGAAGTGGTTGAAGAATGTGCGTTGGCTGACTCCGGCCTGAGCGCAAATCATGTCGACCGTGACGGCACCAAAGCCATGTTCGAGGGCGAGGTCTATCGCGGCAAGCTCGATTCGCGCGGCAGTCTGCTTTGCAGACATGCGCCGAGTCGTTTCTGCCACGGTGACCTCGCCCTCGCTCATCGATTACTCGTAGCGTAGCGAGGTAATCGGATCTTGGCGGGCTGCTCGGCGAGCGGGAAGCACCGCACTGACGAACGCGATCACCATGATGAGCACGATGACTGTGAGAACGCCGCTCGGTTGGAACAGCATGATTGTCAGTCCGGGGAGGTCCGCGAGCACGGTGGAGCTCGCCGCGGCGGAAATGAGCGAGCCGAGGCCAATGGCCGCGAGCGCTCCCGACACGGAGCCGATCAGTCCAATGACGACCGCTTCAAGACTGAACAATCCAAAGACGGTCCGCCCCGGCATACCCATGGCCTTCATGAGCCCGATTTCTCGGGTGCGCTCCTGCACGCTCATCAGCAGGGTGTTCACGATGCCAAAGGAGGCAGCAAACAGCGCGACGATGGCGAAGGCGTTGAGCACCCCGACGATGCCGGAGATGATGGCCTGCACCACACCGAGCTGGTCCTGCAGCGTCTGTCCGGCGAGGTCAACCGCGGCGAGCTCCGCCTTGACGGAACTGATGTCGGCTTCGGTGATTGCGCCGTCTGACCCACTGAGGTACGCCACCGCGACGCTGTAGGACGCCGGCTGTCCGGGAATGGCTTGGGCGTCGGCGATGTCGTTGGAGAGGGTCGTGTTGACGCCAGCTCCGCTCGCGAGCAAACTCGCCCGAGCGACTCCGACGACCGTCACGTCCGCAGTTTTCGCCGAGCCGTCCGAAGCGGTGTATCCGATAGTGACCGTTGAACCAACGAGATTGCTGGCCGACGCGGCGCCGAGCGCATCGACATACTCATCGGGGAGGACGATTTGCGGCTCGCTCGATGTTTGATTGAGCTGCACGCCCGCGATGAGGTCGCTCTGTCCAATCGAGGAGGTTGGATTCACCTCGACCTCGAACTTCTCGCTCGAACCGCTCGAAATCCAGTCCACGACGACGGGTCGGATGGGTTCAACTCGGTCGATGCCGTCAAGTCCCGCGGCGTTGTCAATGTCCGCGGCGTTCAACATGGAGCCAGATCCGAGCGGATTCGCCGAGGCGCTCTTCGCTCGGGCGTTCGGGTCGTACGTCGCCGGTCCGGCGTCCGAGGTCTCCACTTGGCTCGCCGGGGTGATGAGCATGACGTCGTCAGAACCAACTGCAGCGACCTGGCGGGTGACGTAGTCGTTCACGCCGGCACCGAGCGCGGTCGTCAGCGTGAGGGTGAATGCGCCGACGAAGAGGCTGAGCGCGGTGAGGGTGGTCCGCAAACGGCTGCGGAACGCGTTCCGAAACGCGGAACGGATCAGATCACGAGTGTTCACTTGGTGCTTCCCTTCGGTGCGGCTCCGGTCGTCGCGGTAACGACTCCATCGGCGATGCGGATGGCACGATCGCATCGTGCTGCGAGTTCGTCGTCGTGGGTAACGATGACGAGGGTGATGCCCTGCTCACGCTGCAGTGAGAAGAGGAGCTCCTCGATGCTTGCGCCGGTCGCGGTGTCGAGGTTGCCGGTGGGCTCATCCGCGAAAATCACGGCCGGTTGGTTGATGAGCGCGCGTGCGATGACGACGCGTTGCTTCTGCCCGCCGGAAAGATCGGTGGCTCGGTTGCGCGCCTTGTCGGCGAGGTCGACGGCCTCGAGCATCTCCATGCCACGACGTTCGCGTTCTCGCTTGTTGACGCCCGCGATGAGCAGCGGCAGCGTGACGTTCTCCAGCACCGATTGGCCGGGAATGAGGAAGAACTGCTGGAAGACGAAGCCGAATCGTTCGTTCCGGATGCGATTGAGCTCGGCCGGCCGCAGCGACGCGACGCTCCGTCCATCAAGCTCAATCGAGCCATCACTCGGACTATCGAGCAGTGCGAGCAAGTGCATGAGCGTCGACTTGCCCGATCCTGACTTTCCCACGATTGCCACGGACTCTCCGCGACGAATCGCTACGTCAACGCCTCGAAGTGCATTGAACGCGGTCTCCCCCGAGCCGTAGCGTCGAGAAACGTTCCGGGCCTCGAGCACAACGTCGGTCGTCGTCTCGGGCCGGGAATCCACAATGGTCGCCATTCTGACGTCCTTTCCCATTTGTTGTGCAACAACTGTTGCAGTAACTGCAACATAGCATGCACATGGCCGACCGAGGCTGACCGTTCCCTGGGAACACAACGGGCCCCCGCCGAAGCGGGGGCCCGTGAAGAAGTTCGCGGTATCAGCGACTAGCGACGCAGTCCGAGACGCTCAATGAGCGAACGGTAGCGGTTGATGTCGACATCGGCGAGGTAGCCGAGGAGACGACGACGCTGACCGACCAGAAGCAACAGGCCACGACGCGAGTGGTGGTCGTGCTTGTGCTCCTTGAGGTGCTCGGTGAGTTCCTTGATACGGGTCGTCAGAATCGCAACCTGGACCTCGGGGGATCCAGTGTCACCGGGGTGAGTCGCGTATTCGTCGATGATCGCCTTCTTCGCTGCTGAATCCAGAGCCATAGTCGATCCCCTTCCTTCTCGTTGCGCGGTGCCCCAACCCGATGCTGGAGCGCTCTCTATCCGCGGCCGTCAAACGGCAACCGCACAAGCCTAGCACCGCGCTGGACCCCTGCAAAACATGAACGGCCCGGAAACCCGGGCCGTTCACGAGCTGGAGTCTTAGCTGACGCCGAGCAGATCGATGATGAAGATGAGCGTCTTGCCGCTCAAACGGTGGCCCGCTCCGGCAGGACCGTAGGCCTGATGCGGCGGGATGACGAGCTTGCGACGGCCGCCAACCTTCATGCCGGGGATGCCCTCTTGCCAGCCCGAAATGAGTGCGGCGAGGGGGAAGTTGATGGATTCGCCGCGGTTCCATGAGGAGTCAAACTCTTCACCGGTTTCGTACTCGACGCCCAGGTAGTGCACGTCGACGGTCGATCCGGGGAGCGCCTCAGCGCCCGAACCGATGACGAGGTCTTCGATGAGGAGCGTCTCGGGTGCGGGGCCCTCGGGGAATTCAATTTCTGGCTTGTCCATGCGTCTATCCAAGCACACCGACTCAGCCAGTCGGGCAGCTTCTTCTGCACAAGCGAGCAGTCCCGCGCGGGGTGTGGTGCCGGGGAGCAGAACTGGCTAGCGTTGAGCGAGTGAGATTCGCCCACCTGCACGTTGTTGGCCATCCGCGGCCGCGTCTTGCCGTGGTCGATGGCCAGCGCGCCGCGTTCGTTGACGAGTTCCTCGACGATGCACCAGGTCTCTTGCAAACGCTCATTGAACGCGGTCCGGCAGAGCTCGCTCGAGTGCGGGCCGGGATAGCCTCCGCGGGTACGTGGCACGAACTCGGTGATTTGCGATTCGATTCCGCAGTGCTCAGGCCGCCACACGTTCTTGCCGTTGGCGCGAACTACTCCGCCCACTCGAGTGAGCTGAAGCTGAAGACCGGTTCGGCGATGACGGTGTTTGGGCTGTGGCCAAATTCACTCGCCGGGCACGAGGGCACCACCCGATGGTCATCCGACGCGAGCAGCCAGGTGGACTACGAGGCCGAGCTCGGGGTGGTGATCGGCCGCGATGTCCCGCGCGGCACGAAGGCGGCGACGGCGCTTGATTTCGTGTTTGGGTACACGGCGGTCAACGACATCACTGCGCGCGACATCCAGTTCAGCGAGGCGCAGTGGTCGCGGTGCAAGTCCTTTGACGGCTTCACCCCGACGGGGCCGGTCGTGGTGACCGCGGATGAAATCCCGGACCCGCAGGACCTGTGGCTCACGTGCGTGGTGGACGGTCGCATGCTGCAGGATGGCCGCACGAGTGACATGATTCGCTCGGTCGCCGACATCATCGAGACATTGTCGGCAACAGCGACCATTCCGGCGGGGACACTCATTTCGACGGGCAGCCCGGGCGGCGCCGGCTATTCGCGTGAACCGCAAGTGTTTCTGCGGGATGGC
>DATGWF010000090.1:0-2222 GCA_035299585.1 Microbacteriaceae bacterium
GTGGACGGTGTGATGACGGGCGTACCCGTTCCCGGGACGACCCCACCTGCCTGGGCGCCAGCCGCGCGCTCTCGCAGTTCCCGCCGACTCGGGAGGATGCCGAAGACGGCTGGAACGCCAGGTGCCGGGGCCACCGCCGAGTCCGCGTGCGGAATCGTTGACGCAGCTTCGGGACGCGGCTCGTCGACGCTTCCATGGAGAACCTCTGGCGAGACGGCCGGCGTGGGTTCGCTGGCGCTTTCCGTGACTGCGCCAGAGCCCTCGGCAATCAGCGCAGCTTGCTCGGGACTGTATCCCTGTGAGATCAGGAGCTGTTCGCGCTCGCGACGTTCGCGGCGCGACGCAGGCGGAGCAGTGAATTCGATGCTCAAGCGCCCTCCAAATACAGCTTGTGATTCTCGATGTATTCCGCGACCGAGTCTGGGACTCGGTATCTCAGGCCCTGCCCAGCGCGTACGCGTTCTCGGCATTCCGTCGAAGACATTTCAATCCGTGGGATACGGACCCATCGTAGCGACTCTGCCTCCGCTTCGGTTGCCACAGTCGTCCGCGACAGCACCGCGAACTGAACGAGCGACGTCAGTTCCGAGCTACGGTGCCAGCTATCGATGCCTGCCCAAGCGTCGTCCCCGAGGAGAAATGTGAACTCCGCATCCGAATAGAGCCCGCGAAGGTCCGTGACGGTATCGATGCTGTACGTCGGACCCTCGCGATCGATATCGACCGTCGACACGGCGAATCGTGCTTCGCCGGCAGTTGCCAGACGGACCATCTCCAGTCGGTGATGCGCGGCACTCGTGCTGGCCTTGTGAGATTGGTCTCCCGTCGGGACCCAGAGCACGAGATCAAGACCGAGCGTTTCGAACGCCGCGGTGGCCGCAAGAAGATGACCGAGGTGCGGCGGGTCGAAGCTCCCCCCGAACACACCGACGCGCGTCGGCACGATTAGTGGTGCTTCGGTGCGCCGAGTTCGTTGAGCGGAACGGCGTGCTCCGGGTGAGCCTTCGCCCACGCTTCGGCCTTGGCGGCGTGACGGTTCGCGACGTCCCGGAAGGTCCAGACGAACAGCATCGCGGCGATAAACAGCACCATGGCCACAATTCCGAACACGATGGACGGGATGCCGTTGACATCCAAGATCAGATTCGACGCAAGCGTCAGCATGAAAACCTCCAAGATCGTGTCTCTAGTCTAGGGGCGCACGTTCCCGTTGCCGCGCACGACCCATTTTGTGCTGGTGAGTTCGGGCAGACCCATGGGCCCTCGAGCATGCAATTTTTGGGTTGAGATTCCGACTTCGGCGCCGAAGCCAAACTCGCCACCGTCGGTGAACCGGGTCGAGCTGTTCACCATCACCACCGCGGCATCCACCTCGGCAAGGAACCGTTCGGCGTTTCGGACGTCCTCGGTGAGAATCGCCTCGGTGTGCTTGGTGGAATAGCGACGGATGTGATCGAGCGCATCGTCGAGCGAATCAACGATCCGGATGGCCATCCGCAAACTCAGGTGTTCGGTTGACCAGTCGGCCTCAGTGACCGGCTCAACAGCGCCGAACACAGAGACAGCGTCGTCTCCGAGCACCGTCACACCGGCCGCAGTCAGCGCCTCGATGATGGCGCCCAGCTGCCCCGCCGCGTCGCGGTGAATGAGGAGCGTGTCGAGAGCATTGCAGACGCTCGGACGTTGCACCTTCGCATTCACAACGATGGGGAGAGCCTCGTCAACTCGAGCGCTCGAATCGATGTAGATGTGGACGACACCCGCACCCGTCTCGATCGCTGGAACGGTCGACTCTGAAACGACCGTGTCGATGAGACTCTGACTCCCCCGCGGAATGATGACATCGATGTACCCGCGGCCCGTCATGAGTGCGAGCGCACCGGCCCGGCCCCACGGGTCGACGGTCGCCACCGCGTCGGCCGGGAGTCCGCTATCGACGAGCGCGTCTCTCAGCACTTGAACAATGCGTTCGTTCGAATGTTCGGCGGCAGTCCCCCCGCGCAACACGACCGCGTTTCCACTCTTCAGAGCGAGAGCGGCGATATCAACGGTGACGTTCGGCCGGGCCTCATAGATGGCGCCGATCACACCCAGGGGGACGCGAATTTGACTGAGGCGAATGCCATTGGCAAGCGTTGATCCGCGCAGGACTTCACCGACCGGGTCCGGCAGCGCGGCGATCGCTCGAACGGCGCTCGCGAGTGCCGCAACCCGAGCCGGAG
>DATGWF010000091.1:0-6496 GCA_035299585.1 Microbacteriaceae bacterium
ATGTCGGTGCGAGCCATAATCAGAAAATTCGGGTCACGTCTCGCATCGACTGCTGCACGGATTCGCTTGACCGCGGTGTCCTCATCGACGACGGATTTACCGTCGAGGTGTCCGCAGCGCTTCGGGTTCACCTGATCCTCAATATGCAGGCCGGCGAGACCGGCATCTTCGAACTCCTGGACGCTGCGCGCCACGTTCATTGGCTCACCGAAGCCGGTGTCGGCGTCGATGATGGCGGGCAGGTCGGTCATCCGGGCAATTTGCTTGCCGCGTCCGGCCACCTCGGTCAGGGTGGTGAGGCCGATATCGGGCAACCCCAGGTCGGCGGCGAGCACCGCCCCGGAAATGTAGACCCCGTCGAAGCCCTTTCGTTCGATCATGCGAGCCGAGAGCGGGTTGAACGCTCCCGGGAACCGCAGCAGCTCACCGCTCGCGAGTCGCGCACGGAAGGCCGCGCGCTTCTCGCTCGGCGAGACCTGGCTGTACAGCATTAGAACAGGCCCTGCGGGAGCGGAACCGAAGCGAGCACGCCGGTAGCGGCGACGATGGTGAGCCCGCCGAGCTCCTCCGGGCGGAGCTCCGGTAGACGCTGTGCGACATCGAGGAAGCGCTCGATTTCGGCCCCCTCGAGGACCGGCTCGGCGAGCATGCGGAACTTGTTGACGTAATCGGCCCGAGCGAACGGGCGCGCACCCAGCGGATGCGCGTCGGCAACGGCGATTTCGTCGACAATCTGGCGTCCGTCTGTGAGCGTAATGACGACGCGGCCACCAAAGGCTTTCTCGCGAATGTCAAGGGAGTGGTAGCGGCGCGTCCACTCGGCGTCTTCGAGCGTCGTGGTCTTGTGCCAGAGCGCAACGGTGTCGGGTCGCGCGGCACGTTCCGGCAGGTAGGAGTCGACGTGGTGCCAACGGCCGTCCTGTAGAGCAACCGTGAAGATGTAGGGAATCGAGTGGTCGAGAGTCTCGCGACTGGCCGTCGGATCGTACTTTTGCGGGTCGTTCGCTCCTGAGCCAATGACGTAGTGGGTGTGGTGCGATGTGTGCAGCACGATGGAGGCGACGTTGGCCGGATCGAGCACCTCGGGGTGGGCGCTGTGCAGCTTCCGCGCGAGGTCAATCCAGGCTTGAGCTTGGTACTCGGCCGAGTGTTCCTTGGTGTACGAGTCCAGAATGGCCCGCTTTGATTCGCCCGCCTCTGGCAGCGGCACTTCGTAGCGGCCCTCGGGCCCGTCGAGGAGCCACGCGATGACGCCGTCTTCGCCCTCGTAGATCGGCACCGGGCTGGTCTGTCCGCGCATGGCACGGTCGACCGCTTCGACGGCCATCTTGCCGGCGAAGGCCGGAGCGTGTGCCTTCCAGGTCGAAATCTCGCCCTTGCGCGACTGACGAGTCGCGGTCGTGGTGTGCAAGGCCTGGCCGATGGCCTGGAAGATGGTCTCTTCGTCGAGCCCAAGCAGGGTGCCGATGCCGGCCGCCGCGGAGGGTCCCAGGTGCGCGACGTGGTCGATCTTGTGCTTGTGCAGAGAAATGCCCTTGACGAGATCGATCTGGATTTCATAGCCCGTGGCCAGACCGCGAACGATGTCGCGACCGGTCAGTCCGCGATGCGTCGCAAGATGCTGAGCAACGGCAACGATTGCCGGAATGTTGTCGCCCGGGTGCGAGTATTCGGCGGCGAGGAAGGTGTCGTGGTAGTCGAGCTCGCGAACGGCAACCCCGTTCGCCCAGGCCGCCCACTCCGGAGAGGTACGACGAGCCGTCGGTTCACCGAAGATGGTGGCCCCCTCGCCGTGCGCCGAGACGGCGTGGTCGAGTGCCTGGGAGCGCGCCGAAACCACCGGGCCGCGCGTGAGGGAAGCGGCCGCGACGGCGGCGTTGTCAATCACGCGGTTGACAATCATGTCGGTCACGTCCGCGTCGACCTCGACCGGATCGGTGGCCAGTTTGGCGAACTTCGACGCCAGTTGGTCTTCCCGAGCGAGGTGTTCTTCGCTTCGGTATGAGCGAACCTGGTGCAGCTTCATGCGATGTTCTCCTTGAGTGGGGACTGTTGGGCAGCAATGGTGGCGAGCGCGTTCTTGAGGCTCATATGCAGGTGGATGCTCGTCGCGTGACGGGCAAGGGCGACATCGCCGTCGATGATGGCCTCACAAATGAGCAAGTGTTCCTCGGCTGCTTTGCGCAACCGCGCGGGATCGGTTGCCGCGAGACGCCGAACTCGAGCGGAGTGGGTTCGAACGTTTCGGAGGGCGGCGCTGAGGTAGGCGTTGTCGATAGTGGCGTCGATGGCGTCGTCGAAGTCGGCGATGACGTCGTAGTAGCGATGGATGCCGTCCGCTCCCTCTTCAAGAAGTTCGCTGGCATGTTCAAACCGGTCCTTCAATTGCTTGAAGACAGCCGGATCGCGCTTGACGGCCGCGACCTTGGCCGCGTGTTCCTCGAGTGCCTCGCGCAGTTCGTAGAGTTCGGCGATGTGCTCGGTTGAAAACTCAGCGACCTCGAGGCCCCTACCGTCACTTGCTGACACGAGGCCGTCAGCGACAAGACGTGAGAGCGCCTCGCGAAGCGGGGTTCGGGAGACGCCGAGGCGTTGCGCCCACTCCACTTCGGCGAGCACCGTTCCCGCCGCGAGCTTGCCGTCGAGAATGGCTTCGCGCAGAGAGCGGTAGGCGCGGTCTGACGCTCGCATCCGGTTCCCTCCGCTCCAGTTTTCGGGAGGACTCTCGTGCCGCCCGCAGTCAATGTATACACGACTCGCAGATTTTCGCAATTGGTGCGCGGCAATTTGCGATTTGAGCCAGATTCTGTATACATTGGCGACACGTGACCGCGTGCAGGCGCGTGGTCGATCAACCTCAACGGCGAGGGGGCACCATGACAGGGCGATACCAGCTCGAATATGACCGAAGCGTGCAGGACCCGAACGGGTTCTGGCTGGACGCAGCCCGCACGATTACATGGGACACACCCCCGACAATCGCGCTCGATGCGAGCAATGCTCCACTGACGCGCTGGTTCACCGATGGCCGCTTGAACATCACCGTCAACGCACTCGACCGCCATGTCGCGGAAGGTCGCGGCAACCAACTCGCCCTCGTCTACGACTCGGCCATGACCGGGACGCGGCGGCACTACACCTATAAGCAGCTCCTCGCACGAGTTGAACAGTTTGCCGGAGTGCTTGTGCGCAACGGCGTCAGCGCGGGAGACCGCGTTGCCATCTACTTGCCGATGACACCCGAAGCGGTGTTCGCCATGCTCGCCTGTGCTCGCATCGGCGCCGTCCACTCGGTCGTGTTCGGCGGGTTCGCCGCCAACGAGTTGGCCGTGCGTCTCGACGATGCCGAGCCGACCGTGCTCATCACCGCTTCCGGCGGACTCGAACCCGGCAAGACGGTCGAATATCTCCCGCTCGTCGCGGCCGCGCTCGACCGCTCGAACGGATCGGTCCGGACAGTCATCGTGAAACACCGGACATCAATCGGGGGTTCGGCTGCCGACTGGGATGGTCAGCGTGCGGAACAGTGGCTCGACTGGGACGAGGAAATGGCACTCGCCGAACCAACCGGTCCGACGAGCATGGCCGCAACCGACCCGCTGTACGTGCTCTACACCTCGGGAACCACGGGTACACCGAAGGGCGTCGTGCGAGACACCGGTGGCTACGCCGTCGCTCTGGCGTGGTCGATGGAACACATCTACGACATTCACGAGGGCCAAGTGATGTGGACCGCTTCGGACGTCGGTTGGGTCGTGGGACACAGCTACATCGTCTACGGGCCGCTCATTGCTGGCGCAACAACGCTGCTGTACGAGGGCAAACCCGTGGGGACACCCGACGCAGGCGCGTTTTGGCGAATTGTCGAGGAGCACAACGTCGAAGTGCTGTTCACTGCTCCGACCGCGATCCGAGCTATCCGGCGCGTCGACCCCGAGCTCTCCGAATTGAAGAAGTGGGACATCAGCACGCTTCGCACCCTCTTCGTTGCGGGCGAGCGCTGCGACACCGAGACGTATCACTGGATCAACGAGGGCTTGCACTGCCCCGTCGTTGACCACTGGTGGCAGACCGAAACCGGCTGGGCCATCGCCGCAAATCCTCGCGGCTTGGACACCCTTCCCATCAAGCCGGGCTCGCCAACCGTCCCAGTTCCTGGCTACCACGTCCGCATCGTCGATGGAAAGGGCCGCGACGTCCCGGCCGGCACCGAGGGAAACATCGTCATCGATCTCCCGCTTCCTCCCGGAACACTGCCGACGCTCTGGGGCGGAGACGAGCGCTTTGTCTCGTCGTACCTCACGGCCTTCCCCGGGACGTACACGACCGGTGACTCGGGCTATTTCGATGAAGACGGGTACCTCTATGTCATGGGGCGCACCGACGATGTCATCAATGTCGCCGGCCACCGGCTCTCCACCGGGACGCTCGAGGAAGCCATCAATCACCACCCCGCTGTTGCCGAGGTGGCGGTCATTGGCGTGGCGGACGAACTCAAGGGCCAGCGCGCAGTGGGATTTGTCACGCTCAAGGCCGGACATGCCATGAGCCAAGACGCTTTGACTCCGGAGATTGTTCAACTCGTGCGTGACACGGTCGGCCCGGTTGCCGCGTTCAAGGACGTCTACGTCCTGGAGCGACTGCCAAAAACCCGGTCGGGAAAGATCCTGCGCAAGACAATGCGCCAGATTGCCGACGGCGACGAAGTCAAGGTTCCCGCGACCATCGAGGACGCCAGCGTGCTCGATTCCGTTCGAGCTGTGCTCGGCGTCTAAGCACCGACCGCCTGCAACTCACGACAAATCAGATCGACGAACGCATCGACGTCGCGTTCGGTGGTGTCAAAGGCACACATCCAGCGGACTTCACCGCGGGCTTCATCCCAGTCGTAGAACCGCACGTGTTCCCGCAGGGTGTCTGCGACACCCGGCGGTAGCGTGGCGAAAATCGCGTTCGCCTGCGTCGGCTGAGTGAATCCGAGACCTGGCGCGCGGCCCTCCGAAATCGCCGCTTCAAGGGCGACACGCAACCGTGCCGCCATCGCGTTCGCATGGCGTGCGCTGCGCAACCACAAATCACCCTGCATGAGCGCCACAAGCTGCGCGGAGATGAAGCGCATCTTGCTCGCCAGTTGCATGTTGAACTTGCGGATGTACTTCAATCCGACAACCGCCTCGGGGGTGAGCGCGACCACGGCTTCGCCGAACATGATGCCGTTCTTTGTGCCACCGAACGACAGCACGTCAACCCCCGCGTCACGAGTAAACGCTCGGAGCGGGAGATTCAGCGCGGCCGCGGCATTGGCGATTCGAGCACCGTCGAGGTGGAGCAACATGCCCTTTGCGTGCACGTGGTCGGCGATGGCCCGGATTTCCTCCACGCTGTAAACCGTGCCGAGCTCGGTGGTCTGCGTGATCGAGACCACCAGCGGTTGCGCTCGGTGTTCGAAGCCCCAACCGAAGGCCTCCGTGTCGATGAGCGCCGGTGTGAGCTTGCCGTCTTCGGTTGGGACCGGCAGAAGTTTGATGCCGGCAACCCGCTCGGGCGCGGCCCCCTCGTCGGTGTGAATGTGCGCGTGGCTGCTGCAAATGACCGCACCCCACGGGGGGAGCATGGCTTGGAGCGCCGTGACATTTGCGCCGGTTCCGTTGAACACGGGAAAGACCTCAATTGGTTCGCCGAAGTGCTCGGCGAGCACGCCTCGCAATTGCGCGGTGTGTTCGTCGTCCCCGTAGGCGATGGCGTGGCCGTGGTTCGCTGCCGCGAGCGCCTCAAGAATTTCGGGGTGCACGCCGGCGTAGTTGTCGGATGCAAAGGTGCGATTCGTCACTCCTCCAGGCTAGTGGTGACGCGCCGGGATTTCGGCGGCAGAATAGGCACATGCGAACCGTCAGTGGAGCAATTGTTCTCGTTACCGGAGCAGGGAGTGGCATGGGCCGCTTGTATGCCTTGCGGGCCGCGCGTGAAGGGGCTGCAGCCGTCGTGTTGTGGGATGTCAACGCGAGCGCCCTGAGCGAGGTGGCTCGGGAAGTGTCGGAACTCGCGCCGAATACTCGGACAGCACAGTTCGCGGTCGACCTGGCCGACATGGGCGCGATTGCCAAGGCGGCGCAGCGTGTCCGAAAAGAGGGTCTCGAACCGGACGTGCTCATCAACAACGCCGGCATCGTTCGCGGCAACGAACTGTTCTGGAACACGGACTCCGGAGAGGACATTCGCCCAACCATCTTGGTGAACCTGCTCGCACCGATGCTCATCGCACGCGAGTTCCTCCCGGGCATGATTGCCCGCGGCCGCGCCGCGCGAATCGTCAATATTGCGTCAGCCGCCGGTACCCTCGGGAATCCACGCATGGCTAGCTATGCCGGATCGAAAGCGGGGCTCATCGGATGGAGCGACTCGATTCGCATCGAGTTGCGACAGAACGGTGCGCGTCGTGTTGCTGTCACGGCCGTCGCCCCGACCTACATTTCAACGGGGATGTTCGCCGGAGCAC
>DATGWF010000092.1:0-1894 GCA_035299585.1 Microbacteriaceae bacterium
ATCCATGGTGTTGACCATGGCGTGCGCTGCGCGGTCGAGGTAGCCCCACAGTTCGGCCTCGACCAGCGGCGGCAGGTCGAGCGAATCCACGGCGGCGCGCATTGCGTTCAGCCAGTGGTCTCGTGCTTCGGGCGTCACGCGGAACGGCTGATGGCGCATTCGGAGTCGCGGGTGACCGCGTTGTTCCGAGTACGTGCCCGGGCCGCCCCAATACTGCTCGAGGAACATGCGGAGCCGTTCTTCGGCTGGACCGAGATCGTCCTCCGGGTACATTTCGCGCAGGAGGGGGTCGGCGGCGACACCTCGATAGAACGCTGCGCAGAGCCGCCGAAAGCCGTCTTCGCCGCCGATGGCGTGGTACATGTCGACGGTCACGATTCGCTCGAGGGCTTGCGAGCGCGCGACTTTGGCTTGGCGGGAGAGGTGTCTTGCACGGTTGGGATGGGCTTTGTTTTCGGCTTGTTTGCGCCCCGAACTCGGCTCGCACTCTCGAACTTCGACAGCGTGATCGAGTTGAGCGCCGGCAATTTGACGCCCATCGCGTCCAATGTGGACTTGATGCGCATGCGCAACTCCCGAGCCACGTCATCTTTGGCGGACGTGCGCGTCTTAATGACGACGCGGGTCACGACGGCCTCGGCCGAAATTGACTCGATGCCCCAGATCTCCGGCTTTTCCAGAATGCGCGAACGCCAGGCGCTTGCGGTCGCGAGCTCCGTCGCCGTCTCGAGCACGGCGGCCTCGATGGCATCGATATCCGAATCGTATGGAATCGCGAGGTCGATGATGACGCGGGCCCAGCCCTGAGACATATTGCCCACCTGGCTGATCTCGCCGTTGCGCACGAACCACAGCGTGCCGTTGACGTCGCGGACCTGGGTGACTCGAATCGAGACGGCCTCGACCACTCCGCTCGCGCCACCGAGATCCACAATGTCGCCGACGCCATATTGGTCCTCCACGACCATGAAGATGCCGTTGAGAACGTCCTTGACGATGTTTTGCGCGCCGAAACCGAGACCTGCTCCGACGGCGGCCGTCAGGAGCGCAAGCGAGCCGAGCACGCCGGGAGCGAACAGGTCGATGAGCATGAGCACGACAACCGAAATGATGATGACATTCAGGATGTTGCGCAGCACACTGCCAAGAGTCCGGGTGCGCTGCACAATGCGCATAGCCGCAATCGGGGAGGCGGTCAGCGCTTGCGTGTCGGTGACCTCGTGCTTGCGCTTGACTCCCGAGACGATGCGGTTGACGAGCCGGTGGATGACGATGCCAGCGAGCCAGCGCAACAGCAGGGCGACGGCGACGATGACCGCCGCAGTCACCAACTTGCTCCCGAGCGCGAGCACGCCCGCATCTTGCAGCCAGGTGAGGGTCGCGTTCACGATCGGCTCCATGCCCTAGCCGCGCGCAGCCGCCGCGATATCGCACGCTTGCGCACTGAGGGCGCGCTCGACACTCGCGAGGTTTTCGATAATGATGCGACGCAACGCTGGAGCGGCATCTGGATGGGCTTCAAGCCAAGCGCGACATGCGTCCCGGAGTGATTCGTTCGCCAGCGAGAACGGGAACAGTCCCTCGATGATGGCCTCGGCAATCGCAAACGAGCGAGCCTCCCAAATCTCCTCGAGCATGTCGAAGTAGTCGCCGACGAAGGGTTCGAGCACGGCATCAGCGCCGCGAACAAAGCCCATTGCGGTCGTCCGCACGATTGTGTTGGGAGCATCGTCCGCGACGACGAGCGAATCCCACGCGGCCCGTTTGGCGGCCAGGCTCGGGAGTGCAGCACGCGCGTGCGCCGCCGACTGTGCGCCGGTCGCCGTGTTGTCTTCGGCGAGATATGCCGCAATCTGCTCGGCATCGGCTCGCCCGGCTGCGGCGAGTGCAATGA